>NZ_JBLWVF010000010.1:43606-139652 GCF_048268605.1 Primorskyibacter flagellatus
TGCCGCCGCTCTCGTTACGGTTGACGCCAGGGAGGAGGAGAGGCGTCTTCCGAACTGTGCTGGGCCATTTGGGCCCGGAATTCCGGACGACGATCTCCGGGAGGATGGAGACCGTCGCCAGTTACGAAAGGCTCAGGGAGGAGGAAAAGCCTTTCGATCCTTGAAACTTGTTCAGACCTCGTATGCGGCCTGGTAGGCGATCCGGTTCAGCGAGCTGCGGTTCAAGCCCAGATCTTCGAGTTCGCGGGTCGACAGCGATTGCAGCTCTGTCAATGTGCGCTTGTAGACGCGACGGCGTTCGAACCGGGTGCGGATGGTGTCCAGAGCGTCGCCGACGCGTGCAGCGAATGCGCTTTGAGTGTTTGATGTGTGCGTTGCGTATGCCATTGTGATGCTCATTTTCGTGTGTTGTTGTTCGTTTCGTTGACACCAAGATAGGCGTATGCTGCAGATGCACAATACCCCAATGGTCAATGCTGCTATGCAGCAATTGCATAGTGGAGGCTGACGTAACGTCATAAAATATTGTGATTTTTTTGTGGTTGTCGGGTTAGGGTTGTGTTCGCTCGCAAAGCTGCCACCTTCGGCAGCAACGATGATGGAGAATTGAGCATGAATGAAATTCGCGATGAAGTAGAGCGGGTTTTGGCAGGACTCGCCTTGCCGGATGGCGGCGATCTTTTTTCGAGCGATATGGTGCGCGCATTGAGTGTCGATGGTGGCACCGTGCGGTTTGTCATCGAGGCCCCAAGCCCCGAAGTCGCGCGTCACATGGAGCCTTTGCGCCGCGCGGCCGAGGAAGCTGTGACGCGGATCGAGGGTGTGACCTCGGCCAGTGTTGCGCTGACGGCGCATGGACCGGCGGAAAAGACGCCGCCGCCCAGTCTGAAATTCGGCGGTCATGCCAAGCCGCAATCACAGCCGATGAACCCTCCGGGCGTGGACCGGATCCTTGTCATCGGTTCCGGCAAGGGCGGTGTGGGCAAATCCACGGTCTCGGCCAACCTTGCCGTGGCGCTGGCGCGTTCGGGTCGGCGCGTGGGATTGCTCGACGCGGATATATACGGACCCAGCCAGCCGCGCATGATGGGGATCAACAAGCGCCCGGCCTCGCCCGATGGCAAGACGATCATTCCCTTGCACGCGCATGGCGTCACGCTGATGTCCATCGGGTTCATGCTGGAGGAAGGCAAGGCCGCTGTCTGGCGCGGGCCGATGCTGATGGGCGCGATGCAGCAGATGATGACTCAGGTGCAATGGGGCGAGCTGGACGTGCTGCTCGTCGATCTGCCCCCCGGCACCGGGGATGTGCAATTGACGCTGGGCCAGAAGGCCGATCTGACCGGTGCGCTGATCGTGTCCACGCCGCAGGATGTGGCGCTGCTGGATGCGCGCAAGGCCATCGACATGTTCCAGACGCTCAAGGTGCCGATCCTCGGGATGATCGAGAACATGTCCACCTATATCTGCCCCTCCTGCGGGCATGAGGCGCATCTGTTCGGTCAGGGCGGTGTCGCGGCAGAGGCGGAAAAGCTGGGCGTGCCCCTGTTGGGATCGCTGCCCGTCGATCTGGACACGCGCCTGTCGGGCGACGCGGGCAAGCCGATTGCAGCAGGCGACGGGCCGGTGGCGCAAGCCTTTGCGCAGCTGGCGGACCGTCTGGTCAAAGACGGGATCGCTTGACCGGGCGCTACCTGCCGAACCGGGTGCCGTCCGCCGAATCGGATGCCGCCTGCTGATCCGGGCGCTACCGGCGGAAGGCCAGCGGGATCTGGAAGAAATACGCCGCATCCGTCAGCTCTGACGGGGCGGCGGGCAGCCGCGCGCGATTGACCGCGCGCAAGGCCGCCTGATCCAGCGTGTCATCGCCGGAGCCGCGCGCGATGCTGGCATCCACGACCCGGCCTTGCCGCGTCACCTTTATCTTCACGACAACCGTTCCGCTGGCGCGGGTGCCGCGCGGATAGCGCTGGGCGCGAGCGATGCGCTGGCCGACCTGTGCATCCCAGCGGGCCTTGGCGCTGGCAATCTGTGCGGTGCTGGCGCGTTGCTGTTGCGGCGCGGTTTTGCCTGCACCGGCGGCGGTCTGCGCTTCGCGCCCGGCGGAGGGTGCTTGCGGGGGCGCAGAGCTTGCAGGCTTGCGAGGGGACGCTTTCGTCGTGCTCTTTTGCGGGGCGGCCTTGGGCGTGGGGCGCGCTTGCGGCCGTTCTGACACGCTGGGCGCATGGCGTCTGGGTTGCGGGGGCGCTGCACTGTCCACCTGCGGCAAGGCGGCGGTGGCGCGTTGGTCAGGCGGGCGCGGCGTTGTTGGCGACCTCGGCAGCGCTTGGGGTGCGGTGTTTGGCACGTCCGGCAGGCTAAGCGCGGGTGCCGCAGGGGCGCGCAACCCCCGTGGGGCCTTGCTGTCCAGCGCAGAGGGGGCAGGCGATCTTGTGTCCAGCGCGGGCGCGGTATCCTCGGCGGGGTCATTCAGCGCGTCCGGGCGCGGCACCGCGAGGGGCGCAGACATGGCAGGTTGTATTGTCGGGGCGGCATCAGCGGCCGGTGCATCGGGTAAATCCGTCGGCATGGATGTCTCGGGCGGGGCGTCCCAACGTTCCAGCATCCCGGCCATGCTGCGGGGCAGGGCGGCAAGCGTCACGCTGTCACTGCCCAGATCGCCTGACTGCGATGCGGCGGCGTCCGGCGGTGACAGGTGGTCGTCGACCCAGACAAGCCCCGCCGCGTGTAGCGCGGTGGCCAGTGTCAGGGCGGCTGCGGCTTCCAGCGTGCCTCTCATCGGTCGGGGCCGTCAGGACATGTGGCGGGCCGGGTCACGGCGCGGCCTCGGTGACGACGGAAACCTGCTGGACGCCAAGCCGGGTAAGGCGGGTCAGCAGGGCGGCAAGCGCCTGCGCGGGTGCGTCGCGATCGGCCTTGAGCAGAAGTGTGGTGCCTGACGCCGCGGCGGTTTCTGCCTCTGCGCCGCGCAATCTCCCAAAGGCGATCTGGCCGTCGCTGGCAAGGTAGAGCGTGTTGGCTTGGTCAGCCGCCGCCTCGCTTGCGCTTTGCGGCAGGGTCAGGGGCAGCGGATCGGGCGGGGTCAGGCTGGCGGTCATCAGAAAGAAGATGAGCAGCAGGAACACCACGTTGATCATGGGCACCACGGGTTCGCGCGTCGCGCGTCTTGGGGTGGGGGGCAGCAGGCGGGTCATGGCGCGGCTTTGCGGTCTGATTTGCTCATTCCGCCACCACCAGCGATGTCAGGCCAGCAGCGCGCAACAGGTCAAGTACGTCCAGCATGTCCTGCACCGACGCGCCGTCGCTGCCACGCAGGATCACCGGCGCATCGGGCGCGGGCATCAGCGGGGCGAGGGCATCCGCCAGCGCGCCCTGCGCCACCGGAATGCCGTTGAGGCTGAGGCCGGTGGCATTGATCTCGACTAGCCGTGGCGGACCGGTCCAGCCGTCACCCGCGCCGCCCACATCCAGCGGCACCGCGCTTTCGCCGCCAAACCGCGCGGCCAGCATGAAGAACACCAGCAGCAGGAACACCACGTCGATCATCGGTGTCAGGCTGGGCTTGCGGCGGCGTGGGGGGGCGGCGAGAGACAACATCAGGAGCGGGGCCCGGTGGTGAAGATGCGGGTGGCGGCGTCCTCCATATCATGGGACAGGCGTTCGGCGATGCTGTCGAACCATGACAGGGCAACGCCTGCCGGGATGGCCACGGCCATGCCTGCGGCGGTGGTCAGCAGCGCTTCCCATATGCCGCCTGCCAGGGCTGCGGGATCGGCGCGGCTGCCGGTGTCTTGCAGGGCCTGGAACGCCTCGATCATGCCCAGAACCGTGCCGAGCAGGCCCAGGAGCGGCGCGATGGTGGCGATCAGTTCCAATGCGCGCAGCCCGGTGCGCGCCTCGATCAGGGCGGCGCGGGCGACGCGGGCGGTTTCCTCGCGGGCGGGGTCGGGGGCCATGCCACCCGTCAGCGCCTGCATCGCGGCATGGGTCACGCGGGCGCGCAGGCCGGGGCGGCCACTCAGGTGATCGCGGGCGGCGTCGCGCTGACCGTCAGACCAGAGCGTCAGGGCGGACTCGACCCGCGCGCGCCGCCATGCGCCCAGCACCGACAGGCGCCACAGCTTCCACAGGATCAGCGCCAGCGTGACCACGGACAGCGCCGCGATGACCCAGAGCGCGGGACCGCCGCGCGACAGGAGGGGGGTGATCTGGCCTAGCATCGGAAGGCTTCCTTCAGGGCGGTCATGGCAGCACGTCCAGCGGTTGGAAGAGCGGCCCGTGATCGGTGTTGATCATCCGCGCCTCGAGGTGAAAGACACGGGCGATATTGTCGGCCGTCAGCACATCGGCGGGGGGGCCGTCGGCCACGAGCAGCCCGTCGCCCAGCAAGATCAGCCGCGTGCAATAGCGCGCTGCGAGGTTAAGATCGTGGAGTGAGGCCAGCACTGCGCGACCTTCGCGCGTCAGCTGCCTGAACACCCGCAGCGTGGCGATCTGAGCTGCCGGGTCAAGCCCGGCAGAGGGTTCGTCCGCCATCAGCAGGGGCGTTTCCTGCGCCAGCGCGCGGGCGATGAGAACCCGCGCCTGCTCGCCACCGGACAGTTCTGTTGCCAGCCGGTCCCTGAAGGCGGTCAGCCCCATGCGGGACAAGGCGGCCTCGACGGCGGTTCGGTCGGTCTCGCGCAGCCTTGTGCCGCGTGGTAGATGCGGCAGCCGACCAAGGGCTACGAGCGCCTCGACCGTGACGGGCCAGGCGATCTCTCGCTTCTGGGGCAGCCATGCGGCGGTGGCGGCGCGGTCGCGTGCGGGCATCTCGGCAAGGCTGCTATGGCCTTGGTGTGCCAACAAGCCAAGGGCCGCGCGCATCAGCGTTGTCTTGCCCGCACCGTTCGGGCCGATCAGGCCGACGCATTCGCCGGGGCCGATCGAGAAGGACACGCGATCCACCACCGGGCGGTCGCCACGCCGGACGGTCAGGGCATCGAGCGTGAGCAGGGTCATGCCATCTCCCTCCGCGTCTTGTAGATCAGATGCAGGAAGAGCGGCGCGCCGATCAGCGCCATGACAACGCCAAGCTTCAGGTCGCGGTCAGGCAAGATCAGCCGTACGGCAAGGTCGGCGGCCAGCACCATCGCCGCGCCGCCAAGCGCCGAGGCCCAGAGCAGCGTTGACGGGCGCGCCCCGGTCAGCGGGCGCAGGATATGCGGCACGATCAGGCCGACAAAACCGACAGCGCCTGCCACGGCCGTCGCGGCCCCCACGGCGGCGGCGGTGCCCGCCAAAAGGGTCAGGCGCAGGCGCGATAGCGGAATGCCCATCGCCTGCGCCGCATCCTCGCCCAGTGTCAGCGCGTCCAGCCCCCGGCCCAGCGTGAACAGCGCGGCCCATCCCAGCAGCATCAGGGGGGCGGCCAGCGCCACATGCGCCATCGAGCGGTCAGCGACGGACCCCATCATCCAGAACATGATTTCCGACGCGGCATAGGGGTTGGGCGACAGGTTCAGCACCAGCGCCGTGAACGCGCCTGCGAGTGCCGAAATCGCGATGCCTGCAAGGATCAGCGTCAGCGACGATCCTCGCGGGCCGGCGAGGGCGAGGATCAGCAGGACCGCAGCGAAGGCAAAGCCAAGGGCCATCAGTGGCAAGACCAGCGCAAAACCCGCCGCCAGCCCGGTTTGCAGCGCGATCACTGCGCCCAGGGCGGCGGACCCGGACACGCCGATCAGTCCGGGTTCGGCCAGCGGGTTGCGCAGATAGCCCTGCATCGCAGCACCCGACAGGCCCAGCGAGGCACCGACCATCGCCGCCAGAAGCGCACGCGGCAGGCGGATCTGCGTCAGGATCAACGTGGTCAGCTCTTCGCCCTGACCGGCCAGCGCGCGCAGCGCATCCATCGGGCCAATCGCGGCGTGACCCAGAAACATCGAGGCGGCGAACATCGCCAGCACAAGCAGGCTGAGCAAGGCGGCGAGGATGCGGGGGCTCATTGTGCGGCCTCCCATTCCAGTCGCAGGGCGCGCATCTGCGCCACGGCATCCAGTATATAATGTGTCTCGCAGGTCCATTTGGCGCCATCGTCGATCCGCCGCAGCGCGCCGGTGGCGGCAAGGGCGGGGTGGTCGAGCAATTCGGTGGCGCGCGCATGTCCGCCATAGGGCGCACCGATCAGGATCAGATCGGGTTGCGCCAGCAGCAGTTCTTCCAGATGCAGGCGGCCCCCGAAAGGCAGGCCCAACTCGGCGGCGATATTGCGAAAGCCCGCGGCGCGCAGCACATCGCCTGCAAGCGTGTCGGCACCGGTCGTGGTGCCGAGCGCCTGATACATGACAACGCGCGGGGGGGTGTCAGGGGTTTCCGTCAGCGCGGCCAGACGGGCGTCAAAAGCCGCGATCAGGGCGGTGGCGGCGACCTCGCGTCCCAGCAACGCCCCCATCCGCGCCAGGTTGTCGCGCACATCCGCAAGCGAGTTCGCAGGCGCAAACCGTTCGACGCGCACGCCCAGCCGTTCCAGCATCTCGACGGTGGCGCGGGTGGTGTAGGTGCCCGCCAGCACCAGATCGGGGGTGCGCAGAAAGACATCCTCGGCGCTGCCATCGGTGACGGGCCAGCCCTCGGCCTGTTCGGCCATCGCGGATGTGCGCGGGTCCGACGCCAGCTTGGAGACCGCCATCAATTGGCCGGGACCGGAAAGCAGCATCGCCATCTGGTCGGTGCAGACGTTCAGAGACACGACCCGCTGCGGGGCCGCGAGCGCCGCCGCGCCGGAAAGAACCAGCGCGGCGACAAACGATATGAGCCTAGAAGGACGCACGGATCCCGACATAGGCGGCACGACCGGAGGTCTCGTAGCCCGGAATTGGCTCGTATTCGCGGTCGAACAGGTTTTCGACGCGGACATAGGCATCAATGCCATTGTCGAAGGCGTAGCCCAGCTGCGCGTTGACCACGGTGTAATTTGCCACATCCTCGGGCGTGAAACCCGTGCCGAAGGTTGCGGGCAAGTCAGCGCGACGTTGCAGGCTGGCCGACGCGCTGATCCGGTCGGTGATGTCCGCGGCAACGCCAAGGTCAAGCGCATAGCGCGGCACACGCTGAAGCGGATCGTTGTCGGAGTCGCGCGCATCGGTGTAGGTGAATGCGCCGGTCAATGTCACCCGGTCAGAAATCGGCAGGAGGCCCGAAAGCTCAACCCCTTTGGACACGGATGTGCCTTCAACCTGATTATAGGCAGTGGTGTACTGGATGAGATCGTCGATCTCGGTATAGAACAGCGTCGCCGTCACCTCTGCGCCGTTTGCAAAGGTCTTTTCCAGCCCCAGATCGAAGCTGCGGCTTTTCTCCGGGTCAAGGTTCGGGTTCGCGCCGAAGCCGCCGAACAGTTCGTTCAGGGACGGGGCGCGGAAGCCGTTGGCCAGCGTCGAGCGGATGGTAAGGTCATCGCGCAGCCGCCAGTTCAATGCGGCACGTCCGGTGGTGAAACCGCCGAATTGCAGGTTGTCGTCATGGCGAACGGACAGGGCCAGATCAAGATCGGGCGTCGCCGCGTATTGAACCTCGCCAAAGAGGCCGCGCACCACAACCTCGTCATCGGTGAAGCTTTCGGCAGTTTCGCGGGTCCAGTCGGCCCCGAAGGACACGGTCAGGGCGTCGGTCGCGGTCCAGGTTCCGTTATAGCCGACCTTGTCGCGTTCGCCTTCATAAGCCTGAGTGAAGGACAGCGGCGTGTCGCGATCCACGGTAAAGCGGGACATGTCGAATTCGTGATGCACGGCACCGGTATCGGCCTCGACATAGGCGCGCAGGCCCCGTTGTTGCGTGTCGCCGGTGCTGGCACCGGGGTCGTAGTCAAACTCGGAATCGAAGGCGAAGCCAGTCAGGCCGAGTTTCACATCCGGCGTGACGCGGTAATAGGCGTCGAACGTGTATTGGCCGCCGGCAAAGCCGTCCTCCTCATCGTCATTGGAGTAGGCGCTGATGCCGTCGGTGCGCACCCGCGAGGCGGTGACCGCGAACCCGGCATTGTCGGTCGCGATACCGTAGCTCAGCGTGCCGCGCGCGGTTCCGTAAGACCCGGCTTCGATCGCGACAGAGCCTTCGCGGCCCGGTTCTTCGGGGGCTTGGGCGGCGGTGATGGCGATGACGCCTGCCACGGCCTCGGACCCGTATAAGGCCGATTGCGCGCCTCTGACGACCTCGACCCGGCTGATGCCGCCGAGCAGCGTATTCTTCCAGTCAAAGCTGGTCTGGGTGGCGGATGGGTCGGAAATGTCGATGCCGTTCAGCAGCACCGGGGCGTATTTTTGGTCAAGCCCGCGCAGGCGGACGTAGTTTGCACCGCTATATGACAGACCACCGGGGCCGTCGGGCTGGGTGAAGGTGACGCCTGCCGTGCCGGAGATGATCGAAGACAGCGACGCGCTGGGCGTGTCGGCAATATCATCCTTGTCGATGACATCCACGGAAGCGCCTGTGCGCGACAGCGGCAGGCTGGACTGGTTGGCATAAACGGTGATCGTGTCGAGGATGGTGTATTCCTGCGCCATTGCGGGCAGGGCGAGGCCGATCGCCAGCAGGGAGGCCGGGGCGAGGGTTTGTTTCATGGACGATCCTTTCCAGATCGAAGCGGCGCAATCCGGGCACCGGCGCTTTATGTCTGGCTCGGGAAAGGGGTGCCCATCCGCGAACGGTGAAGGTCTGTCACCGCAACGGAGAACCGTTATCCCGGCGCCCCCCGCGCCCGAATAGGGTGATCTTCCCGGCAGGTCTCCTGGCTTGCGGGTCGTCGCTTGGTCGGGCCTTCCCGTGGGTGCGCGCACACCACAGTGACATCATCCGACCGCGCTCGCCGCTCACAGTTGCGGGGGCAGCCGCGGAATAAGGGCATGCCCCGCACCGCGTTCCCTCTTCGTCGGACGTTTGACAGCCCGAACCGAGATACGAACGCTCTACTGCGCAGGCATTTTCAAGGCAAGAGTGGAATTATAAGGGCGAAAGAAGGCTGTCAGACGGGATTGCATGGGACGGATGGGAATTCATACCGCCAACAGGGGGATTCCGCGCAAAAGCGACAGATGCAACCACGATTCGTGGCGATGGCTTGGCCAGTGCTGTGTGAAAGCGGTCACCAGTCGAGAAAAAATCGACAAACTCATGGGAAAAACGCGGCGCGGTTTGGGCGCTATATCTGGTGTGTAGTTTCTATCCATCCGCTACAAATCGCGTCCAGTTTTGCAGGATGGCAACGATATGTTGTTTTGTAGGGGTGTGGAAAACTAGATGCAGTGGCTCAGGACCATAAATTCCTATTGATCGCCATCAATTCCCATAGTATCCCTGTAAACACGATGAGGGACGGGACGAAGGGGCACACAAAGAACCCCGAAACATTCTCCCAACAAAAACAAGAACGGCAGGTTTCATACAGGCTCCGCCTTTCATCGTGACCAAAGATCCGGCGCGCGAGCGAGCAGACATCCCCCCAGATGGCGCGTGTAGCTGGACATATCCGCACAAAGCGGGACGAGGGTGGCGGGTTGATCAGTGGCAGCAGATCAGCCCGCCCTTTCGCGTTTAGGGACCGGGAAAACCGGGTGGGGCAATCGAAGGAAGCGGCAGGGCAGTGGGTCGCAGGTTCAGAGGCGAAAGCCAACTCAAGGTAGATGCGAAAGGCAGGGTATCCATCCCGGCCTCTTTTCGTCGTGTACTGGAAGAGTGCGATCCGAACTGGACCGAAGGGCTGAACCCCGAGCTTGTGATTGTCTATGGCGACCATCGCCGCAAATTTCTGGAATGCTACACGATCGAGGCCATCGAAGAGGTGGACAGCAAGATCGACGCAAAGCCGCGCGGATCGCGGCAACGCCGGATTCTGCAACAGCTTTTCCAAGGCCAGTCCCATCCCACCAATGTCGACGAGACCGGGCGTCTGGTCCTGCCTGCCAAGCTGCGCCAGAAGATCGGCCTTGACGGGCAGGCGTTTTTCATTGGCGCGGGCGATACGTTCCAGATCTGGAATCCCGAAACCTTTGAGCGGGAAGAACTGGCCAAGACCGAAGAATTCCTGGACGAGCTGCCCGAGGATTTCGATCCGCTGAGTTTCCTGGAAGATGAAGGAGGCGCGTAAGAGATGCCACCCGCCGCCCCGCCTTCTGCCCCGCATATCCCGGTCTTGCTACGCCCGCTTCTGCGGGCGGTTTCGCCTGTAGAAGGCATCTGGATTGACGGCACCTTCGGTGCGGGCGGCTATGCGCGCGGGTTGCTGGAGGCTGGTGCCGAGCAGGTCATCGGCATTGACCGCGACCCGATGGTTTTTGACATGGCCGGGGACTGGGCGGCGGAATATGGCGACAAGCTGCGGCTGGTCGAGGCGAATTTCGCCGATATGGATAAACATGCCGAGGGCGTCGACGGCGTGGTGCTGGATCTGGGCGTGTCCTCGATGCAGCTGGATCTGGCCGAGCGTGGCTTTTCCTTCATGCGCGACGGGCCGCTGGATATGCGGATGGGGGTCACGGGCGACAGCGCCGCCGATCTGGTCAACAGTGCCGAAGAGATCGATCTGGCCGATATTCTGTATACTTACGGCGAAGAGCGCGCCTCTCGTCGCATAGCCCGTGCGATTGTCCGCGAACGCGAAAAAGAGCCGATCACCAGGACGTTGCAACTGGCCGGTATCATCGAGGGCTGCCTGCCACGGCAGAAGCCAGGACAGTCGCATCCCGCCACGCGCAGCTTTCAGGCGCTGCGGATTGCGGTGAATGATGAATATGGCGCGCTGTATCAGGGGTTGCTGGCGGCGGAACGGGTGCTGAGACCCGGCGGCTGGCTGGCGGTTGTCAGCTTTCATTCCATCGAGGACCGCATGGTCAAGCGTTTCCTTCAGGCGCGCGGCGGGGCGCTGGGCAATGCCAACCGTTTCGCGCCCGAGGTCGAAGCGCCGGACCCGCAATTCAAGATTGCCAACCGCAAGGCCATCGGCGCCGATCCCGAAGAGCTGGATGTCAATCCGCGTGCGCGCAGCGCCTTGTTGCGGGTGGCCACGCGGACGGACGCACCTGCGGGCGAGATCGACGCCAAATCCATTGCCATGCCATTGCTGAAAGGAGCGAGATAATGCGTAGCCTGTTTTTTGTGCTGACCGCGCTTTCCGTGATCGGGTTGGCCTTCTGGGCCTATCACGAGAATTACAAGACGCAGGAGGCGCTGTCGAATGCCGAACGCCTGCAACACAAGATCGGTGCCGCGCGCGCGCGCCTGGCCGTGCTGAAGGCCGAATGGGCCTATCTCAACCGTCCCGACAGGCTGCGCGATCTGGCCGAGGTCAACTTTGAAAGCTTGGGGCTGTTGCCGCTGCGCCCGGATCAGTTTGGTCGCGTCGATCAGGTGTCCTATCCGCAGCGTGCCGCGGTGATTGACGAACAGGCGATCACGGTGGCCAGCTCGGGAGAGGACGAATGAACCGGACCGCGCTGCGCCCTCTCGCCCGTATTCTCGAAGCCCGCAGCCGGGGCGAAAACCCCGATGCCATTGAACGCGAAAACCTGCGCATCCGCCACGAGCAGATGCGCGACCGGTCCCGCACCCGCGCCGAGGGGCGGCTGTTGGTGCTGGGCGTGATGTTTTTCTGCGCATTTTCGGTGATCGGTGCGCGGATGGGTGTCTTGTCGGCCTCCGAGGCGAGCGAGCCACGCGCGCAGGCCGCGGGCGCGTCGATCATCGCGCAGCGCGCCGATATTGTGGACCGCCGGGGCCGCATTCTTGCGACCAACATGGAAACCCATTCACTTTATGCGCATCCGCAGCAGATGGTTGAACCGGAACGCGCCGCCAAGGCTTTGGCCGGGATCTTTCCGGATCTTAAGGAAGAGCGCCTGATCAAGGATTTTTCGGGCAAGCGCAAATTCGTCTGGGTGAAGAAGAAGATCAGCCCCGAACAACAACAGGCCGTGCATGATATTGGCGAGCCGGGCTTGCTGTTCGGCCCGCGCGAGATGCGGCTGTTTCCCAACGGGTCCATCGCCAGCCACGTTCTGGGGGGCGCTGGATTTGGCCGTGAGGGCGTGCATTCGGCAGAGGTGATCGGCACTGCCGGGGTTGAGAAATATTTTGACGACGTGCTGCGTGATCCGGCCCGCGAAGGCGCACCGCTGGAACTGTCGCTGGATTTGACCGTTCAAGCGGCGACCGAGCGCGTGCTGTACGGCGGCATGAAGCTGATGAATGCCAAGGGTGCCGCCTCGGTCCTGATGGATGTGCATACTGGCGAGGTGATTGCCATTGCCAGCTTGCCGGATTTCGACCCCAATGACCGCCCTCGCCCCCCGACCGAAGGCAACCCGTCCGACAGCCCGCTGTTCAACCGTGCGGTGCAGGGCGTGTACGAGCTTGGCTCTACCTTCAAGATCTTCGCGACGGCACAGGCGATGGAACTGGGCCTCGTTAGTCCCGACACGATGATCGACATCCGTGGTCCTCTGCGTTGGGGTCGGCACCGAATTCGCGATTTTCACAATTACGGCAAAGAGTTGTCGGTTACCAAGGTGATCGTGAAGTCGTCGAATATCGGCACCGCACGGATTGCCCAGATGATCGGGGTAGAGCGTCAGAAGCAGTTCCTTGAAGCGCTGGGGTTCTTCAAGCCGACAGGATTGGAAATGGTGGAATCGAAAGGCGGCAAGCCTTTGCTGCCGCCGCAATGGTCGGAATTGTCCACCATGACGATTTCTTACGGTCACGGGTTGTCCGCGACGCCTCTGCATCTGGCGGCGGGCTATGCCGCGATTGCAAATGGCGGCTATCAGATCACGCCGACCTTGCTGAAACAGTCCGGCTCGCAGCTTGGTCCGCGGATCATGCGCCCCGAGGTTTCCGCACGCTCGCGTGCCATGCTGCGCAAGGTGGTGACAGAAGGCACGGCCAGCTTCGGCGAGGTTCCGGGCTATGCGGTTGCGGGCAAGACCGGCACCGCTGACAAGCCCAAGGAACGCGGGGGCGGCTATTACAAGGACAAGGTGATCGCGACATTCGCCGCGATGTTCCCCGCGCATGATCCGAAATACGTGCTGGTGGTGACGCTGGACGAGCCGTCCGAGAACTCTGGCGACAAGCCGCGCCGCACCGCCGGGTGGACCGCTGTTCCCGTCGCGGCCGAGATGATCGGTCGGATCGCGCCGCTTCTGGGCATGGCACCCGAGGTTGAGCCGGGACAGCTTGCTGGTATAACGCTGACGTCCAATTGACGCAGCGCCTGCCCTTGTCATGCGCGGCTGCCGGTGGCACCTGCGGGCAATGGTCAAAGACGGGAAGACGCGCATGGGAAACGGTGCAAAAACGCTGAGCGAGCTGGGGCTGACGGCGCGGGGTGGCCGCGAGGCCCAGGTGACGGGCCTGGCCGTGGACAGCCGCGAGGTGCGCGACGGCCATCTGTTTGCGGCCTTGCCGGGCACGCGGGTGCATGGCGGAGAATTCATCCAATATGCGCTGCGCATGGGCGCGGGCGCTGTCCTGACCGATGCCGAGGGCGCAAGGATTGCCGCGGACGAATTGGAAGCGTCAGGCGCCGCTCTGGTGATTGCCGAAGATCCCCGACAGGCGCTAGCCTATTCTGCCGCGTTGTGGTTCGGCGCGCAGCCAGAGGTGATGGTGGCCATCACCGGCACCAACGGCAAGACCTCGGTCGCCACATTTGTGCGTCACATCTGGCAGGAGTTGGGTCATAGCGCGGTCAATGTCGGCACGACGGGCGTGGAAGGCGACTGGGACGCACCGCTGGCCCATACGACACCCGAACCGATCACCCTGCACCGGGTTCTGTCGCAGGCAGCAAGGGCGGGGGTGACCCATGCCGCGATGGAAGCGTCCAGTCACGGGCTGGCGCAGCGCCGTCTTGACGGCGTGCATCTGCGCGCGGCGGGTTTTACCAATTTCAGCCAGGATCATCTGGATTACCACGCGAGTTTCGAGGAATATTTCGACGCCAAGGCAGGGCTGTTCGCCCGTGTGCTGCCTGATGACGGTGTGGCGGTGGTCAATATCGACGACGCGCGCGGCGTGGACATGGCGGCGATTGCCAGCGCGCGCGGCCAGCATGTCCTGACCGTCGGCGATGCCGAAGGGGCCGATATTTGCCTGAGCGCGCAGCGGTTCGATGCCACCGGACAGGAAATCCGCGTTCTGCACGAGGGCGTGGCCCGACAATTGCGCCTGCCGCTGATCGGCGGCTTTCAGGGCGAAAACGTGTTGCTGGCCGCCGGTTTGGTCATCGCCTGCGGGGCAGAGCCGGAAGAGGTGTTCGACGCGTTGCCGCAATTGCGCACCGTCCGGGGCCGGATGCAACTGGCCGCGACGCGCGAAAACGGCGCTGCGGTATTTGTCGATTTTGCCCATACGCCCGACGCGATTGCCACTGCCATTCAGGCGCTGCGCCCGCATGTGATGGGCCGTCTGGTGGCGATCATCGGCGCGGGCGGCGACCGCGACCGCGCCAAGCGTCCGCTGATGGGGCAGGCGGCGGCGGAACATGCCGATCTGGTGATCGTGACCGATGATAACCCGCGCTCTGAAGATCCCGCCGCGATCCGCGCCGCCGTGCTGGAAGGCGCGGGCGATGCGTCAGAGGTGGGCGACCGGGCCGAGGCGATCCTGCGCGGTGTCGACGCGCTTGGCCCCGGTGACGCGCTGCTGATCTGCGGCAAGGGGCACGAAAGCGGCCAGACTGTGGGCGATATTGTCTACCCTTTCGATGATGTCGAACAGGCCAGCGTGGCCGTGGCCGCACTGGACGGGAGGTTGCCATGACGCTTTGGACCGCCGCGGAGGCGGCCGCGGCCACCGGCGGGCGGGCTGTCGGCGATTGGGCGGCGACGGGCGTTTCCATCGACACGCGCACGATTGTCCGGGGCGATCTGTTCGTGGCGCTGAAAGCCGCGCGCGACGGGCATGAATTTGTCGCTCAGGCGTTGCAAGGCGGTGCCGCCGCAGCAATGGTCGATCATGTGCCCGAGGATGTGCCTGCGGACGCGCCGTTGCTGATCGTTGATGACGTGTTGACCGGGTTGGAACGGCTGGGCGCAGCAGCACGCGCGCGCACGGATGCGCGGGTCGTTGCCGTGACAGGTTCTGTCGGCAAGACCTCGACCAAGGAGATGCTGCGCAAGGTTCTGGGCGGGCAGGGCAAGGTCCATGCCGCCGAGAAAAGCTATAACAACCATTGGGGCGTGCCGCTGACATTGGCGCGGATGCCGAAAGACACCGATTTCGCGGTGATCGAGATCGGCATGAACCACCCCGGTGAGATCGCCCCGCTGGCGCGGCTGGCAAGGCCTCATGTCGCCGTGGTGACCATCGTGGCACCTGCGCATCTGGCAGCGTTCGAGAATGTGCAGGGCATTGCGCGTGAAAAGGCCGCGATCTTCGAGGGGCTGGAACCGGGTGGTACGGGAATCGTCAACGGCGATCTGGCAACCTCGGCGATCCTTATCGAGGCCGCGCAGGCGCGTGCTGCGCGGGTGATCACCTTTGGCGAAAGCGCGGCCTGTCATCACCGCGTGAGCAATGTGCAGATCGGCGATCAGGCGACGGTGGTGCATGGGCGCGCCTGGCGCACGCCGCTTTTGTACAAGGTGGCGGTGCCGGGACGGCATTTTGCGGTGAACGCGATGGCTGTGATCGCGGTGGTCAGTGCGCTGCATCTGGACCGCGCCCTTGCCATGTTGGCTCTGGGCCGCTGGCATCCTGTCGAGGGGCGGGGCGCGCGCGAGGTCATTCGGCTTGACGCGGTTGATACGCAAATGGCGTTCGAGATGATTGATGATGCCTATAACGCCAATCCGGCATCGGTCGGCGCGGCGCTGGAAGTGCTGGCGGCGGCTTCTGTGCGTCACGATCTGGGGCGTGTCGCGCAGGGGCGACGGATTGCCTTTCTGGGCGACATGAAGGAACTGGGTGACGACGAGGCTGCCTTGCATGCGGCGATTGCCGATCTGGCGGCGATGGACCGGATCGACCGGGTTCATGCCGTAGGGCCGTTGATGCACCACCTGTGGGAGGCACTGCCCCAGGAAAAGCGCGGCCGCTGGACCGAGACCAGCGCCGAGATGGCCAAGGGGCTGCGCCACGATCTGGACGCCGGAGACGTTGTTCTGGTGAAGGGGTCGCTGAGCATGGGGTTGGCGCGCGTGGTTGACGGCTTGCGCAAATTGCGCCAAGGCCCAGCCCACAGTGAGACCACGGAGAACTGAACGGATGCTTTACTGGCTGACGGCCCTGTCTGATGGCGGCGACTTTTTCAACCTGTTCCGCTATATAACATTCCGGGCCGGTGGGGCTTTTCTGACGGCGCTGCTGTTCGGGTTCATCTTCGGCGTGCCGTTGATCAACGTGTTGCGCAAGCGTCAGGGCAAGGGCCAACCGATCCGGGATGATGGCCCCGAGGGGCATTTCCTCAAGGCGGGTACGCCCACGATGGGCGGGCTGCTGATTGTGGGTGCGCTTTTGACCTCGACCCTGATCTGGGCGCGGCTGGACAATCCCTATATCTGGATGGTGCTGTTCGTGACGGTGTCTTTCGGTCTTATCGGTTTTGCCGACGATTACGCCAAGGTCAGCAAACAGAACGTGGCCGGCGTGCCCGGACGCGTCCGGTTGCTTCTGGGGCTGCTGATCGCGGCGGCGGCGGGGTTCTGGGCCGCGCAGTACCATCCGGCGGAACTGACCAACCAGTTGGCGCTGCCGGTGTTCAAGGACACGCTGATCAACCTGGGCTATTTGTTTGTGCCCTTCGCGGTGATCGTCATTGTCGGATCGGCCAATGCGGTCAACCTGACCGACGGGCTGGACGGGCTGGCGATCATGCCGGTGATGATCGCGGGCGGCACGCTGGGGGTGATTGCCTATGCGGTGGGGCGCACCGACTTTACCGAATATCTGGACGTGCATTATGTGCCGGGGACGGGTGAGATCCTGATCTTTTCCGCCGCCCTGATCGGCGGCGGGCTGGGCTTTTTGTGGTATAACGCGCCGCCTGCGGCCGTGTTCATGGGCGATACCGGATCGCTGGCGCTTGGCGGGGCGCTTGGCGCCATCGCGGTTGCCACCAAGCACGAGATCGTGCTGGCCATTGTTGGCGGGTTGTTCGTGGTCGAGGCGCTGTCCGTGATCATCCAGGTGCTGTATTTCAAGCGCACCGGCAAGCGGGTTTTCCTGATGGCACCGATCCACCACCATTACGAAAAGAAGGGCTGGTCGGAGCCGCAGATCGTGATCCGCTTCTGGATCATCTCGCTGATTCTGGCGATGCTGGGTCTTGCGACGCTGAAGGTGCGCTGAGGTCTCTCGGATTTGCTGCCTGTCTCAGGTGGAGCCAGCGGGGGTTTTCCACCCCCGCACCCCCGGAGAGTATTTTGCCAAGAAGAAGGCCGGAGCGGCGTGTCGGTAATTGCCGGTCATGGTGTGGGGCGCGTCATCGGGCTATGGAAAGGGCTATCGTAGAAAAAGGATAGGCAGATGATTCCGGTGAATGGTTTCGAGGGGCAGGAGATTGCCATTCTGGGTCTTGGCAGATCCGGTCTTGCGGCGGCGCGCGCCCTGCGCGCGGGCGGGGCGGAGCCGGTGTGCTGGGACGACAATCCCGCGGCCCGCAGCATCGCCGAAGCCGAAGGGTTCGTCTGCCGCGATCTGGGCCATGTCGACGGGTTTCGCGGCATTTCCCGGCTGATCGTCTCGCCCGGCATTCCGCATCTTTATCCGGCCCCCAACCCGGTGGTTGTCGCCGCCTGGGACGCGGGGGTGCCTGTCGACAATGATATCGGGTTGTTTTTCCGCTCGCTCGCCGTCGAGGATTGGGACGATCACGGTGCCACGCCACGGGTGATCGCGGTCACCGGGTCGAATGGCAAGTCCACCACCTCTGCTCTGATCCATCATGTGTTGCGCCATGCCGGTCGCGATGTGCAGCTTGCGGGCAATATCGGGCGCGGGGTGCTGGATATTGATCCGCCGGGCGATGGCGGGATCGTGGTGCTGGAGCTGTCGTCGTATCAGACCGAACTGGCGCGGGCGCTGACGCCGGATGTGGCGGTTTTCACCAATCTTTCGCCCGATCATCTGGATCGGCATGGCGGGTTGGGGGGCTATTTTGCCGCCAAGCGCCGGCTGTTTGCCGAAGGTGGTCCGGAGCGCGCGGTGATCGGCGTGGACGAGGCCGAGGGCCGGTTTCTTGCCAATCAGCTTTCCGAGGCGGCGGTGGATGCGCGGGTGATCCGCGTCTCATCAGGCCAGAAGCTGACCGGGCCGGGCTGGCATGTCTTTGCGCGCAAGGGGTTTCTGGCGGAATGGCGCAAGGGGCGGCAGATTGCCTCGATCGACCTGCGGGGCGTGCAGGGCCTGCCGGGCGCGCATAACCATCAGAATGCCTGCGCGGCCTATGCCGTGGTGCGCACATTCGGAATTGCGCCGCGTGTGATCGAGGCGGCGTTCCACGCGTTCGAGGGCTTGCCGCATCGCAGCCAGACCGTCGCCGAGGCAGGTGGCGTCCGCTATGTCAATGACAGCAAGGCCACCAATGTCGACAGCGCGGCCAAGGCGCTTGCGGCTTTTGGAAAGGTGCGCTGGATCTGCGGCGGTTTGCAGAAGGAAGGCGGGCTGGAGGCGTTGGCGGCAGCCTCCGGATCGGTGGTCAAGGCCTATGTGATCGGACGTGAGGCGGCGGCGTTTGCAATGCAGCTTGGCGGCATGGAGACTGAAGTTTGCGGCGACATGGCGACTGCCGTTGCCCGCGCATCGGCTGATGCGGAGGACGGCGATGTTGTGCTTCTGGCACCCGCGGCGGCGAGCTTTGACCAATATGACAATTTTGAGCAGCGCGGTGAGGATTTTGCAGCACAGGTGCACCGGGTGCTGGAACAGGCGGGGGGCGCCTGACACGGCTGCGCGGTCAGGAAGTCTTGCGTCAGAGCGCCCGCGCGGCGCAGGCAAGCGCCTGGTCTTCGCGCACCGCATCGCCGCGGCGCAGTTTGGCGAACCGGGCATGTCGGGCTGCTGCCGCCAGGAACGCGGCGCGTCGGATCGTGCCAACGGGGCGGCCGAGACGTTCAGCGGCGCAGGCGGTGGTTTGCTCGAACCGGTCCAGATCGCTGTCATCGGTCAGGTTCTTGGGTAGCAGGCGATAATATTCAGCGCCTTGCAGGGCCCAGCCAACGCCGCCCAGGTCAATCGCGACCGGGCTGCCGTCCTTGCGATGCCGGATGTTCGAACTGTGCAGGTCGTTGTGAACCACCGCACGGGGTTGGGCAATGATGTCATTCAGGGCGTCGCGCACGGAACCTTCATCCCGGCCCGTACTGTGGGCCAGGTCTTTGACAAATTTGCGGCTGGTCAGACTGTCGAGCCAATCCAGACGCGATGTTGGCGCGGCATCGGCCAGCACCCGTGTGGCCATGGCAGAGAAGTCGCAGGCCAGCGCGGCGTAAGCCTCCGGGCTGATCGGTCGCGGATCTTCACCGATGAATTCCTGAAAGATGTGCAGCATGGGGCCGCGCATGGCGCATAGCAGGATACGCGGATGGCAGGGCGCGTCCTGATGCGGCATCAAGGCCTTGGCAATACGAAACTCACGGGTGTTGGTGGTGACCTTTTGGAAGACGGAAACCTCGGCACTGTCAATTCGGTACAATCCCATATTTCCCCGGCCTTCCGCTGGCAGGCGGCACACCGTGAATGGCTCGGACACGCTTGACCCGGCATTTAGCAAGGCGCGCTGACGAATCCGTGGCATTCGTTCAAAGCGGAAACCGTTGCGAGCGGAATAGCCGAGGGCGTCGAAAGCATCGGTGAGGGTGGTCGGCATGAATGCGCCTTTTTGAGGGCCGGGACCCGCATCTTCCGCCGCAGCGTGGGGTCTGTGCAAGAGGTTTTGGAACTCGATCCCAAGCAGCGGCGCCGATTTCACGTTGTGCGTGATGTCTGTGCAATCGCCTGTCCTGCGGCCCAGCCAGACGACCAGGCCCATTGAAAATTGTATCCGCCCAGCCAGCCGGTGACGTCAACAGCCTCGCCGATGACATACAGGCCGGGGACATCGCGCGCCTCCATCGTGCGCGAGGACAGGGCGGCGGTGTCGATCCCGCCCAGCGTCACCTCGGCGGTGCGGTAGCCTTCGGTGCCCGAGGGAAGCAGCTGCCACGCGTGCAGGGTGTCGCAGATCTCGGCCAGCCGCGCGTCATTCTGATCGGCCAGATTGCCCGTCAGCGCGAGCGGCCCGGCAAGGTGCTGCACCAGCTTCGCGGGCAGGACGGCGGAAAGCTCGGTCGTCAGGTTGCGTCCGCCATGAACCTGCCTGCGGGCCCGCAGATGATCGAAGAGTGACAGGCCGGGGCTTAGATCAATCGCCAGAGGCTGACCCTCTCGCCAGTAGGAAGAGGCCTGCAACATCGCCGGGCCGGATAGGCCGCGATGGGTGAACAGCATCGCCTCGTCAAAGGTCGTGCCGCCGGTGGTGGCGCGGACAGGCAAGGCGGTGCCGGACAGATCTGCGAAACGCTTTTCAGGGAAGGTGAAGGGGACAAGAGCCGCGCGTGTCTCCGTAACGGGCAGGCCGAACTGGCGGGCAATATCATAGGCAAAGCCCGTGGCACCCATCGCCGGGATCGACTTGCCGCCCGTCGCCAGCACGACATTGCGGGCGCTGACGCGGCGTTTCTTGCCACGCGCGGTGATGAGGGTTGCGGTGAAGCCATCCGGGCCACGCTCGATCGCGTCGACACTGGTTTCGACGTACAGGTCTGCACCCGCTGCGTCGATTTCGCGGGTCAGCATGGCGACGATCTGTTTGGCACTGTCGTCGCAAAACAACTGGCCAAGCGTCTTTTCGTGCCATGCGATGCCGTGTTTTTCGACCAGCGCGATGAAATCCCACTGGGTGTAGCGGCTGAGCGCGGACTTGCAGAAATGCGGATTGCCGGACAGGAAATTGGCCGGGCCAGCATGCAGATTGGTGAAGTTGCAGCGCCCACCACCAGAGATGCGGATCTTCTCGCCGGGCTTTTTCGCGTGATCGACCAGCAGGGTGCGGCCCCCCGCATGGGCTGCACACATCATACCGGCCGCGCCTGCGCCTATGATCAGGGTATCAACTTCCATCCGGGGGGATTAGACACAGCGGCCGTGTCCCGCAAGGGCGCAAGTGCCAACGCCGCTTGGCAAATCCGGTCAAAGGCCGCGGTGGGACTGGCCGTTCCTCTTTTCCATCCCGGCGCGTCGGGCGGTGAATTTTGTGCCACCCGGCAGGTGGATCGGGCCGTCTTTGGACTGGCCCGGACATAAAAAATTGGTTACACTTGTAGGCAGACCCCGAAAAGGGGCGCTTTGAGGCAGTATTGGCGGTGTTCCATGACGGAGATGGTTTATGGCTCGGTTCCCGTTCGCGACGGGGAGCCGATTTTACCAAAATGGTGGCGAACGGTCGACAGGTGGTCGATGTCGTGCATTCTTATGCTTTTTGGCGTGGGGATTTTGCTGGGGCTGGCAGCATCGCCGCCTCTGGCCGCCAAAAACGGGTTTGACCCTTTCCACTATGTGCAGCGGCAGGCCTTTTTTGGCGGGCTTGCGCTGACCGCGATGTTCCTGACCTCGATGATGTCGCCTGTACTTGTGCGACGGTTGGCGGTGCTGGGCTTTCTTGTTGCCTTCGTGGCGCTGGCCTTTCTGCCGTTCTTCGGCACGGATTTCGGCAAGGGTGCCGTGCGTTGGTATTCGCTGGGCTTTGCCAGCTTGCAGCCGTCGGAGTTTCTCAAGCCCGGTTTTGTCGTGGTCGCGGCCTGGATGATGGCCGCCGCGCAAGAGATCAACGGCCCGCCGGGGCGGTTGTGGTCCTTTGCGCTGGCCGTGGCGATTGTGCTGATGCTGGCGATGCAGCCGGATTTCGGGCAGGCCTGTCTGGTGCTTTTCGGCTGGGGTGTGATGTATTTCGTCGCCGGTGCGCCAATGCTGTTGCTGGTCGGCATGGCCGGGCTTGTCGTGCTGGGCGGATCGTTTGCCTATAACAACTCTGAACACTTCGCCCGCCGCATTGACGGGTTTCTCAACCCCGATGTCGATCCGACGACGCAGCTGGGCTATGCCACCAACGCGATCCGCGAGGGTGGTTTCTTTGGCGTCGGCGTCGGCGAGGGGCAGGTGAAATGGTCGTTGCCCGATGCCCATACGGATTTCATCATCGCCGTCGCGGCCGAGGAATACGGTCTGGTTCTGGTCCTGTGCATCATCGCGCTTTACGCGACCGTCGTTGTGCGTTCGATGGTGCGTCTGATGCGGGAACGTGATCCGTTCATCCGTCTGGCCGGGACCGGGCTGGCCTGCATGTTCGGCGTGCAGGCGATGATCAATATGGGCGTGGCCGTGCGGCTGCTGCCTGCCAAGGGCATGACGCTGCCCTTTGTCAGCTATGGCGGATCATCCCTGATTGCGGGCGGCATCGCTGTCGGCATGTTACTGGCCTTTACGCGTAGCCGACCGCAGGGCGAGATCGGCGATATTCTGCGGGGGCGGCTGAGATGACCGTGTCAACGCGTAGAGGAATCGCAGCAAATGCCTTTGGGCCTGCCGCTTCGGTCTTGTCGGGCGGAGCGAGCGCATGAGACAGCCGCTTCTTGTGATGGCCGCGGGGGGAACCGGCGGGCATATGTTTCCTGCTCAGGCGTTGGCCGAGGCGATGTTGCGGCGCGGCTGGCGGGTGAAACTCTCCACCGATGCGCGCGGTGCACGCTATACCGGCGGCTTCCCGCATACGGTTGAGATCGACCAGATCTCCAGCGCCACTTTCGCGCGCGGCGGGCTGATCGCCAAGGCAGGCGTGCCGTTTCGCATTGCGGGCGGCGTCACCTCTGCCGTGGCGGGGATGATCCGGGACAAGCCCGATGTTGTCGTGGGCTTTGGCGGCTACCCGTCGATTCCGGCACTGGCTGCGGCAACGCTGCTGCGGCGTCCGCGCATGATCCACGAACAGAACGGCGTGTTGGGACGGGTCAATCAGATCTTTGCCAGCCGTGTCGATGTCGTGGCTTGCGGCACCTGGCCCACCGAATTGCCCGAGGGTATCGAAGGGCATCACGTCGGCAATCCGGTGCGCCGCTCTGTGATAGAGCGTGCGGGGGCTGGCTATATCGTGCCGGGCGATTATCCGATGTCTGTCCTCGTGATCGGGGGCAGTCAGGGCGCGCGCATCCTGTCGGATGTGGTGCCGCCGGCAATCGCGCAATTGCCGATGGAGGTGCTGCGCAGTCTGCGGGTCAGCCATCAGGCCCGCGAAGAGGATATCGAGCGCGTCGCCACCTATTATGCCGAAAATGGCATTGATGCCGATGTGCAGCCCTTCTTCAATGATATTCCGCGCCGCATGACCGAGGCGCAGCTTGTCATCAGCCGCGCGGGCGCGTCCTCTCTGGCTGATCTTTCGGTAATCGGGCGTCCGTCCATCCTGATCCCCTATGCCGCGGCGGCGGGCGATCACCAAACCGCAAATGCGCGGGGGCTGGTCGATGCCGGGGGGGCAATCATGCTGCCGGAATCGCGCATGACGGTCGAGGACTTGGCCGCACAGATAGAGTTGGTCCTGACAGAGCCTGACGGGGCATTGCAGATGGTGCGTGCCGCCCTTGGGTTCGGGATGCCCGACGCGACAGAGCGTCTTGTTACGATGGTTGAAGAGTTGGCAGAAAAGGGCAGGACATGAACGCGAGCGCAACAAAGCTACCCGGAGATGTCGGGGCGATTCATTTCGTCGGGATCGGCGGGATCGGCATGTCGGGCATTGCCGAGGTGTTGTTGAACCTGGGCTACACCGTGCAGGGGTCTGACCTGAAAGCCTCGAAAATCACCGACCGGCTGAAAGACCTGGGCGCGGTGATTTTTGAAGGCCAGCGTGCCGAAAATCTTGACGGGGCAGAGGTTGTGGTGATCTCGTCCGCGATCAAGCCTGGCAATCCTGAACTGGACGAGGCGCGCCGCACTGGCCTGCCCGTCGTGCGCCGGGCCGAGATGCTGGCCGAGCTGATGCGCCTGAAATCCAACATTGCGGTGGCCGGAACGCATGGCAAGACGACGACCACGACACTGGTTGCGGAATTGCTTGTTGCGGGCGGGATCGACCCCACGGTGGTGAATGGCGGGATCATTCACGCCTATGGATCGAATGCCCGGATGGGGCAGGGCGAATGGATGGTGGTGGAGGCCGATGAAAGCGACGGCACCTTCAACCGTCTGCCCGCTACCATTGCCATTGTCACCAATATCGACCCGGAGCATATGGAACACTGGGGCGATTTCGACACGCTGCGTCAGGGCTTTCTGGATTTCGTGTCGAATATTCCGTTCTACGGGCTGGCGGTGTGCAATACCGATCACCCCGAGGTTCAGGCCTTGGTCGGTAAGATCACCGACCGCCGCGTGCTGACTTACGGGTTCAACGCGCAGGCCGATATTCGCGCCGTCAATCTGACCTACAAGACCGGCGTGGCGCATTTCGACATCGCGTTGCAGGCCGAGGGCAAGATGATCGAGGGCTGCACCTTGCCGATGCCGGGCGATCACAACGTCTCGAACGCGCTGGCGGCGGTGGCGGTTTCGCGCCATCTGGGCATGAAACGCGACGAGATCCGCGAAGCACTGGCGGCCTTCGGGGGCGTCAATCGCCGCTTTACCCGCGTGGGCGAGGTGGACGGCGTGGCGATCATCGACGATTACGGCCATCATCCGGTTGAGATTGCCGCAGTGTTGAAGGCCGCGCGTCAGGCCTGTGAGGGCCGCGTGATCGCGGTCCACCAGCCGCATCGCTATTCACGCCTGCATTCGCTGTTCGATGATTTCTGCGCCTGTTTCAACGAGGCTGATGTGGTCGCAATCGCAGAAGTTTATGCCGCCGGCGAAGATCCGATCGCAGGCGCAGGGCGTGACGATCTGGTGGCCGGGCTGATCCGCCACGGCCACCGGCACGCCCGCGCCTTGCAAAGCGAAGACGATCTGGAACGCCTTGTGCGGGAACAGACCCAGCCGGGCGACATGGTCGTCTGTCTTGGGGCGGGCACAATCAGCACCTGGGCCAATAATTTGCCGGGCCGGTTGTCGACGTGACGCGCGCCAAGATGGCCGCCCGCCGGGATGGGCTGCTGACATTTGCACTGGCCCGACGGGCCGGTTTTCTGACGATGCTGCGCAATCCGCCTTGCCATATCCGGCAGCGGCCTCGTGGCGAAGCACTGGAGTGCGCGCGATGACGACATCGCTTTTGCTGGCTTGTATCTGGGCGATCGCCGCCGCTGTCACCGCAATGCTGTGGCCGGAAGAAGAACAGCCGAACAGTGCTTATCTGTTGATCGTCACCGGGGTGCCGCTTTTGGGTTTTGCCACCTGGCAGAACGGCCCGTGGGTCGGGCTGTTGGTGCTGGCGGCGGGAATGAGCGTTCTGCGCTGGCGCGTCGTCTTTGCCGACACTCTGCTGCGGCGTCTGTTTGGCAGTGTGGTGGACTGACGAAGGATCGTGGCGCATGATCGCGGGCATG
The DNA here is from genome assembly GCF_048268605.1 of Primorskyibacter flagellatus. Lineage (NCBI taxonomy): Bacteria > Pseudomonadati > Pseudomonadota > Alphaproteobacteria > Rhodobacterales > Roseobacteraceae > Primorskyibacter > Primorskyibacter flagellatus. The sequence goes on from NZ_JBLWVF010000010.1 coordinate 69,157, forward strand.
ATCTATCTCATCCCGGCTTTCAGTCTGATGACGACGCTGATTGTGGCGCATGTCGTGGTGCGCGGGCGGCGGGGCTGGATCGCGGCTGCCATGGCCGGGATGGCGCTGACCGGGATGCTCTGGGGCATCTGGCAGGGACGGCAGCAGGTCGGCTGGGACGGCATCGGCTATACGATCTTTGCGGTGCTGATGATGGCACCTGCCGTGATTGGAACCGCCATGGGCGCGCTGATTGCGTGGTGGCGGTTTCGCCGGAGGGCCACGGCGGATTGAGGGTTCCGGCGCTTGCTCTTGATGCGCCGAGTTTGTAGCAGGACAGGCATGACAAAGAGATTTCCCACCCCCAAAGGCCGCCTGACGGCTGGCCGCTCGCTTGCTGAACTGACATGGCTGCGCGTCGGCGGGCCTGCCGACTGGCTGTTCCAGCCTGCGGATGTCGAGGATCTTTGCGGTTTTCTGCGTGAACTGGATCCCGCCGTGGCCGTTTTTCCGATGGGGGTCGGCAGCAACCTGATCGTGCGCGACGGCGGCCTGAGCGCCGTGGTAATCCGGATGGGGCGCGGGTTCAACGCGATCACCGTCGAGGGCAACCGCGTGACGGCGGGCGCTGCCGCACTGGATGCGCATGTCGCCAGACGCGCGGCAGAGGCGGGCGTGGACCTGACCTTTCTGCGCACCATTCCCGGTGCTGTCGGCGGGGCCGTGCGGATGAATGCAGGCTGCTACGGGTCATATGTGGCGGATCATTTTGTCGAGGTGCAGGCGGTGACGCGGGCAGGCGAGGTTGTCACCCTTGATGCCGATGATCTGAATTTCCGCTACCGTCAGACCGATCTGCCCGAGGGCTGCGTGATTACACAGGCGACGTTCGAAGGTGTCTCGGGCGACCCCGAAGAACTGGCCGCGCGGATGGACGCGCAGTTGAAAAAGCGCGACGAGACACAGCCCACCAAGGACCGCACCGCAGGCAGCACGTTTCGCAACCCCGCTGGCTTTTCCAGCACCGGGCGGTCCGATGACGCCCATGACCTGAAAGCGTGGAAAGTGATTGATGACGCGGGAATGCGCGGCGCCATGCGGGGCGGTGCACAAATGAGCCCGATGCATTCCAATTTTCTGGTCAATACCGGCGGAGCTACTGCCGCCGATCTGGAAGGTTTGGGCGAGGAAGTGCGAAAAAAGGTTTTCCAACACAGTGGAATAGAGCTAGTGTGGGAAATCATGCGTGTGGGCAAACCCGCACCGGAATAAACGCCGAAAAAACGGCGGTGAAAACGCAGCCACAGGCAGGTTGCGACAATAACACGGGCCAAAGGTCCGGTATATCGAGGCAGTTTTGGGTATGTCGAGCAGGACAAGCCCGAAAGTGGTGGTACTGATGGGTGGCCCCTCCGCAGAGCGCGAGGTGTCTCTTAGTTCAGGGCGTGAATGCGCCACCGCTTTGAGGGATCAGGGATTTCAGGTCGTCGAGGTCGATGCAGGCCCGAATTTGGCGCAGCAACTGGCTGACGCCGCGCCCGATGTGGTGTTCAACGCCTTGCATGGCCGGTGGGGCGAGGACGGCTGCGTGCAGGGCATGCTTGAATGGATGCGGCTTCCCTATACACATTCCGGCGTTCTGGCCTCTGCCATGGCGATGGACAAGGAGCGGACCAAGCAGGTCTACCGCGATGTCGGCCTGCCGGTTGTCGAAAGCGTCCTTGCGACGAAGCCAGAGGTCATGGCCCACCATATTCTGCCGCCGCCCTATGTGGTGAAGCCCTATAATGAAGGGTCGTCGGTCGGCGTCTACCTTGTGCATGACGCCGCCAACAGCCCACCGCATCTGTCGGACGAAATGCCCGAAGTGGTGATGGTGGAAACCTACGCGCCGGGACGCGAGTTGACGACAACCGTGATGGGCGACAGGGCGCTGACCGTCACCGACATTCTGACCGACGGCTGGTATGACTACGACGCCAAGTACAAGGAAGGCGGATCGCGCCACGTTGTCCCCGCCGACATCCCCAAAGACATTTTCGATGCCTGCATGGATTATGCGTTGCGCGCCCATGACGCCCTTGGCTGCCGTGGTGTCAGCCGCACGGATTTCCGCTGGGACGAGGCGCGCGGGCTGGAGGGCTTGATCCTGCTGGAGACCAACACCCAGCCCGGCATGACGCCTACATCGCTTTCGCCGGAACAGGGGGGTGTTCTGGGTATCAGCTTTGGCGAGATGTGCCGCTGGATGGTGGAGGACGCGTCTTGCAACCGGTGAACCGCCCCGATCCGGCGCCTTCACGGCTACGCTACCGGATGCAACGGCTGATGTTGACGCCGCTGTTTCGTGTCGTTCTGCGGGTGGGCTTGCCGATGGCCGCGGTGCTGGGGGCGGGTGGCATCTATCTCGCCGATCAGGAAAGGCGCGAGGCGATCATCACCACCATTCAGGACTATCGTCGGTCCTTTGAGGAACGCCCGGAATTCATGGTCAAACTACTGGCGATCGACGGGGCCTCAAATTCGGTGTCCGAGGATATTCGCGATATTCTGCCGCTCGATTTCCCGGTCAGCTCTTTTGATCTGGATCTGGATGCAATGCGCGCGACGGTCACGGGGCTGGACGCGGTTCAAAGCGCCAGCCTGCGCGTCCGTCAGGGCGGCGTGTTGCAGGTGGATGTGACAGAACGCGTGCCGGTCATGGTGTGGCGCACACAGGACGGGTTGGAACTGCTGGATGCCGACGGCGTGTTGGTCGGCCCGCTTCTGGCGCGCGACAAACGCCCCGACCTGCCGCTGATTGCCGGGGCGGGGGCGGACAGAAACGTGGCCGAAGCACTGGAACTTGTCGCCGCCGCCGGGCCGCTGACGACGCGGTTGCGCGGATTGGTGCGCGTCGGCGAGCGTCGTTGGGACGTGGTGCTGAACCGCAATCAACGAATCCTGTTGCCGGAAACCGATGCCGTTCAGGCGCTGGAGCGGGTGATTGCGATGCATCAGGCCGTGGACATGCTGTCGCGTGATCTGGTGACGGTGGACCTGCGGCTCTCGAACCGCCCGACGGTGCGGATGACCAGCGTCGCGGTCGAGGAATTGTGGCGAATGAAATCATTAGAGTTTGGAGAAGAATGAACCATGATCGAGCTCTATGAAACCCAGCGCGCGATGCGCAACATGCGCAAGGCGGCGATGCAGCGAGGCGTCATTGCCATTCTGGACGTGGGATCGTCCAAGATCGCCTGTCTGGTGCTGCGTTTTGACGGCAATGAGCATGCCAAGGAAATCGACGGCATAGGCTCCTTGGCGGGGCAGTCCGGGTTCCGGGTGATCGGTGCTGCGACGACCCGGTCGCGCGGTGTGAAATTCGGCGAGATCAGCGCCATGGCCGAGACCGAGCGCGCGATCCGCACCGCCATTCAGGCGGCGCAGAAAATGGCGAATATCCGGGTCGATCATGTGATTGCCTGCTTTTCTGGCGCGGGCCCGCGCAGCTACGGACTGGAAGGCAAGGTCGAACTGGAAGGCCAGACCGTCAGCGAACAGGATGTCGGCCGGGTGCTGTCGGCCTGCGATGTGCCTGATTTCGGCGAGGGCCGCGAAGTGCTGCATGCCCAGCCGGTGAATTTTGCGCTGGACCATCGTTCGGGCCTGCAAGACCCGCGCGGACAGATGGGCCAGGTACTGGCCACCGACATGCATATGCTGACGGTGGACGCGCTGGCCGTGCAAAACCTCGCCTATTGCGTCAAGCGCTGCGATCTGGAACTCGCCGGCGTGGCAAGCTCTGCCTATGTGTCGGGCATCTCGGCACTGGTCGAGGACGAGCAGGAGCTTGGCTCTGCCTGTATCGACTTTGGCGGCGGCGCGACCGGTGTGTCCATCTTTATGAAAAAGCACATGATCGCGGCGGATGCGGTGCGGATCGGCGGCGATCACGTCACGGGCGACATCTCGATGGGGCTTCAGATTCCGATGGCCACTGCCGAACGGATCAAGACCTTTTACGGCGGCGTTGTCGCGACGGGCATGGATGATCGCGAAAAGATCGACATTGGCGGCGATACCGGCGACTGGGAACATGATCGCCGCACCGTCAGCCGGGCCGAACTGATCGGCATCATGCGCCCGCGGGTCGAGGAAATCCTCGAAGAGGTGCGCGCGCGTCTGGATGCGGCGGGCTTCGATCATTTGCCCAGCCAGCAGATCGTGCTGACCGGCGGCGCAAGCCAGATCCCCGGTCTGGACGGGTTGGCCAGCAAGATCCTCGGCCATCAGGTGCGGTTGGGCCGGCCCATGCGGGTGCATGGTTTGCCGCAGGCCGCAACCGGCCCGGGCTTTGCCAGCGCTGTCGGCTTGTGCCTGTTTGCGGCGCATCCGCAGGACGAATGGTGGGACTTTGCGATCCCGGTCGAAAGATACCCGGCGCGGTCACTCAAGCGCGCGGTGAAATGGTTCCGCGACAACTGGTAGGCACGCGAATTCCGCAAAACTCTTCCGACCTCCACGATTGGACATCACCCGCGCCATTATATTGGCGCGGGGCGTCATATTTTTGTGCAATTGCGGGTGACGGCACCGAATTTCTTTGTTAGTTTCAACGTGAACCGCACGACAAGATGTGGTCAGGGGATGTCGGGCAGACTCCCAATAGAAGCAGCCTTTTTGATTCGCCACGCGCTTCGTGATGCTTGGCGTTCCTCTAGTGGTGCTTTTTTTGTCGTACACTGCATATGGGTGTGTCGGCAAAATGTCGCGTATGTCGTGGGGAATGGGGCCATATTCCGTGGTTTTCGGCTGCTTTTTGCGTGACGAAAGGCGCTTGGGTCGATAAAGTTGGCTGGAATAGGCGGAAAAAGGGTCCGATAACGGGCCAAAACAGCAGGCGGATGTATTGATGACATTGAACCTAACGGTGCCAGGACACGAAGAACTGAAACCCCGGATCACGGTGTTCGGCGTTGGTGGCGCGGGCGGCAACGCCGTCAACAACATGATCCAGAAACAGTTGGACGGCGTTGACTTTGTCGTTGCCAATACGGACGCGCAGGCGCTTCAGCAATCCATGTCGGAAAGCAAGGTGCAGCTGGGTGTGAAAGTGACCGAGGGGCTGGGCGCGGGGGCGCGTGCTTCTGTGGGCGCGGCAGCAGCCGAAGAGAGCATCGAGCAGATCGTCGATTATCTGGCGGGCGCGCATATGTGCTTTATCACCGCCGGTATGGGCGGCGGCACCGGCACCGGTGCGGCCCCGATCATCGCGCAAGCCGCGCGTGAACTTGGCGTCCTGACCGTTGGTGTCGTGACCAAGCCCTTCCAGTTCGAGGGCGGCAAGCGGATGAAGCAGGCCGAAGACGGCGTCGAGGCGCTGCAAAAGGTCGTTGATACGCTGATCATCATTCCCAACCAGAACCTGTTCCGGCTGGCGAATGAGAAAACCACCTTTACCGAAGCGTTCAGCATGGCGGATGACGTGCTGTATCAGGGCGTGAAGGGCGTGACCGATCTGATGGTGCGTCCGGGCCTTATCAACCTCGACTTTGCCGATGTTCGCGCCGTGATGGACGAGATGGGCAAGGCGATGATGGGAACAGGCGAGGCCGAGGGCGAGGATCGCGCCATTCAGGCCGCCGAGAAAGCCATCGCGAACCCGCTGCTCGACGAAATCAGCCTGCGCGGTGCGAAAGGTGTTCTGATCAACATCACCGGTGGGCATGATCTGACCCTGTTCGAACTGGACGAGGCAGCCAACCGCATCCGCGAAGAAGTTGACCAAGAGGCCAATATCATCGTCGGCAGCACGCTGGATGACGGCATGGAAGGCAAGATGCGCGTCAGCGTCGTCGCCACCGGCATCGATGCGACGGATGTGAACCTGGAAATGCCTGTGCCACGCCGTTCGCTGGCACAGCCGCTGCGCACTCCGATCTCGGTCGAAGAAGACTTCGCGCATCACGAGCCGGAACAGCAGCCCATCGCAGCCCAGATCGAGGACGTGGCAGAGCCTCAAACTGCTGTCGTAGCGGAAGAGCCTTCGCTGTTCGAGACGCTCGATGACGGATATGCCGATGCGGGAGAAGCGCAAGAGGAGGTCTTCGAAGAGACGCAGCCGCAATATGCGCCGCGTCGCGAAGTGCGTGCCGGTGACGAGCTGCCAGCCCCCGCCTATCAGCCGCCAGCAGAGCCCGTGGCCCATATCCACCGCAAGCAGGACACCCGCACTCCGGCTGCCGGAAGCTTCGTGGCACCCCGCGCCCCGGCTGCCGGAGCAGCGTCACCCGAGGCGCTGGCCCGGTTGCAGCAGGCTGCAGCCCGCGCCCGTCCGCAAGCCGCGCCGCAAGGCTATGACGCCGATCCGGAGCCCGCAGACGCAGAGCGCCCCCGGTTCGGGATCAATTCGCTGATCAATCGGATGACCGGTCAGGGGCAGGCGCATGGCCACGACGCTCCTGCACCTCGTCGTCAACCGCCGGTTCACGGCCATCAACCCGAGCGGATGGCAGAGCCAGAGGCTGACCCCGATCAGGAGCGGATCGAAATTCCGGCCTTTCTGAGGCGTCAGGCGAACTGAAAACAGTCATAAACAGAGATGAAAAGCCCTCCGAAAAGGAGGGCTTTTTTATTTCAGAAACAGTAGTTTGCAGCGCGTTTTTCTAGTTTTGGCGGGTTCTCGCCCATCATGTTGCGGGCATGTTTCAAAGCGTAGCAATGTTTGATTTGAGCGCGCCGCCCCCAGAGACTATTTCCAATCACAAGACGCGCTGGTTTGAATTCAGGCGCGCAGATGTTTGGGGGTTTGTCGTGCAGACGACGTTGAGATCGGCAGTTAGTTTCGAAGGTGTGGGTCTGCATTCGGGCAAGCCCGCGTGCCTCACGTTGCGCCCTGCAAGCGCAGAGCATGGCATCTGGTTCAAACGGACCGATATCAGCTTGGGCGATACGTTGATCCCGGCGCGTTGGGATGTGGTCGAGCAATCCCCCCTTTGCACCCGCATCATCAACAAGGCGGGTGTGTCCGTATCGACCATCGAACACGTCATGGCAGCCCTTGCCGGTTGTGGCATTCACAACGCACTGGTCGAGATTGACGGCCCCGAGGTTCCGATTCTTGATGGCAGCTCGCAACCTTTCGTGTCGGGCATCCTTGCCCGCGGCGTGCGTGAACAATACGCGCCGATCCGCGCGCTTGAGATTTTGAAGCCCGTTGAAGTGCGCACGCCGAACGGCTGGGCGCGGCTTGATCCGGCGGATCGTCTTGTGATTGATTTTCATATTGATTTTGCGGATGAGGCGATCGGTGAACAGGAAATGGCGCTGGACATGGCAAACGGGGCGTTTGTCCGCGAGCTGTGCGACAGCCGGACGTTTTGTCGCAAAGCCGACGTGGACATGATGCATGCCAATGGTCTGGCGCTTGGCGGGACGCTGGAAAACGCCGTTGTCGTTGACGGTGCCGACGTGCTGAGCCCCGGCGGGTTCCGACACGCAGATGAAGCTGTGCGCCATAAAATGCTCGACGCGCTTGGCGATCTGGCCCTTGCCGGTGCGCCGATCCTCGGGCGTTATACAGGCTTTCGTGCCGGTCACGCGATGACGAACACATTGCTGCACGCGCTGTTCGCAACGCCGGGCGCATTCCGGATGACAGTTTGTGATCCGGAAACTGCCGCACGGCTGCCCGGATCGGGCGTTGAACGCCACGAAATTCCCGCCGTCGCCTGACACAACGCGTGTCCTTGGTCACATCCTGCGCATGAATCGTTGCAAAGGCGTTTTGCACCGGAACTTTCTATGCTAGGAGCGGGGCAGGAAAGTGGGTGAAACCCACAAGGTCGAACGAGGAAGAGCAAGCATGGCAGGCGTCGGATCGCGTACGGGGGTGGTCACAGCATTGCTCGTGTCGGCTTTTCTAGCCGGCTGCGGCATCTTGCAGAAGGCACCGGGCCGTTCTGGTGGCGCGCCGCTGGAGAGCTATACGGCGGAGCAGATTTATGAACGTGGCGAATTCGAGCTGAATCGTGAAAAGCCGGAAGATGCTGCGTTTTACTTCTCCGAGATAGAGCGGCTTTATCCCTATTCGGACTGGGCCAAGCGGGCCTTGATCATGCAAGCCTTTGCCTATCACAAAGACAAGGACTACGAAAACAGCCGGGGTGCCGCGCAGCGCTATATCGATTTTTATCCGACCGATGACGATGCGGCCTATGCGCAATATCTTCTGGCGCTAAGCTATTACGATCAGATCGAGGAAGTCGGCCGTGATCAGGGGCTGACATTCCAGGCGCTGCAAAGTCTGCGGACCGTGATTGAACGCTATCCTGACAGCGAATATGCCCGCAGCTCGATTCTGAAGTTCGATCTGGCGTTTGATCATCTCGCCGGCAAGGAAATGGAGATTGGCCGTTACTATCTACGGCGCGAGCATTTCCCCGCAGCGATCAATCGTTTCCGGGTGGTCGTCGAGGATTTCCAGACCACGACGCATACGGCGGAAGCCCTGCACCGGCTGGTCGAGGCGTATTTGTCGCTGGGTCTGACGGATGAGGCGCAGACCGCCGGGGCGATCCTTGGTTACAACTATCAATCCACCGATTGGTATCAGGACAGTTTCAAGCTGTTGACCGGTCAGGGGCTTGAGTTGAAGGCCGCAGGCGACAACTGGTTGGCGCAGATCTATCGCCAGATGGTCAAAGGCCAGTGGTTGTAAACCATGGATGCCGAGACGACGCGCGCCTTCGGCGACGCCCCGCCCGCCATCCCGCTTTCGGGGTGGCGACTTACGGATTATTGCTGATGACGTTGAGCGCTGTCGGGGCTGAGACGCCGTCATGGTGGGATTAGGCCATGCTTCGGGCGCTTGAAATTCGTGACATGTTGATCATCGACCGGCTGGAGCTTGAATTTCAGCCGGGCCTCAACGTGCTGACCGGGGAAACCGGGGCGGGCAAATCCATTCTGCTGGACTCGCTGGGTTTCGTGCTGGGATGGCGGGGCCGCGCCGAACTGGTGCGTGCGGGCGCAGAGCAAGGAGAGGTTGTCGCAGTCTTCGATCTCGTGGCAGGGCATGCGGCGTATGCGGTGCTGGAAGAGGCCGGCTTGCCCGGTTCTGACGAGTTGATCCTGCGACGCATAAATACACCTGACGGGCGCAAGACGGCTTGGGTGAATGACAGGCGCGTTTCTGGCGATGTCTTGCGGGCCCTGTCGGAAACCTTGGTGGAACTGCATGGTCAGCATGACGACAAGGGATTGCTGAACCCCCGCGTCCACCGGGCGCTACTGGATGACTTCGGCGGCCACGGCGGTCTGGTCAGCACAGTCAGAGAGGCCTGGCGTGCGGTCTCTGCGGCGGCCAAGGCTGTTGTGCAGGCAGAGGCAGACCTGTCCGAAATGCGCGCGGAGGAGGATTTTCTGCGTCATGCCGTGGATGAGTTGGGAAAGCTGGATCCGCAGCCCGGCGAAGAGGCGGCTCTGGATGCCCGCCGTCGTCTGATGCAAGGTGCCGAACGGACCCGCGCGGACGTTTCGCGGGCGCTGTCGGCGCTTGGTCCCGAAGGGGCCGAAGGGTCGATGGGAAATGCGATGCGCTGGATCGACGGCGTGATTGACCGGGCGGATGGGCGGCTTGACGGGTCTGTTGCGGCGCTGGAGCGTGCCATGGTCGAGCTTGGCGAAGCGGCGCAGGGCGTGGAAGATGCGTTGCGCGCGCTCAGTTTCGATCCGCGAGAGCTGGAAGACACCGAAGAGCGGCTCTTTGCCATACGCGGGGCGGCGCGGAAGCATCAGGTCAGTCCGGACAGTTTGGCGGATCTCGCCCGCGATCTGATGGACCGGTTGGCAGCGCTGGATGCGGGGGATGCGGGACTTGCCGATCTCAGAACTGTCGCGGCGGATGCTGAGGCCGCGTATGATACGGCAGCCCGCGCCCTGACAGACGCCCGGCGCAAGAACGCTGCCGCCCTTGATGCGGCCGTTTCTGCCGAATTGGCACCGCTGAAGATGGACCGCGCGGTCTTTAACACGCAGATCGACGACGGTTCCGCTGGACCTGAGGGGCGCGATGCGGTGGCTTTCACAGTCGCCACAAACCCTGGCGCGCCGTCCGGGCCGCTGAACAAGATCGCCTCCGGGGGGGAGCTGAGCAGGTTCCTGCTCGCCCTCAAGGTCTGTCTTAGCCAGCACCAGTCCGGCATCACGATGATTTTCGACGAGATCGACAGAGGCGTCGGGGGCGCAACGGCAGATGCCGTCGGGCGCAGGCTGGCGGCGCTTGCCGAAGACGGGCAGGTGCTTGTCGTCACGCACTCGCCGCAGGTGGCGGCGCTTGGGGCGCATCACTGGCGGGTGGAAAAACGGGTGGCCGACGGGATGACAACGTCGACTGTCACACCGCTTACCCCACCAGACAGAATTGATGAACTGGCCCGGATGCTGGCCGGCGACACCATCACTGATGAGGCACGGGCAGCCGCGCGGGTTTTGCTGAAGGTCTGAGGTCTTGCGCAACCGGCACCACATGCGCGCGGGGGTGAATTGGCCGAGAGGCCAAGAGGGGGCGGTACGCCCCTTGCAAGAAAACCGACCTGTGCGCCGAAAGGCGCTCAATGAGGTCAAGCTCGGTCCCTGTTCACTATGGGACGAGTTTCCCAGGATTCAGAAGGTCCAAGGGGTCCAGTGCCTGTTTCAACTGGCCCATGACCGCCCAGCCATCGCCATGCTCTTTTGCCATATAGTCACGCTTGCCCAGACCCACGCCATGCTCGCCTGTGGCCGTACCGCCAAGCGCCAGAGACCGTTCGACCATCCTGTGTGACACTGCTTTTGCCGCCGCCATTTCCGAAGGTTCTGCGGGATCCACCAGCAGGATGGCGTGAAAGTTGCCGTCGCCCACATGTCCGAGAATGGGCCCTGCAAGCCCTGACCGTGCGATATCTGCGCGGGTTTCCTCGACAGCTTGCGCGAGGCGAGAGATCGGCACGCAAATATCTGTCACCAGCGACCGCGCTCCGGGCCTCAGTGCCAGAATCGCATAGAATGCGTTGTGTCGCATCGCCCAAAGCGTTTTTCGATCTTCGGTCCGGTCGGACCACTCAAAGCCGCTAGAGCCGTGATCGGTGACAATATCTCCAAAACGCTGCGCATCCTCGGCGACACTGTCGGGACTGCCGTGGAGTTCGAACAAGAGGTGCGGCTTTTCGGGAAAGGTCATGCCCGCATAGGCGTTGACGGCGGCGGCGCTGGCTTCGTCCAGAAACTCCATCCGGGCCAATGGCAGGCCCATCTGGATGGTCTCGATCACGGCGTTCACGGCCCCGTGAAAATCCTCGAAGGCGCAGACCCCGGCCGAGATCGCCTCTGGCTGGCCGTGCAGCCGCAAGGTCAATTCCGTGATGATACCCAGCGTGCCCTCGGAGCCGACAAACAACGCCGTCAGGTCATAGCCCGCACTGGATTTGCGCGCCCGCGTCCCGGTACGGATCACACGGCCATCGGCCAGAACCACCTCCAGCGCCAGCACATTGTCCCGCATCGTCCCATATCGCACCGCTGTTGTGCCGCTGGCGCGCGTTGCTGCCATCCCGCCAAGTGTGGCATTGGCACCGGGGTCAATCGGGAAAAACAGACCTGTCGCGCGCAACTCTGCGTTCAGGGCCTCGCGCGTCACACCCGGCTGTATCCGCACATCCATATCCGCCGCCTGAATGTCGAGCACGCGATTCATGCGCCCCATATCCAATGTCACGCCGCCTTTGACGGCCGAGGTGTGCCCCTCCAGCGAGGTGCCAGCGCCCCAGGCGATCACCGGGCAGCCATGCCTGGCACAGATTTGCATGATACGGCTGACCTCTGCCGTGGTTTCGGGATAGGCGACCGCATCGGGAGGCATTCGCGGAAAATGGGTCTCTGATTCGCCATGCAGAGATAGATCGGACTTGGACCGGCTGAGCCGTTGGCCTAGGAAGGCTTCAAGCGCGTCAAGCGCTGCGTGGATGTTCATGCGGGACACTCCGTAGGGGCGGGGCGCATCCTATCCCGACCCGGCCAGTGGGGAAAGGCGAAGCGAGGCAAAGACTTTGAGCGGACGGTATGTAACGGCGCTGCAAGCACAACTGGCGGATATGGCCCGGATGTTCGGCCGCGGCTGGCAATTGCTGCGCAATCGCGGACCCAGCCAGATTCAGTTCTGGTTCATCGCGCTGGTGATCGGCATCGCGGCGGGCTTTGCGGCACTGCTGTTCCGTAGCGGCATCGACATCCTGCAAACGGCTTTTTACGGCACGTCAGACGTGAACAGCCTGCACAGTTTTGCCGGGACATTGCCTTGGTATGTGGTGCTTCTGGTGCCAGTTGGGGGTGGGTTGGCCGTGGGCCTCTTGCTGCATTGGTTCACGTCCGACAAGCGCGTTCACGCGGTGGCGGATGTGATCGAAGGGGCCGCGCTGAATGACGGACGGGTGCAGAAAAGGGCGGGACTGGTCTCGGCATTGGCGTCGTTGATCACGCTGTCAACCGGCGGCTCGTCCGGCCGGGAAGGGCCGGTGGTCCATATCGCGGCGACGATTTCCAGCTGGATCAGTAACCTGATCAGGGCCGACGGGATCACCGGACGCGATCTGATGGGCTGCGCCGTGGCGGCGGCGGTTTCGGCCAGTTTCAACGCGCCCATTGCCGGTGCGCTGTTCGCGCTGGAGGTTGTCCTGCGCCACTTTTCCCTGCACGCTTTTGCGCCGATTGTCGTGGCCAGCGCTGCGGGGACGGTGATCAACCGGCTGGCCTTTGGCGACGTCACAGAATTCACCCTGCCCGGAACCACGACACTGGAATTCTACCTTGAACTGCCTGCGTTCCTTGTTCTGGGTCTGGTCTGCGGACTGGTCGCCGTGGTGATGATGCGGGCGATCTTTTATGCTGAAGGCGTTGAAAACCGGCTGGAAAACCGCATCGGCCTGCCGGTCTGGGTGCGGCCAACGCTCGCAGGGCTGATCCTTGGCGTGATGGCGATCAAGTTCCCGCATATCATCGGTGTCGGCTATGAAACGACCAGCATGGCGCTGACCGGCCAGTTGTTGACGCATGAGGCGATTGTCTTTGCCGTTCTCAAGGTCATCGCGGTGGCGGTGACCTTGGCAGGTCGCATGGGTGGGGGGATCTTCTCGCCCTCGTTGATGGTGGGGGCGCTGACGGGGCTGGCGTTCGGCGGGATCGCCACGGGACTTTTCCCTGACAGCTCTGGTGCCGACACGCTTTACGCGCTGGCGGGCATGGGCGCGGTCGCGGCGGCGGTGCTGGGTGCGCCAATCTCGACCACGCTGATCGTGTTCGAACTGACAGGCGACTGGCAGACGGGACTGGCTGTGATGGTCTCGGTCTCCCTGTCAACAGCGCTTGCGTCACGTCTCGTCAACCGGTCGTTTTTCCTGACCCAGTTGGAACAGCGCAACGTGCGGCTTGCCGCCGGCCCGCAGACCTATCTTCTGGCGATGTTCCGCGTCACGGGGGTCATGCGCCGGGTCACGGACGAAAACACCGCGGATGAGGAAACCTGCCAGGAGATGATCGCGCAAGGCCTGTACGTTCAGGAAAGTGCGACGCTGGAGACGGCCCTGCCGGTATTTGATAAATCCGGCGTCGCCTTCCTGCCGGTGGTGAAGCTGGAGGGTGAGGCGGCGGTTCTGCAAGGCGCGCTTTACCATGTCGATGCGCTCAAGGCCTATAACCGGGCTCTGGCGGCGACTGCAGCCGAAGAACACCGTTAACGCAGCGCAGCTTTCACGGCGTTGATGATGGACGCGGATTGCGGTGTCGTCAGTGCGCCCCATGTGCCCAGAACGTCGCCCTCGGGTCCGATCAGGATCTTGTTGAAATTCCACGACGGGACAAAGCCTGTCCGGGCCTCGACCCAACCGTAGAACGGATGCGCATCCTGCCCGCGCACATGGTTTATGGTGGTCATTGGCATGTCGAGATTGAAATTGAACTCGCAGAACTCCTTGACCTCTTCTTCCGAGGCCAGCTCTTGTTTGAAATCGTTGGAGGGCACGGCCAGTACGATCAATCCCTGATCCCGGTAGGCGTCATAAAGCGCCTGCAACCCGTCGAATTGCGGCGTGAACCCGCAGCGAGACGCGGTATTCACCACCAGCACCGGCTGACCTTTCCACTGATCCAGCGACAGTGTGCCGCCGTCGATGGATTTGAACGTGAATCCCTGTGCAGCGATGCCGGGCAGTGCGGTGAAAGCGGCCAACAAAAGGGCAATGACAAAACGAAACATGCGACAAATCTCCTTTGGTTTGAAACATAGCGGCAGCGGCGAAAGGTCAAGCGGCCAAACCCTTTGCAGAATGGGTGCGCATACCTATGTTCAAGGAAGGCTGATTGACGGAGGATGGCATGGCAGGCGGATGGGCGCGCGACGGCGCGGTAAGCGAACAGATCGAGGCGTCGATCAATGACGAACTGGCACGTCTCAAGGCACGGCGCGCACCGACCGGCGAAAGCCTGACCCATTGTGCCGAGTGCGAAGAAGAAATCCCAGAAGCCCGCCGTATCGCCTTGCCGGGGGTGAAACTTTGCATCGACTGCCAACAGGAACGCGACGGCGCGTTCAAGGCGCGCGGTGGCATGAACCGGCGCGGGTCGAAGGACAGTCAGTTGAAGTGACCAGCCACGGTCCGGATGTGGGTCGATCTCGCTTGATCGCCTTTGTTTGGCCTGCGCTTCGTGGGCCTGTCGCAGCAAAGCAAAGGCAACGATGCGGCGCAGCCCCTGTCGCTTTGCCTTCAGCTTTCTGCAAATCCGATGATGGCTTCGCTATGCAACCTTCGACAAGGTGACTGACTGGCGGTTACGGGGTCGGATGGCGGTGGAGTGCAGTTGAGGCGCAGCCTCATCAGCGATGGATTGCGATCAGTGGCTCAACTAATTCAGCAGCCGCTTGGACAACTGGGACTTTCATCTCAGCCAGTGTGGTATTAGGTGATAAGCATCACAAGCTGAGGTTGGGTATGTCTTTTTTCGGCAAGATGAAGAACCGGTTGTTCAAGTCGTCGTCAAAGCTGGACGAGGGGCTGGAAGCGATCGTTGGCGAGGGCGGCGAAGAAGACAAAGCGCTTTCCGAGCCTCCGCGCAGCGCGGAACAGGAGCGGGCGGTACAAACCGCGCCTGAATCTCCGGGCGAGACGCCTGCGCCCACCCCGCCTGCGCCCACCCCGCCCGCGCCAGACACGCCCACCGAAGTGCCGCCTGCACCAGCACCCGATTTGCCGGAAGAGCCGCAGCCGGTGCCGGAGCCAGATTTGCCGCCGCAGACCCCGCCAGAGCCGGAGGTGCCGCCAAACCCGGCACCCGAACCCACGCCCGGCCCGGACATTCCCGGCAACAGCCCTGTCGAAGTACCACAGCAGGCACCGCAGGAAGTGCCCGTGCGCACGCCTGATCGGGTGCCCGCACCCGCGCCGCTGGAGATCCCGATTGAAGCACCGCAGGAAGTGCCCCCCCGCAGCACTGGCTTGCTCAACCGCCTGTTGGGACGGCGCGAGGATCGCATTGTGGTGCGGCGCGCGCTTGACGACGACATGCTCGAAAGCCTCGAAGAATTGCTGATTGCCTCGGATATGGGCGTTGATACGTCTTTGCGGGTCACCGCCAATATGGCCGAGGGGCGCATGGGGCGAAAGCTGTCGGTGCCGGAAATCAAACAATTGCTGTCGGACGAGATTACCCGGATCATGGATCCGGTCGCCCGCCCGATGCCGCTTTATCCGTCAAAGCCGCAGGTCGTGCTGGTGGTGGGCGTGAATGGCTCTGGCAAGACCACGACGATCGGCAAGCTGGCCAGCCAGTTTCGGGCGGCGGGCAAATCGGTCGTGATTGCGGCGGGCGACACGTTTCGCGCCGCCGCGGTAGAGCAGTTGCAGGTCTGGGGGGATCGCGCAGGTGTGCCGGTGCTGACCGCGCCCGCAGGCTCTGACCCGGCCAGTCTGGCCTTTGACGCCATGACCAAGGCGCAGGCGGATGGTGCGGACCTTCTGATGATCGACACGGCGGGCCGCCTGCAAAACCGCGCCGACCTGATGGAGGAACTGTCCAAGATCGTCCGGGTGATCCGCAAGAAAGACCCCGACGCGCCACATAACACGCTGCTGGTGCTGGATGCGACGACCGGCCAGAACGCGCTGAGTCAGGTTGAAACCTTCCGGAAGCTTGCCGATGTGTCGGGGCTGGTGATGACAAAGCTTGACGGGACCGCAAAAGGGGGCGTGCTTGTCGCATTGGCCGATAAGTTCGGCCTGCCGATCCATGCCATCGGAGTGGGCGAGCAGATCGACGATCTGGCCCCGTTTGACCCCGAGGATTTTGCCGCCGCTCTGACCGGTCTAGACCGGGCGTGACCGACGATAATCAGATGCTGCCTTGCAGGCGCAGGCCACCTGTAGACGCGCGCTACCGCGTGCCCATCCAGCGCTCAACCTCACGCAATAGCAGTAGTACGGCCAGAACGATCACTGTTGCCATCGCGGCCAGCGGCAGTTGTCCTGATCCGCAGGCAAGTCCCACAGCCCCGGCCAGCCACATAGATGCGCCGGTCGTGGTGTTGCGGACCTTGTCGCCAGAGGTGAAGATAATCCCGGCCGCGAGGAATGCGACACCTGCGGTCACCGCCTCGATCAGGCGCAGGGGATCGACGCGCAGACCGTCGGTCTCGGCGAACATCGCGGCGAGCTGCTGGCTGACGACGATGAACAGACAGGCGGCCATCGACACCAGCATATGTGTCCGCAGCCCGGCCGGTTTTTCGCGGCGTTCACGCTCTAACCCGATCATACCGCCGAACAGGACCGCTGCGAGCAGCCGGACCGCGGCAACCTCTGCCGGGATGGCGGCAAAGCTGCCTTTGAATTCACTGACAATTGTTTCGAGCATGCCTCCCCCTGCATTGCGATCCGGCCGGATCATGGACAGTCAACTCGTTTGCTTGGCGCGTGGTTCCGAAAGGTTGGGTATTGCATGAGCGCCTGGCTGATCTCTTTGGAAGGCACCGAAGCCGGACATCAGCTTGCACTTGTGCTGGCGTTGCTGGCGGCGTTTCTGCATGCCGTGTTCGGCGCGTTGCAAAAGGGACGGCACGATCCGTGGCTCAGCCGCGCGGCGATTGACGGCAGCTACGGGCTGATGGCGGCACCTTTTGCGCTGTTCGTCGTGCCCTGGCCAGAGCCGCATATGTGGCCGATCTTCGTGGGCGCTTTTGTCATTCACACCGGCTACAAGCTGTTGCAGGCGCAGGCCTATACCAAGGGTGCCTATACGGTGGTCTACCCGGTCGTGCGCGGGACCGGACCGCTATTTGCAGTCATCGGGGCCTATCTGATCTTTGGCGAGGTGTTTTCGGTCACGCAGTGGCTGGGTGTCGGTGTCCTGCTGGCGGGCATCTTCGGGCTTGCGGTCTACAATCTGATCTTTCTGACCCAAGCGCGAGACACTTTGTGGGCGGCACTTATGCTGGCCTTTCTCACCGGGATCTTCGTGGCGCTTTATACCACCTACGACGCCTACGGTATCCGGGCCACTGCGGATCCGTTTACCTTTCTGGCGTGGTTTTTCATGATCGATGGGGTGGCATTTCCGGTGCTGGGCGTGATGCGCTGGCGAAAACTGTCCGAGCGTCCGACACTGCCGCCGCTTCTGGTGCGGGGTGTGGTCGGCGGCGTGATTGCGTTCTTCAGCTTCGGGTCGATCATGCTGGCAACCCGGCTTGACAAGGTTGGCGAGGCGGCGGTCCTGCGCGAAACCTCGACCGTGTTTGCGGCGCTGATCGGCTGGCTGGTGCTGAAAGAGACGGTCGGACCGCGACGGATTGCGTTGATGACCTTGATTGCCGCAGGCGCGGTCATAGTTGAATTTGGCGGCTAAGCCCGCATTACCCGAATGGAGGCCTGTTTTGGCAGAGCGCAAGATCAATCCGATACTGAAACTGGCGCTGGAGCTTGGCCCCGTCGTCGTGTTCTTCGTGGCGTTTCTACGGCTGAAAGGGAACAGCTATGAAATCAACGGAACCATGTATGACGGGTTCATCCTGGCAACGGCGGGCTTTGTGCCACTGATGATCCTTTCGACGCTTGCGCTGTGGAAGCTGACCGGCAAGCTGTCGCGGATGCAGGTGGCCACGCTGGTTCTGGTGGTGGTGTTCGGCGGGCTGAGCGTCTGGTTCAACGACGATCAGTTCTTCAAGATGAAGCCGACGATGATCTACCTGCTGTTTGGCGGCGCGCTTGGGATCGGCTTGCTGCGCGGCGAAAGCTATCTGAAATTCGTGATGGAAGAGGTCATGCCGCTGCAACAAGAGGGCTGGATGATCCTGACCCGGCGGCTGACGGCGTTCTTCCTGACACTGGCGATTCTGAACGAGGTGATCTGGCGCACGATGAGCACCGAGACCTGGGTCTATTTCAAGACATTCGGGCTGACGGCTGCGATCTTCGTGTTTTTCATGACCCAAAGCGGTGTATTCAACCGCTACGCCATCGAGGACGACACCTGAAAGCGGGGGGGGGCCTTTTGTCCAAAACGCCCCTGTGCATAAGCGATTGCCAGCCCGCTTCGTCGTAGATCACTGAGATATGCCGGGGCACCTCACGATCTTTTCATCCCTGCGCGCAGGTGCCCGGAACCGCCTTCCCGCGGTGCGGGGCTGGACAGTTTGTACGCAGGGATTAGTCTCGCCCACAAACAACAACGGACGCCAACGGGAGAATGGGATATGGATAAATTTGGCAAGAGTCAGCCAGTCAAACGTGTCGAGGACGTCCGGTTCCTGACAGGGCATGGCCGCTATGTCGATGATATAGCCCCGGAAGGGGCGCTGTTTGCGTATGTCTTTCGGTCGCCCGTCGCGCATGCCACGATCACCACGTTGAACGTGGATGAGGCGCGCGCGGCTGAAGGTGTGCATGCGGTGCTGACCGTTCAGGACCTGCTGGATGGTGGGCTGGATGTTCACATTCCCGGTGCCACGCAGCCCAATCGCGATGGTACGGACGGTGCCGCACCCGAACGCCCGGTTCTGGCGCGGGGCAAGCTGCGTCATGTCGGCGAGGCCGTGGCGATGGTGGTCGCAGACACGCTACAGCAAGCCAAGGACGCGGCAGAGCTGATCGAGTTGGACTATGACGAATTGCCCGCCCAGATGGCCTGTGCGCCGGGCGACGTGGCGATCCATGACGAGGCACCGGACAACCGGGCGCTGGATTACGGTCTGGGCGATGAAGAGGCCTGCAACGCGGCGTTCGAGGCTGCCGCCCATGTGGTCAGCCTTGAAGTGCCCGACAACCGGATCATGGTCTGCTCGATGGAGCCGCGTGGATGTTTCGCCGAATGGGACGCTGACAAGCTCCATGTCTCGGTCAACGGCCAGGGCGTCTGGGGGCAGAAGGACCTGCTGTCCAAGGCGTTTGGCTTGCCCGACGACAAGGTGCGCGTGACCAACCCGGATGTCGGCGGAGGCTTCGGGATGAAGGGGTTTGCCTATCCGGAATATCATGTTG
The DNA here is from genome assembly GCF_048268605.1 of Primorskyibacter flagellatus. Taxonomy (NCBI): domain Bacteria; kingdom Pseudomonadati; phylum Pseudomonadota; class Alphaproteobacteria; order Rhodobacterales; family Roseobacteraceae; genus Primorskyibacter; species Primorskyibacter flagellatus. Next base: position 88,674 of record NZ_JBLWVF010000010.1, read on the forward strand.
TGGCCTTTGCCGCGAAGACGTTGGGCCGTCCCGTGCGCTGGATGTCGGACCGGACAGAGGCGATGCTGTCGGACAATGGCGGGCGCGATCTGGTCAGCCTGGGCGAGCTGGCCTTTGATGAAAACCTCAAGATCACGGCCTACCGCGTGCATAGCAAATTCAACCTTGGTGCTTACAATTCGCAATTTGCGCAGGCTATTCAGACCTTTCTGTTCGGCCGCGTGTTGATGGGCACGTATGACGTGCAGAACACCTGGCTGCGTGCCGAAGGGTATTTCACCAATACCGCACCGGTTGACGCCTATCGCGGTGCCGGACGGCCCGAGGCAATCTACCTGCTGGAGCGGCTGATGGACCGCGCCGCGCGCGAGCTGGATATTGATCCGGTCGAATTGCGGCGACGGAACTTCATTCCCGAGGCATCGTTTCCCTACAAGACCGCCACCGGAGAGCTTTATGACGTCGGCGAGTTTGCCAAGCTTCTGGACAGAGCCGTGGAAGAGGCGGACCACGCCGGTCTTGCTGCGCGCAAGGCGGCGTCCGAAGCCAAGGGGCGGCTGCGCGGGTTGGGCATCTGTTACTATATCGAAAGTATTTTGGGGGATCCTTCCGAAGGTGCCAGAGTAGAGTTCGAGGAGGATGGCAGCGTGACCTTGTTTGTCGGAACCCAGTCGAACGGTCAGGGCCATGAAACTGTCTATGCGCAGTTCCTGTCCGACCAGTCCGGCATTCCAGCAGATCGGATCCGTGTGGTGCAAGGTGACAGTGATCTGATCGCCAAGGGCGGCGGCACGGGCGGGTCACGCTCTGTCACCACGCAGACGAACGTGACGCTGACCGCAGTTGCAAAGATCGTGACAGAATTTTCGGCGTTTCTGGCCGAAAAACTGGGCGTCGACGCGGCTGATGTCAGCTTTGATGATATGCAATTCCGCGCCGAGGGGTCGAACGTGACGCCGACCATGCTGGAAGTGGCCCAGATGGCGCGCGAGGCCGGTCGTGACGATCTGTTGCGGCATGACGCGCGCGACGAATTGCCGGGACGGTCCTATCCGAATGGCGCGCATATTGCCGAGGTCGAAATTGACCCCGAAACCGGTGATGTGCAGGTCGACCGCTATACGGTTGTTGATGATTTCGGCAACCTCATCAACCCGATGCTGGCCGAAGGGCAGGTGCATGGCGGGGTCGCTCAGGGGCTTGGTCAGGCGATCACGGAACGCGTGGTTTACGACGAGGATGGGCAACTGCTCACGGCGACGTTCATGGACTATGCGGTTCCACGGGCCGACAATGTGCCGATGATTTCCTTCTCGACGCGCCCGGTGCCGTCGACGGCCAACCCGATGGGGATGAAAGGTTGCGGAGAGGCGGGAACTGTCGGGGCAATGGCCGCTGTCGCCAATGCTGTGCAGGATGCATTGTGGCAGCGCGGGGTACGTCAGGCCGACATGCCCTTCACGCCGCACAGAGTATGGGAAATGTTGAACGATGTGGCCATCGCGGCTGAGTGACAGATTCGTAACCTGGCTGCGCCGGACATTTCGGGCCGATCATTCGGCGTTGAGCGCCCGGCGTGGGATTCGCACTCATGTGATCGTTCTGGATGGCACGATGTCGTCCTTGGTCCCCGGCGAAGAGACCAATGCCGGCATCACTTACCGTCTGCTGGAAGAGATGAACGGCCAGCTGTCGCTGTATTACGAGGCAGGCATTCAGTGGCAGGAATGGCGAAGCACCGCGGATGTTCTGACCGGGCGCGGCATAAACCGTCAGATCCGAAGGGCTTACGGTTTTCTGGCGTCGCGCTACAGGCCGGGAGACAGGATTTTTCTGTTCGGGTATTCGCGTGGTGCCTATGCGGTGCGGTCTTTGGCGGGTCTGATCGACCGCGTTGGACTGCTGCGCGCCGAAGAGGCGACAGTCCGGAATATCCGGACGATCTACAGGCTTTACGAAAGCGACCCGGCAGGCCCGGTCACCCGGTCGTTTGGTCAGGCCCATTGCCATCCGCAAGCCCCGATCGAGATGATCGGCGTGTGGGATACCGTCAAGGCGCTTGGCTTGAGATTGCCCGTGTTGTGGCGCTGGATCGAGGATAAGCACGGGTTTCACAACCATGAGCTGGGCGCGAGTATCCGGCATGGCTACCACGCGCTGGCGCTGAACGAGACCCGTCATGCCTATGCGCCGGTTTTGTGGACAAGCCCGCCGGATTGGCCGGGCAAGGCCGAACAGGTCTGGTTTCGCGGCACCCATGGGGATGTCGGTGGACAACTGAACGGGCATATCGCGTCACGGCCTTTGGCGAATATTCCACTGGTCTGGATGTTGGGCCGGGCCGAGGCATGCGGTCTGCCCTTGCCCGATGGTTGGCGTGCACGGTTTCCCTGCGATGTCACGGCACCCTCGGTTGGCACATGGAATGGCACGGGAAAGCTGTTTTGGTTCCGCAGGGCGCGCACGGTCGGGCGGGACGCTTCGGAACGTCTGCACGAGTCGGTGGGAGCGTGAGATCACCCTGCGCATCCCGGCGAAGCGCAGGCCATTTGATCGTCCGCAAAGTGTCGGGATTCAGCTGTCAATCACATTTCCTTGAGTGGTCCTTATAATTTTCAGCCTGTTGCCTATCTACTGTATCAAGAGCACGGGCCGGAACCCCGAAGCTCTTTTACACTGTCCCTCGTTCCGCTACTGGCGCTCAAGACTGGTTCTTGAGCGCCTTTTCTTTTTCGACTTTTGTCGGCACGATGATGACGGTAGCTTGGGCGCATGAGTGAAACATATTCCGACGCCTTCCTGAAAAAGATACTGACCCGGACGAAAACCATCGCGGTGGTCGGGGTGTCGCCCAATCCGGTGCGGCCCAGCCACTATGTTGCCCGGTATCTGGCGCTGAAGGGGTTTCAGGTGATTCCGGTGAATCCCGGTCATGTTGGTAAACAGCTTTTTGGTGCAACGGTGCGGGCATCGCTGACAGATATCAAGCAACCAGTCGATATGGTTGATATATTTCGCCGCTCAGAGGCTGTGCCCGATATTGTTGAAGAAGCGCTTCAGGTGTTGCCTGCGCTGCGTACGGTCTGGATGCAGATCGGTGTGCAGCATGATGAGGCGGCACAGGCGGCCAGAGCGGCCGGTTGCGATGTGATCATGAACCGTTGCCCGAAGATCGAATACCAGCGATTGTTCGGTGAGTTGCGTATGGGCGGCTTCAACACCGGGATATTGTCGTCGAAACTGACGTGACGTTGTGCGCCGCTGTTCCGGCTGCGCCGGAAGGCGCCCCGCCCACCGTCCCGTCGTCAGCTATTCCGAGCGCGACGCTTTTTCGCTGATGCCGGAAGTGCCTTGCCGCCGCGCCAGTTCCGCCATGACATCCGAGAGCGGCACGTTGCGCGACTGAAGCATGACGAGGAGATGAAACAGGACATCGGCGGCTTCTGACGCGAGGCGCGATTTGTCATCTTTGATGGCTTCGATAATGGCTTCTATCGCCTCTTCTCCGAACTTCTCGGCGCATTTTTCCGGGCCTTTGGCGAGAAGCCTGGCCGTCCAGGAGCTATCCGGGTCGGCTTGGACGCGTGCCGCGATCGTGGCGGCGAGATCGTCGAGGGTCATGTCATCCTCATAGGAATGCCGGCGGCAGCCATATGGGCCTTGGCCTCGGTAATCGTATAGTCACCGAAATGGAAGATCGAGGCGGCCAGCACGGCGGAAGCCCCGCCCAATGTGACGCCTTCGACAAGGTGATCGAGCGTGCCGACGCCGCCCGAGGCGATCACCGGGACAGAAACAGCATCCGAGATGGCGCGGGTCAGCGGCAGGTTAAAACCTGCACGCGTGCCGTCGCGGTCCATCGAGGTGAGCAGAATCTCTCCGGCACCTTTGGCCGTGACAGTGCGGGCAAAATCCACAGCATCAATGCCGGTGGGACGGCGGCCGCCATGGGTGAAGATTTCCCATTGGCCTGGGGCTGTGGTCTTGGCGTCTATGGCTACGACGATGCACTGGCTTCCAAACTGGTCCGCAGCGCGGGCCACGACGTCCGGATCGGCGACGGCGGCGGAGTTGAAGCTGACCTTGTCGGCACCTGCCAGCAGCAGCGCCCGGACATCAGCAGCGGTCCTTACGCCGCCACCGACTGTCAGGGGGATGAAGCATTGCTCTGCCGTGCGGGTGACCACATCGAACATTGTGCCGCGGTTTTCATGGGTCGCGTGGATGTCGAGAAAGCAGATCTCGTCGGCTCCGGCCGCGTCATAGGCGCGGGCGGCATCGACGGGGTCACCGGCGTCGCGCAGATCGACGAAGTTGACGCCCTTGACGACACGGCCGTCGGCCACGTCAAGGCAGGGGATGATGCGTGTCTTCAACATGGGCGACGTCATACGCGGCGGCAGGGCGGGCGGCAAGCGTGGAAAACACGCAGGTCGTTGAGTGACCTGCCACGACCTTGCAGTTAGCGGGTGTCGGTGGAGTTGGTGAAAAACCTGTCGCGGGGGCGGGGCGATTGATCTATGGCAGCCATATGGAAAACACGTTTGAGATCTTTCTGGCGGCAGCGCCGGGGTTGGAAGAGGTGCTGGCCGAGGAGGCTGGCGCGCTGGGATTTGGTCCGTTGGAGGCCGTGCCGGGGGGCGTGAGCTTTCAGGGGGGCTGGCCCGAGGTCTGGCGGGCCAATCTTGCGCTTCGGGGTGCCGGGCGGGTGCTTGCACGGATCGGCGGGTTTCCGGTGTTCCATCTGGCGCAAATGGACAAGCGGGCGCGCAAATTTCCCTGGGGGGACGTCCTGCGGACGGATGTGCCCGTGAAGGTCGAGGTCACCTGCCGCCGGTCAAAGATCTATCATGCAGGGGCGGCCAGCGAACGGATCGTGCGGGCGATCACCGAAGAGCTTGGCGCGCCGGTCGCCGATGACGCGCCGGTGCGGGTGCTGGCGCGGATCGAGGATAATTTCTGCGGCTTTTCCGTCGATACTTCGGGCGATGCTCTGCACAAGCGCGGCCATAAAGAGGCCGTTGGCAAGGCCCCGATGCGCGAGACATTGGCGGCGCTGTTCCTGCGGCAATGCGGCTATGACGGGGCCGAGCCGGTGGTTGACCCGATGTGCGGGTCGGGGACGTTTCCGATTGAGGCGGCAGAGTGGTCGGCAGGTCTGATGCCGGGGCGCTCGCGGGCATTTGCCTTCGAGAAATTCGCAGGCTTTGATGTTGACGCATTTGCTGGAATGCGCGGGCCTTCTGACGTGGCTGATGGGCCGGTGCGGTATTTCGGGTTTGACCGTGATGCCGGGGCGATCCGGATGAGCCAGGCCAATGCCGCGCGCGCCGGGGTCTCCGCCTTGACGCAATTCAAGTGCCAGCCGATCAGTGCGCTGGAGCCGCCAGAGGGACCAAAGGGGCTGGTGATGGTCAATCCGCCATATGGTGGGCGTATCGGCAACAAGAAGCTGCTCTACGGGCTTTACGGGTCTTTGGGGCAGGTGCTGAAAGAGCGGTTCGCGGGATGGCGCGTCGGGATCGTGACCAGCGAGGCGGGGTTGGCGAAAGCGACCGGACTGCCATTCGCGCCGCAGGGCGCGCCAGTGTCGTTCGGGGGGCTGAAGGTGCGGCTGTTTCGGACGGGGCCGTTGCGTTAGCGGCAATCCGCCGGAACGCCACCTCACGAAATTGTTGATGGGCAGGCGCGTGCGGTTACACGACGATAGGGGCAAGTTTTACAGCCATCGGAGTGCTTTATGAAACACTTGCTTGCCGCCGCCTTCTGCCTTGTCGCATTCCCCGCCCTCGCCAGTGATGACGATATTATCAAAGTGCAGGCCTCCGGAGATGTCGCCACAACGATGGACCGGCTGGAAGAGGCGGTGACAGGGGCTGGTACCACCGTCTTTGCACGGGTGGATCACGCGGCGGGGGCGGCCTCGGTCGACATGGTGCTGGATGACGAGCAACTGCTGATTTTCGGCAATCCCAAGCTTGGTACGCCTGCCATGCAGGATGACGCGTTGGCGGGACTGTATCTGCCGCTGCGGGTTTTGGTCTACAAGGATGGCGAAGGCCAGGTCTGGCTGGCCTATGAGGATCCAGAAGAAATGCTGGACGAATTGTCCATCCCCGACGGTGCCGAATATGTGAAGATGATGACCGGCGCGCTGGCCAAGCTGACATCTGCCGCCGCTGGCAACTAGGCCTTCAGCGCCGTGAGGGCCGATTTTAGGTCGAGCGCCCCGTCATAAAGTGCGCGGCCTGAGATTGCGCCGTTCAGGTTGGCCCCGCAGTCGCGCAGCGCGATGATGTCTTCCAGTGAGGACACGCCGCCGCTGGCGATCACCGGGATGGATACGGCGCGGGCCAGTGCCGCGGTGGCCTCGATATTCGGGCCCTGCATTGCACCGTCACGATTGATGTCGGTGTAGATGATCGCGGCGACGCCGGCGTCCTCGAAACTGCGCGCGAGGTCGGTGACCATGACATCGGTTTCCTCGGCCCAGCCCTTGGTGGCGACACGTCCGTTGCGCGCATCAATGCCCACGGCGACCTTGCCGGGGAAGGCGGCTGCTGCCTCGCGCACCAGCGCGGGGTTTTCCACGGCGACCGTCCCAAGGATGACGCGGGCGAGGCCCCGTTCCAGCCAACGCTCGATCGTGGCCATGTCGCGAATCCCGCCACCCAGCTGTGCCGGCACTTTTGTCCGCGCGAGAATCGCCTCGACCGCGGCCGCATTCACCGGCTCGCCCGCGAAGGCACCGTTCAGATCCACCAGGTGCAGCCACTCACACCCGGCCTCGACAAACTCCATCGCCTGCGCGGCGGGGTCGTCGTTGAAAACGGTGGATTTCTCCATATCCCCGCGCAAAAGCCGCACGGCCTGGCCGTCCTTGAGGTCGATGGCGGGATAAAGGATCATCTGCGTCTTCCTGTCTGTCTGTTCCGGTTCGGCTTTTGCACCGGGGACGGACAGAATGCAACGCGACCTGACGTCAGACTTGATCAACGCAGCTTCGACACGTCAGGATTGTCCCATCACTCAGGGAGGAACAGAGATGAAAATAATGGCATTGGCCGCTGCAGTTGCGCTGGTCGCGGGGGCGGCATTGGCAGATCCGGTCGAGGGCACCTGGCAAACCCAGCCCGACGACAACGGTAATTTTGGTCTGGTCAAGATCAGCACCTGCGGTGCCGAGATCTGCGGCGTGTTGGGGCAGGGCTATGACAAGTCGGGCAAGAAAGTCAGTTCGCCCAATATCGGCAAGCGGATGATCTGGGCGATGCAGCCCAAGGGCAATGGAAAATATGCCGGTGGCAAGATCTGGGCACCTGACCGTGACAAGACCTACAACTCCAGAATGCAGCTGAACGGCAGTTCGCTGAAGGTGGAAGGTTGCGTGCTGGGCATTTGCCGGGGGCAAACCTGGAGCCGGGTGAACTGAACCGACACAGTTTTATTTGGGCAATCCACCTGTGCGGGGCGGCAAGCGCTTGCCTCGCACAGCATGCGAGGTTGCGCTTTTGCGCGCCAATCTCGGAACCTGAAGCGTGTGCAGCATAGCCGGGAACCGACCCGGTTTGCAGCCTGCGCCATGATGTAGAATTAAATGGTAGCGGAGGAGGGACTTGAACCCCCGACACGCGGATTATGATTCCGCTGCTCTAACCGGCTGAGCTACTCCGCCACGGTGGACGCTAGGTAGTGCAGCACTCGGAGGGCGTCAAGCGTCTTTTTTGCCCTGAAAGACGGGTTTTTCTGCCCGAGCGAGAGACCGGCGAATTGCCACGCAGATGACAAAGAACGGGGTATCAATGCGATACGCCAGTTCGCTCCAAGCACGGGATTACCGGCAAACAAGGATGCCTTTCCGGTTTTTCCGTATCGCTCGATGGCGGTGTTCAGAAATCAGGAATTATCCACCAAAATAAACAGGCGCTGATACATGGCATCAGGCATCTACCGGATATTCTGTTCGAAAGATTGGTGGATCGCAGCCGGACATGGGGCTGCGGCTACCTGGTCCGGAACAATTCACCTTTGGTGTCATTGGTGACGACCTGCGAAAAGTCATCGGGATAGAGGTGATGCGCCAGTTCGCTTGTATAGGGCAGTTTCTGAAGCACCGTTTTCGGGAACCGGCGCTCTACCTGATTGCGACGGAACTTCACGTCTTCCGGGTTCTGCTCGGTGTCGAGATCCTGGTCATTATTGACGTAATGGCTCTCTCTGATTTCATCGAATTTGGGATGCGCGGAGAAATTCGTGACCTCCAGCCCAAGGCTCCGTTCAATGTCGTTCAAGCCATCGTTCAGGGATACTTCGTCCAGGTTCAACGTAATTGTCCGGCCAAATGGCATGTCCCATATCGGATGGATCTGAGAGCAAAGATGAGTATCCACCTGTCGCGCCGCCCGCGTCAGATCCACTGTTTTCAGAACCTCTCCGAATTCTCGCAAAGACAGGCCGTCACGCTTGATATTGATTCCGCGTTGCAAGGCAATCTCGTCCGCAATGGGAAATCTGACAGCATGTCTTAGAATCGCGACAAGGCGCTTGACCGGGTCGCGCGTGACCTTGATCAAGGTCCAGTCTTGTTGCCCGTTGGCCAGAAGCGCATTGCGTCGCCGTCTAAATTGCGCACTGTCATAATAGACTTTGGTGCGGAAATTATGCGGCCAGGGGTGATAGTAGTTCGCAGCCGCCAACAGGCGTTCTTTCAGAAAAAACCACGTCACCACATGCGAGCATGCCGATTTTGGCGAAAAGGAAACGACGATCCGCTGTTTGCTGAATATCAAGGCCCGAGGATTGACTTGAAACGCGTCGAACCATTCGTCTTTCGGCTCTTCTGTCGTAACGCTCTTTTTCAAGCCTAAACGCGCTAACATGACCATGTTCCTTACCATTGAACCGACTTTCGAACGGTTCCTAAATCCACGTCCGACCTTATACAAGGCGAACAGAGCGAACAACCGTCATGCAAGCCTTGCGTGTGGGGGACGGAGGCGTGGGGTTGATGCGCGTCTCATGCTTTTGGCAGCACCGCACCGGGGTTCATGATGCCAGCCGGGTCCAGTGCGGATTTGATCGCGCGCATGGCTGACAGTTTCGTCGCGTCGCCGTAGCGCTCCAGATCATCGACCTTCAGCCGTCCGATGCCATGCTCGGCACTGAGCGAGCCTTCCATGTCATGCACAAGGTCGTGGACGGCGCGGGTCATTGCCTGTTTCAGATTGGAAAATTCGGCCTTGTTACGGCCTTTCGGCGGGAAGATGTTGAAATGCAGATTGCCGTCTCCGACATGGCCAAAGCAATTCACCCGAAAATCGCCCATGGCGGCAATGGTTTTGCGGCCACGGGCGATAAATTCAGGCAGAGCGCCCAAGGGGACAGAGATATCATGACTGGCAATCGCGCCGATCTGCCGGTTGGCCAGTGGAATGGATTCGCGCATGGTCCAGAACTCGGCACGTTGTGTATCCGACTGCGCGACCAGCCCATCGGTGACCAGATCGGCGTCGAATGCGGCCACGAACAGCTCTTCCAGCGCTTCCGAGGGGACCAATCCGCGCGGCAGGCCCACTTCTATCAGGACCATCCATTCGGGTATCGGGTCAAAGGGCAGGCGGACATCCGGCAGCTTTTCGGCAAGGAAATCGGTGCCGGTGCGGTCGATCAGCTCAAAGGCGCTGACTGCTTCGCCGATCTGGTCACGGGCCAGCGACAGCAACGCCAATGCGGATGCGGGATCGCGCACCGCCATGATCGCGGTTCCGCGCCCGGCAGGTATAGGCGACAGTTTCAGCGCGGCTGCGGTGATGATGCCCAACGTGCCTTCGGCCCCGATCAGAAGGTGGCGCAGATCATAGCCGGTGTTGTCTTTGCGCAACCGCCGGAGCCCGTGCCAGATTTGACCGTCGGGCAGGACCGCCTCCAGCCCGAGGCAGAGATCGCGGGCATTGCCATAGCGCAGCACGTTCACGCCACCCGCATTGGTCGACAGATTGCCGCCGATCCGCGCAGTGCCTTCTGACGCCAGCGACAGCGGAAACAACCGCGACTCGGTCTCGGCAGCAGCTTGCACATCAGCCAGAGTCGCGCCAGCTTCGGCGATCAGGACGTTCTCCTGCGGGTAGACGGCGCGGATCGCGGACATGCGCTCCAGTGACAGGACGAGCGTTTGCGGACCGTCTCCGGACACCTGTCCACCGACGAGTCCGGTGCCGCCGCCGTATGGCACAATGCCCACCCGCGCGGCCTGACAGGCGCGCAGGATCGTCGCGGCCTCTTCGACGGTGCGGGGCAGGGCAACCCATTCGGACTTGCCCATCCAGGCACCGCGCGGCTCTTCCAGATAACGTGGTTCTGCGGGGCGTAGAGTGTCGTCAGGAAGGTCCCCAGCAAGTCTTTCGACAAATTCCGCATCGGCCGCGTTCAGCATGTTAATCCCCCGGTGTTTGCTGGGTCATCTTTACCAAACCGCCCGCGTGCTACAAGCAGAGTCGCTGCGCTTGCCACCGCTGGGTTGGACATCGGCCCACACTGTCGTCGGCAGGAAAAAGAACTGCGCGGCAAAACTTGGAACGTCTTGCGTGCAGGTTGATGTGGGGCCGGAAATGCATCGAGTGCCCTCGGCACGTTCCGCATGACCGTCTACCGGGGGTGGAGGCCAAAGGCACCGAGGCGGGCGTAGACAATAACAGGGCCAGCGACAGTTGTACGGGACTTTCCAGACTTTCGCCGCAATTGCGCGGATCAAATCGGCTTGGGACCCTAACGGTGAAGGCCGTTTTCTTACGCGGCCTCGTAGCTGGAAAAGACCTCCGTGCTACCGTCTTTGCGGATCAGGAAAACGTCATAGGCTTCGCGCGCATCCACTGGTCCCATGCCCGGCGATCCATAGGGCATGCCCGGCACGGCGAGACCGACGGCTTCGGGACGCTCCGCAAGGAGCCTGCGGATATCGGCCGTCGGCACATGGCCTTCGATCATGTAGCCCTCGATTTCGCCGGTATGGCAGGACGTCATCTTCTGGGGGATGCCGTTATCGAGCTTGTGCCGGATCAGGAGGGTGCCGAAGCTGCGCTCGGTGGTGACCGTGAAGCCATCTTCGCGCAAGATCTTGATCCATGCCGTGCAGCAACCGCAATTCGGGTCCTTCAAGACGTGAATCGAGAGCGCGTCCTGTGCCAGCCCGGCAGTTGCTGTCGCGGCGGCAAAGCTCGCAGCGCTGGCCATCATGGCGCGACGGGTAAGGGTCATGTGTGTTTCCTTTCAAGTGGAGTGGTCACAGATGCAGTCTCGCGATCTGTATCCGGTGTCTGTTTTGTGGCTGGACCTACCATATCGGTCGGGTCCGAAGGTCGAAAAAACAAAAGTCGCAGGGCGTTCAACGTCACTAGAACCGTAGCGCCGGTATCGGCGAGGATCGCGATCCAGAGGCCCGTTATACCAAGCACGGTGGTCACAAGGAAGACCGCCTTCAGTCCAAGAGCAATGGCGATGTTCTGACGGATGTTCGACATGGTCGCACGGGCAAGCCGGATCTTTCCCGGCACGTCCGTCACGCGGTTGCGCAGGATCGCGCCATCGGCCGTTTCCAGCGCCACGTCGGTGCCCGAACCCATAGCGACCCCGACATGGGCGGCGGCCAGCGCAGGCGCGTCGTTGATCCCGTCGCCGATCATCATGACCCTTGCGTCGGACGTCAGCTCGCGGATGGCTGTGACCTTGTCCTCTGGCATGAGTTCCGAGCGCTGTTCAATGCCAAGCCCCTCGGCGATGGCCTGGGCGGTGCGGGAATTGTCCCCGGTCAGCATGACAGACGAGATGCCGAGCCTGCGAAGCTGCGCCACCGCGTCCGCCGCATCGGCGCGTGGTTCATCCCTCAGCGCGATCAGGCCCTGGGGCACGTTGTCCCGCAGCACGATCACAACCGTCTTGCCCTCGGCTTCCAGCGCCGCAATGCGACGTCGAAGGACGTCATCGATCGCACCGCGCTCCTCTGCAAGCCGCGGCGAACCTACGCAGACGGTCACGCCGCCGATCGACGCTTCCGCGCCCTTTCCGGGCAGTGCCCGGCTGTCGGTGGTCGCAGCCACGTCGATGCCTCGTCGCTCCGCTTCTGCGCAGATCGCTTGGCCCAGCGGATGGCTCGCGCCGGCCTCGACACTGGCCGCAAGGGCCATCAAATCGTCTTCGTCCCCGGTCAGAACGGACACATCCGTCACCCGAGGCTTGCCGTGCGTCAACGTTCCGGTCTTGTCAAAGGCGACATGGGTGGTCCGCGCCGCCGCTTCGATCACCGCGCCGCCCTTCATCAGAAGGCCATTGCGTGCCCCGGTGGACAGCGCCGAGGTGATGGAGGCCGGCACTGATATTACCAGCGCGCAGGGGCAGCCAATCAGCAGAAGCGCAAGTGTGCGGTAAATCCACTCGCCCCACTCTTGCCCGAAAGCCAGCGGCGGGACGATCGCGACCAAGAGTGCGGCTCCGACAACGGCAGGCATGTAAACCCGGCTGAAGCGGTCGATGAAGCGCTCGGTCGGCGCTCGGGCGCTCTCGGCCTCCTCGACCAGCCGCACGATGCGGGCGATGGTATTGTCCTCGGCTGCTTTTGTAACCCGTACGCGCAGCAGCGCCTCTGCGTTGATCGATCCGGCATAGACCTCGGCACCCGGCTCTTTGAGGATCGGGACGCTCTCTCCCGTCACCGGGCTTTCGTCGACGCCTGATGTTCCGTTGATGACCTCACCGTCACAGGGCATCCGGTCGCCGGGACGGACCTGAACGATCTGGCCCACTTGGAGCCTCTCGGCTGACACTTCCCGGGTTCTTCCGCCGACTTCAACTCGCGCGGTTTTGGGCACAAGCTTCGACAAGGCACGGATGCTGTCGCGTGCCTTGCCGGCCGAAATGCCTTCCAAGAGCTCCCCGACAGCGAAGAGAAAGACGACGAGCGCGGCTTCTTCTGGCTCGCCGATCACGAGCGCACCGCCGGCGGCGATCGTCATCAGCATTTCGATGGTGAAGGGCATACCGGCCCGGGTCATTGCGAAGGCGCGTTGCGCCACGGGCACGATCCCGATCAGCGTGGCAAGAACGAAGGCCCAATGCGCGATTTCGGCAGGCACCACGAGACGCGACGCCCAAGCCGCCGCGAGCAATGCGCCAGTGCCAAGCACCAGGCGGCCCTTGGATGTCTGATACCACGACGGTGTCGGCACCGTCTCGGTCCCTGCCGTGTTGTCGTCCTCCGGCTTCGATTCTTCTTCCGCACCGGGGAACGCCCCGTCCGGCAGGACAAAGCCTCCCTTTGGCTTCTCCGGCCGTGCCCCCTTGGGTGCGATGCCGAATCCCACATCACGCACTGCCTTCTCAATTCGTTCGGGGGAGGTCTGATCGGCGTCCAGCGTCAGACGAAGCCGTTCGGCCATAAGCGCGACATCGACACCTTCGACGCCCGGCAGACGCTCGACCGCGCCCCGGACCTTTGCGGCGCAGGCCCCGCAATCCATGCCCGTCACCCGCCACTCGCGTCGTCCTTCACTCCTGTCCGCCATCATATCTCTCCGCCGTGATTCCCGTCGGAACCCGATATACGATCTACAGCAACTATAGGTTCAAGGCTGAATTCCAGTTTTTTGATAAATAGCCTGGTTCCGTCCTCACCCGAAGATCAATTGGTGCCGCGCTGCTGCGCATCCATCGCCCCCTTCGACCGGGGAGAAGACGGCCAGTTCCGCTGCGCCTGGCGCGGCGATAGCGACGGCCGTACATAACCCTTTCTGAAGTCTGGTCATCTGCTCGGAATGCTTTGCAGTACCTCATTTTGACGCTTGCATAGAAGCTACAGCAGGTAGAGGTTCGGGCTCTTTTCTGATCGCAAACATGCAAATAGTCTGTTCGTGAAACCCTTGCCTGTCCGAGCGATGAAACCTACAGTGGCTGTAGCAATCAGGAGGCTTCCCATGTTGTCGATCGGCACACTTGCCAAGCGGACCGGCGCAAAAGTACAGACGATCCGTTACTACGAACAAATCGGCTTGATGCCGGAGCCGGGGCGGACCGAAGGCGGTCAGCGCCGGTACGGCAATGCGGGGCTTGATCGTCTCGCGTTCATCCGCCACTCCCGCGAACTGGGTTTTTCTCTTGAGGCAATCCGGGAGTTGCTGGACCTTTCGGACAGCCCTGAACGATCCTGCGCGCAGATCGACGCGGTCGCCCAGAGACAGCTTCACGAGGTCGAGGCCCGCATCACTCGGCTGAAGGCGCTTCGGATCGAGCTGCGACGGATGCTTGACGAATGCAGTGCTGATCGGGTTGCCGATTGCCGCATTCTCGAGGTGCTGCGCGATCATGAAGAGTGCCTGTCCAATCACGACGGGACTGGCATCTGACGTTGGCGGCGCTCATCTACCCGCTCGCTGCGCTGGCAGAAATCGCCGGTTGCTTCGCCATCTGGGCTTGGTGGCGGAGCGGTGCATCCGTGCTTTGGCTTCTTCCCGGCATTACGAGCCTCGCGCTGTTCGGCTGGTTGCTTGCGCAGGTCGAGGCCGGCTTCGCAGGGCGCGCCTTCGCGGCCTATGGCGGTGTCTATATCGCCGCCTCGCTCCTCTGGATGTGGGGTGCGGAAGGGCAACGGCCGGATTTCTGGGATTTTTCTGGCGCAGCCCTGTGCTTGATTGGGGCCAGCTTGATCCTCGTCGCCCCGCGCGCAGGGTAACAAAACCTTCAAAGATACCGAGTTTAAGTGCGGTGCAATCAAGGCTTCCGCGCTAGTCAAAACGGCGCTTATGGGCTCTCTGCGCCGATCAGGGATGACCGGTTTCATTCTGTAAGCGCCAGTGAACCGCCGATGAAAGCCTGCTGAACTTATATGTGACGAACGACCCGTCAGAGGGTAGGCGGTACCGCGGATACCAAAGAACCAGCACCTATTGGCAATTCCATCGGGAAGAAAGACGTCAGCCGGTTTCGGTGCGGCCGCGCCGATCCATGCGCAACGCGGAATAAAGAACATGTGTCCGCCAGCGTCCGTTGATCTGAAGATAGCTTTGCGCCACGCCTTCGTATTTGAAACCGCAGCCTTCCAGAACGGCCCGTGAGGCGAGGTTTTCCGGCAAGCAAGCGGCCTCTAACCGGCTGAGGTCCATCCGGGTGAAAGCATGATGCTCGATCGCCAGAAGCGCCTCTCGCATATATCCGTGCCGCGCGAAGGGTGCGCCGATCCAATAGCCCAGCGTGCCCGATTGCGACGGGCCACGACGGATATTGTCCAGCGTGATCGCACCCAGCAGCATGTCATCCTCGCGCCGGATCAGGAACATCGGCAGCGCCGTGCCGCCGGAAACGGATCGCGACGCCCAGTAGACGCGGTTTGTGAAGGCCTTGCGGCTGAGATGGTCATTGGCCCAGGTCGGCTCCCACGGCGTCAGGAAATCGGCGCTGTCATGGCGCAGGGATGTCCAGGCATTGAAATCCGAATGCTGCGGCGGGCGCAGGGTCAGTCTTTCGGTCTCTATCCTGACCTTGCGCCGGGACAGCAGCATCAGGCCACCCGGCGGGCCTGCAAGTCATCAATCGTCGGCGCGGTGCCGATCGGCCCGTAAAGCGCCAGCGCGGCGGGGGCGGAACTGGCGGTGGCGCCTGCAAAATCGCGGACATCCGGCAGGGTCACGGCCTCTATCCGCTCCACGGTTTCTTCCAGCGACGGGACGCGCCCCCAGATCTGGATCATCCGCGCATGACGTTCGGCGCGTGAGGACGGGCTTTCCAGCCCCATCAACATGCCGGCCTTCATCTGGGCGCGGGCACGCTCGACCTCTGCCTGCGACATATCATCGGCGGCGCGCTTGAGTTCGTCAATCGTCAGCCCGATCAATTCGCCCAGCTGTTCGCCGCTTGTGCCGGCATAGATCGTGGTCATGCCGGTATCGGCATAGGCACCGGTCTGGGCGAAGATCGTGTAGCACAGCCCGCGTTTTTCGCGGATTTCCTGAAACAGGCGCGAGGACATGCCGCCGCCAAGTGCCACAGACCAGATCTGCGCGGTATAGATGCTGTCATCGCGGTAGCCGGGCGATTCGAAAGCCAGTGCGAAATGCGCCTGTTCCAGATCCTTGTCGCGACGGAAATCACCGCCCGAGAACTGTGCAGGCAGCGCGATGGCTGCATTGCGCGGCTTGAGGTCGCCGAAAAGATCCTCAGCCATGGCAACGATGGCGTCATGGTCCACGGCACCGGCGGCGGACAGGATCATCTGGTCGGGGCCGTAATGTTCGTTCACAAAGCCCGCCAGATCATCCCGGCTGAACCCGCTGACGCGGTCAACCTCGCCCAGAATGGTGCGGCCCATCGGCTGATCGGGATAGGCCCGTTCCTGCAACCAGTCAAAGATCACATCGTCCGGCGTGTCATGCGACTGGCCGATTTCCTGCAAGATCACGCCGCGCTCGATCTCAATTTCCTTGGCGTCGAACACCGGGTTGAGCAGGATATCCGCAATGACATCCATCGCCAGTGGCACATCGGCCTTCAACACGCGGGCATAATAGGCCGTTACCTCGCGGCTGGTATAGGCGTTGATATAGCCGCCCACATCCTCGATTTCCTCGGCGATCTTCAGCGCGCTGCGTGTCTTGGTCCCCTTGAACGCCATATGTTCAAGGAAATGCGCGATACCGTTCTGTTCCGGTCGCTCATGCCGTCCGCCGGCGGTCACCCAGATGCCTATGGCCGCGGATTGCAGGCTGGGCATGTGTTCGGTGACGATACGGAAACCATTGGCAAGCGTGGTGGTTCTGACGGTCAATTGGCAAGTCTTTCGCGGATGAGGGTTTCGAGGGCACCAAGGTCGTTTTCAATCCGGGTGACCCGTTCGGGAAGGTCATACAGGTCCGCCATGCGTTCGGGAAGCCCCGGACGAATGCCGCTGGCCTTTTCGACCGCATCAGGGAATTTCGCGGGATGTGCGGTCGCCAATGTGATCATCGGCGTGGCCGGGTCGCGCTGCGCCTCGGCAACCTTGACGCCCACGGCAGAATGGGGGCAAAGCAGCTCGCCCATGGAGGCATGCGCGGATTTGATCGTGGCCAAGGTTTCTTCTTCGGACACGCGGCCGGAATCGAAGGTCTCGGCCAGTGCCTGAAGCGCGCCCTGGCTGACTTTGAAGCCGCCCGATTTCAGTTCGTCCATCAGTTGCGCCACGGCCTTGCCATCGCGCCCGTAGGCGTCAAACAACGCCCGTTCAAAGTTGGAGGACACCTGAATATCCATCGAGGGGCTGATCGAGGGGTGAACCTCGGAAGTGTGATAATCGCCGCTCGTCAGGCACCGGTGCAAAATGTCGTTCTGGTTGGTCGCGACCACCAGCCGGTCGATGGGCAGGCCCATGCGCTTGGCGATATAGCCCGCGAAGATGTCACCGAAATTGCCGGTGGGCACAGTGAAGCTGACCTTGCGATCCGGCGCGCCAAGGCTGACGGCGGAAGAGAAGTAATAGACGACCTGCGCCAGAACCCGCGCCCAGTTGATCGAGTTTACCCCGGCCAACCGAACCTCGTCCCGAAAGTCGAAATCGTTGAACATATCCTTGAGCCGCGCCTGACAATCGTCGAAATGTCCGTCCATCGCCAATGCATGCACATTCGCCTCTGACGGGGTGGTCATCTGGCGGCGTTGCACCTCGGACACGCGGCCATGCGGAAACAGGATGAAAACATCGACCGCATCCAAGCCACGGAACGCCTCGATCGCGGCCGATCCGGTATCGCCGGAAGTGGCTCCGACAATGGTCACACGCTCACCGCGCCGGGTCAGCGCCTCTTCGAACAGCTGCCCGATCAACTGCATGGCAAAGTCCTTGAAGGCCAGTGTCGGCCCGTGGAACAGCTCCAGCAGGAAATGATTGGGTGCCAGCTGTACCAGTGGCGCGCGCGCAGTATGGCCGAACCCGGCATAGGCCTTGGCGATCAGATCGGCGAAGGTCTCGTCGCTGAACGTGTCGCCCACGAACGGGCGCATGACACGAAAGGCGATTTCCTCGTAGGGCAGGCCGTTCAGGGCGCGGATGTCGGCAGCGCTCATTTGCGGAATGCTCTCGGGCACATATAGCCCGCCGTCACGGGCCAAGCCGCTCAGCATCGCCTCTTCAAATGTCAGAGCGGGGGCGCTGCCCCTGGTCGAGATATATTTCACGTTTTAGAGCCTTCCTTGCCTTTGCGCAGCCGCAGCACATAGGCGGCAGTCATGATCAGCCAGATCGCGGCCAGCGAAAACCACGTTATGGCATATTGCAAGTGATCGTTCGGAATCCCGCTGATGTCCACCGGCAGCGGCGTCACACCGGGCGCTTCGGGGGTTTCGCTGCGCGCGATTACCAGAAACGGCTCGGTGTCCAGTTGTTGTGCCATTGCGTCGATGTCCCGCGCGAACCAGATATTGCCCGGCACGTCATTGTCGGGCGTGGAACTGTTGCGGTCATCGGGCCAGTGCAGGTTGCCGATGATATGAGTCTCGCCGGAGCGGTGGGTCTGATTCTTATCCTCGACCGGAACAAAACCGCGATCCACCAGGATGGTGCGGCCCTCGTCGGTGGTGAAAGGTGCGATGATCCGGTACCCTGCGCCGACGCGTTTGACCGATACCAGCACATGCAATTCGCCCGCGCCGATGCTGCCGCGCAGATCGACCGGGCGGTACTTCTGCGCTTCGGGGTCGGGGGTGACGGGCAGGGGGATCGGATCGCCCGCGATTGTCGTCTCGATCCGGGACAGCACGCCACGCTTCCACTCCAGACGCTGGATCTGCCAGACGCCCAGCGACAGCAGGATCGCGGCACCGGCCGCAGCGAAAATCAGGGTCAGATAGAGGCGCTTCACTAAAGACGGGTCCGTTCCATGAAAAAAGGCGCGCCCGGATGGACGCGCCTTGGTTTATGCCGGTGCGGTGTCTGAATTCAACCGCAATCGGTGAGACGTTCAGCCGGCCCAGATGTAGACGACGGCGAAGAGGAACAGCCAGACCACGTCAACGAAGTGCCAGTACCAGGCCGCCATTTCGAAGCCGAGATGCTTTTCCGGGGTGAAATGCCCCTTCAGCAAGCGCATCAGACAGATGAACAGGAAGATGGTGCCGATCACCACATGTGCGCCGTGAAAACCCGTCGCCATGAAGAAGTTCGCGCCATAGATATTGCCCGAGAAGCCGAAGGCCGCGTGGCTGTACTCGTATGCCTGGAAGATTGTGAAGAGCACGCCCAGAACGATCGCAATGACGAGGCCCCATTTCATATCCTCGCGGTTGTTCTCATGCACTAGCGCGTGGTGGGCCCATGTCGCTGCCGCACCCGAACACAGCAGGATCAGCGTGTTGATCAACGGCAGGTGCCAAGGGTCGAATGTCTCGATCCCGGCGGGAGGCCAGATACCGTCCACGGCAGGGCTGAGCGGACCCATCGGGTACATGGCATGTTTGAAGATCGACCAGAACCAAGCGGCGAAGAACATCACTTCGGAGGTGATGAAGAAAATGAAACCGTAGCGCAGGCCGATGGCAACAACCGGTGTGTGGTCGCCAACGTGGCTTTCGACCACCACATCCGACCACCAGCCGAACATGACGTAAAGTGTGGCAACGACGCCAATCACAAAGACCCAAGGGCCATTGTCGTGGAACATCAGCACGGCCCCGAAGAGCATGACAAATCCCGCGACGGCACCCAGAAGGGGCCAGATCGAGGGGTTCAGGATGTGGTAGTCGTGGTTTTTGACATGGGCCATTGCGTTTCCCTCGTGGCTTGGCTCAGTTTACGTTTTTTTCGTTGGCGGGACCGTCTTCCAGCGCGGCCTGCGCCTGTTCGGGCAGGTCGATCTGGTGGAAGGTATAGGAAAGGGTGATGTGGTTGGTATGTTTCGCGTCGCGATCATCGACGATTTCGGGATCGACGTAGAAATTGACCGGCATCTCGACGCGTTCGCCGGGTTGCAGGACCTGCTCGGTGAAGCAGAAACACTCGATCTTGTAGAAGAAGTTACCAGCGGAATAGGGCGCGACGTTATAGCTGGCCTGACCGGCGATGGGCTTGTCGGTGGGGTTGTAGGCTTCATAGAAGGCCAGACCCTCTTCGCCGATGCGCAGCGTCATCGTGCGTTGCATCGGTTTGAATTCCCACGGCATGTCACGGTCGGTGCTGGCGTCAAACCGGATCTTGATCGTCTGATCCAGAATGTCGGCCCCTGCGGCAGTGGCGACATTGGTCACCCCGCCAAAGCCGGTTACGCGGCAGAACCAGTTATAAAAGGGCACAGATGCCCAAGCCAGCGCGCCCATCACGACGACGACGCCGACCAGCTGTACTGCGGTCTTGTTTTGTCGATTCATTGTCATCAGTTCTGCACTTCCGAACGAGGCGCTTCGTAGTCGCCGCGCGTCACCTTGACCACGGTCAGGCCGAAAACGATGGCGATCACCGCGACCAGCACCAGACCGACACCAAGGTTGCGGCCAAAGCGGCGTTTGTGGATTTCATGTTGTTGACCAAAGCTCATGCCCAACCTCCCAGGCCGAAGCGGGTCAACCCAGCCTCGACCAGAATGGCACCGAAATGCGCGAAAAGATACAGCAGGGACAGCTTGAAGAATTTCCGCTCGGCCGCAAAGTTGTCGGCCTCGCTCATATCTTCGTCGCGGCGCCAGATGTCCACCGCGCCCTTCAGGAAGAGCGCGTTCAGCACCACGGCCACGGCCAGATAAACCGGCCCGCCGACAGAGGTGAACCCGGTGCCGATGGCAAGCGCCGCCAGCAGAATCGTATAGCCCAGAATGTGGTTACGGGTCGCGCGGCGACCGTGGGTCACGGTCAGCATCGGCACGCCGGCATCGTCATAATCGGACCGCATGAACAGTGCCAGCGCCCAGAAATGCGGCGGGGTCCACATGAAGATTAGGGTGAACATCAGGATTGATTCGGGCGCAATGCCGCCGGTCGCGACGGCCCAGCCGATCATCGGAGGGAACGCACCGGCCGCGCCACCGATCACAATGTTCTGCGGGGTCCAGCGCTTCAGCCAGATGGAGTAGATCACGACGTAGAAGAAAATGGTGAAGGCCAGCAGGCCCGCCGCGACCCAGTTTGACGCGAGGCCAAGGAAGATGACGCCAAAGGCGGCCAAAGCAACGCCGATGGCCAGCGCCGTGTCGCCGCTGACGCGGCCGGCGGGGATCGGACGGTTGCGCGTACGTTTCATAACCGCGTCGATATCGGCATCCCACCACATGTTGAGCGCGCCAGACGCACCGCCGCCGATGGCGATGAACAGGATCGACACAAACCCGATGAACGGATGCACCGGAACGGGGGCGGCCAGCAGGCCGACAAATGCGGTGAACACCACCAGCGACATCACGCGCGGCTTCAGCAAGGCGAAATAATCACCAAACCGTGCTTCGTTCTCATAGGCGTGGTTGTCGATGCTCGTATCGGTCATCTCGGTCTCCGGTGCGGCGGGGGCTGGCCCGTCCGCGAAGCAGGGGCGGGACGGCGGAATATCCGCCGCCCGTGTCAGGCTTAGTTCGCGGCTGCCACGTCATAAGACAGAGGCTTGCCTGCATATTCTTCGATCGCGCCCTGAAGCCACTGTTCGTAGGCTTCTTCGCTGACGACCTTCACGGTGATCGGCATATAGGCGTGGTCCTTGCCGCAAAGCTCGGAACATTGGCCGAAATAGACGCCTTCCTTCTCGGCTGTGAACCACAGTTCGGCCAGACGGCCGGGAACGGCGTCCTGCTTTACCCCAAAGGCCGGGATGGTCCAGGAATGGATCACGTCGCCGCCGGTGACCTGCATGACGATGGTCTTGCCAACCGGTACGACCACCGCAGTATCCGTCGCGAGCAGGAATTCATCCGCGCCATAGCCTGCTTCTTCCAGCATCGCCACGACCTCGGGGGTTTTGACGTAATTGCCGCCGGTCGCGGGCTGGCCGATCATGTAGCTGTCAAAACCGAAATCGTGATCAACATATTCATAGCCCCAATACCACTGGTAGCCGGTCACCTTGATGGTGATGTCGCCTTCGGGAATTTCCTGCTGCTTGAACAGCACCGGCAGCGAGAACGCGCCGATGAAAACCAGAATGACGATTGGTACGACCGTCCAGGCGATCTCCAGCGGGGAGTTATGGGTAAACTTCGCCGGGGTCGGGTTGGATTTTTCGTTGTAGCGGAAAATGATGTAGAACAGCAGGCCGGTCACAAGGACCACGATGGCGGTGATGATAATCAGAATCATCCCGTCCAGCCAAAACAGGTCGCGGGCCAGTTCGGTCGCCGCAGGCTGAAAGCCCATTTGACCGGGCAACGGTTTGCCAATGATCTCTAGGCCGTCCTGCGCGGCAGCAGGCATTGCGTAAAAGGCCGCCATGAGGCCAGTCAGCGTGGATTTCAGTCGCATGTGTCACCCTGATCGGTTGCGTGTCTTAGTCGGTCAGGGCGATACCACGAACATCTGCCGTGGGGCACCCCATTGTGTTGTCGCTGCTTAAAACCATATTCTATGGGACAGATAAAGAAAGTTGCTTGCGGCAAACAGACGCTTTCGTTGATTTAGATCAAGTTTTCCCAGAGGTTTCCATGCCCGATACACCATTTCGCCCTTTTGATACACTGCTGGACGAGGGACGCTCGCTGGCGCAACTGCGTACAGCGCTTGACGGCGCCGAGGACGGAGAGCTGTTTCTGGAGCGTCGCAGGTCCGAAATGTTGATGTTCGACGATGGCCGGGTCAAAACCGCCAGCTATGACGCGTCCGAGGGCTTTGGCCTGCGCGCGGTGCGTGGCGAAGTGGCCGGCTACGCCCATTCGACAGAGATTTCCGAATCCGCCATTGCGCGGGCCTCGGAAACTGCTCGGCTGGCTGTGGGCGACGGCGGTGGCACCCTGGCCGAACCGCCCCGGCACACCAACCGCAGATTGTACACGGATGCCGATCCAATTGCGGGCGCGTCGTTTCCCGTGAAGCTTGACACGTTGCGCGAGATTGATGCCTTCGCCCGTGAACTTGATCCGCGTGTTGTGCAGGTCACAGCGTCGATCGCGGCATCCTTGCAGGAGATCACCATTCTGCGCCCCGATGGCGTGACGGTATCTGACACGCGTCCGATGACCCGTGTGAACGTGTCCGTGATTGTCGAGGATGCCGGTCGGCGCGAGGCCGGCACCGCGGGCGGTGGTGGGCGGCTTGGTCTGGACGGATTGCTGGATCCGGCGGACTGGCAGGCCAAAACCCGCGAGGCCCTGCGAATTGCCACCGTCAACCTTTCGGCAGAGCCTGCGCCCGCTGGCGTCATGGACATTGTTCTGGGGCCGGGATGGCCGGGTATTTTGCTGCACGAAGCCATCGGGCATGGGCTTGAGGGCGATTTCAACCGCAAGGGCAGTTCGGCCTTCGCCGGGCTGATGGGCCAACTGATTGCCTCGCCGGGGGTGACAGTGCTGGATGACGGCACGATTCCCGACCGGCGCGGGTCCATTACGGTTGACGATGAAGGCACGCCGTCCGCCAAGAATGTGCTGATCGAGGACGGTATCCTCGTGGGCTATATGCAGGATCGCCAGAATGCGCGCCTCATGGGCGTGGAGCCGACCGGCAACGGTCGCCGTGAAAGCTATGCCCATGCGCCGATGCCGCGGATGACCAACACATATATGCTGGGGGGCGAGGCTGATCCTTCGGCCATCGTCGGCGATCTGAAAGACGGGATCTGGGCCGTGGGCTTTGGCGGTGGGCAGGTGGACATCACCAACGGCAAGTTTGTCTTCTCCTGCACCGAGGCCTACCGCGTGAAGAACGGCAAGGTCGGTGCCCCGGTCAAGGGAGCCACGCTGATCGGCGACGGGGCCACGGCACTGATGAACATTCGGGCACTTGGCAACGACATGGCCCTGGATCCGGGCATGGGCAATTGCGGCAAGGCCGGACAGTGGGTGCCGGTGGGTGTGGGTCAGCCGACGGTGATGATCGGTGGACTGACAGTCGGTGGCGCTGCGGCCTGAGGCGATCTGAACGATCAAGGCGTGTCGATTCGCGGTGCCCGGTCGGAGACAGTGCGACCGCAGGCTGACGCAGGTGTCTGCTCATCACCTTGGGTCAATAGACTATCTTTTATTTTCAGTTGGTTGCATTTAGATTTTAAGATTGAGGGCTGAGACGACCAACCGTTCACGGCCCATTAACCACCCGTGCGTACCAATTGGATCAGCAAGACGACGGGGACATGATGACCAAGGACGCACCTTCCACTCACCCCCCACTCCCACCCACCACGGAAGCCGAAAGGCTGTCGTGTCTCCGTCTCTTGCGATCACGCCGGGTTGGCGCGACCACATTCCACCGGCTGATGCGGGAACATGGTTCCGCCGCAGCAGCACTGGATGCCCTGCCGTCAATCGCCGCCGCTGCCGGTGTTGAGAATTACACAATTTGCCCCGAAGGCGTGGCCTTGGCCGAATACCGCGCGGGCAGGGCGGCCGGTGCGCAGCTGCTGTGCTGGGGCGATGCGGCCTATCCCGAAGAAATCTCCGATCTGTCTGACGCGCCGCCGCATTTTTGTGGGCGATGGGCGATCCGGCATTGCTGGCGCGTCCGATGGTGGCGCTTGTCGGCGCGCGCAATGCCTCGTCCCTGGGAACACGCATGGCGCGAAAGCTGGCCGGCGATCTGTCCGATCTTGGCTATGTCGTGGTGTCCGGCCTGGCGCGGGGCGTGGATACTGCGGCGCATCTGGCCAGCCTTCAGGGTGGCACCGTCGCGGTTCAGGCCGGGGGCGTGGATGTCATGTATCCCGCTGAAAACACTCGTCTGGCCGAAGATATCTTGGCCAATGGCGGGCTGCGCCTGTCCGAAATGCCGATGGGACTGCAACCGCAGGCGCGGCATTTCCCGGCGCGCAATCGCATCATCTCCGGGCTCGTTCGCGCGGTTGTTGTGGTCGAGGCCGCGGCCCGGTCCGGATCTCTTATCACCGCGCGGTGCGCGCTGGATCAGGGGCGAGAGGTGCTGGCAGTGCCGGGCCATCCTTTCGATGCGCGTGCAGGCGGGTGCAACATGCTGATCCGCGACGGTGCGACGCTGGTGCGCTCTGCCGAGGATATCGTCGAGGCGCTGCCGCAGATTGACGCAGCGCCGCAGCAGGCTGAACTTGACTTGCAGCCTGCCGCCCCGGCGTCAATGCCGAAAGCGCCCCGTCCACGGCGAGTGCCGCCAGTCGACAAGCCAAAGCCCAAACGCAGCCTGAAGCAAATCGAGGCGCTGCACCAGTTGATCCTTGACCGTCTGGGGCCGTCCCCGGTGGCGGAAGACCAACTGATCCGTGACCTTGGCGCGCCTGCCCAGTCGGTGGCGCCGGTGCTGATAGATCTGGAGCTTGACGGAAAGGTCCGGCGTCAGCCCGGCGGATTGCTGTCGCGGGGGTGAGCCGTGACGCAATGTCGGCGGGATGACGCCATTGCAGGGGCTGTTTCGGGCGCTCGGCGAAGCGATGCGCGGACCGACGCATTGACTTTTTCTTCTTGCAGGACACATGTTGCGCCGCCATACGCCCCAAGTAACCAATCAGTGAGGTTGTCCGTAACATGCCCGTCGTCGTCGTCGAATCCCCGGCCAAGGCCAAGACAATCAACAAGTATCTGGGGTCCGACTACACGGTTCTTGCCTCTTACGGCCACGTCCGGGACTTGCCTGCGAAGAACGGTTCGGTCGATACCGACCATGATTTCGAGATGAAATGGGAGGTCGGCGCCGACAGCCGCAAGCATGTCAAGGCAATCGCCGATGCGCTGGCCAAGGATAACGCCCTGATCCTCGCAACCGACCCTGACCGCGAAGGCGAGGCGATCAGCTGGCATCTTGAAGAGACGCTGCGCAAACGCCGTGCGGTCAAGAAGGACACACCTGTCAGCCGGGTCGTGTTCAACGCCATCACCAAGGCTGCCGTGACAGAGGCGATGAAAAACCCCCGTCAGGTCGACGCGCCACTGGTTGAGGCTTATCTTGCCCGCCGCGCGCTGGATTATCTGGTTGGCTTCAACCTGTCGCCGGTGTTGTGGCGCAAGCTGCCTGGTGCGCGCTCTGCCGGGCGGGTGCAATCGGTCTGCCTGCGGCTTATTGTCGAGCGCGAGATGGAGATCGAGGCGTTCCGCCCGCGCGAATACTGGTCCGTCAAGGCGCTGCTGACCACGCCGCGCGGGCAGGAATACGAGGCAAGGCTGACGACGCTCGCGGGCAAGAAGCTTGACCGTTATGACATCGAGAACGAAACGCAGGCCGAACTGGCCGTGCAGGCCGTCACCAGCCGCGACCTGTCTGTGGCCTCGGTTGAGGCCAAGCCGGCCAGCCGCAACCCTTCGGCCCCGTTCATGACCTCGACCCTCCAGCAGGAAGCCAGCCGCAAGTTCGGCATGGGCGCGCGGCAATGCATGAATGCGGCGCAGCGCCTCTATGAGGCTGGACACATCACCTATATGCGGACCGACGGTATTGATATGGCTCCGGAGGCCGTGACCGAAGCGCGTGACGCCATCAAGGATCGTTACGGCGCGGAATATGTGCCCTCCAGCCCGCGGGTCTATAAAAACAAGGCCAAGAACGCACAGGAAGCGCATGAATGTATTCGCCCGACCGAGATGACCAAGGACGCGGCGGCGCTGAAATTGACCGAATCCGATCAGCGCAAACTGTATGATCTGATCTGGAAGCGCACGCTGGCCTGCCAGATGGAAAGCGCCCGGATGGAACGCACGACCGTGGTCGTCGCCAGCAAGGACGGACAAGTTGAACTGCGTGCCACGGGGCAAGTGGTCCTGTTTGACGGTTTTCTGCGCGTTTATGAGGAAGGCCGCGACGATGTGGCCGCAGATGACGATGACAAACGTCTGCCGCAGGTCCATCAGGGCGAGCCCGCCAAATTCGGCAAAGGCGACGCGCTTCGGACCCAATATGACAAGGGCGACGACAGTGTGGTGGACCGCTCTGCCGGGATGCTCAAGAACGGTGCCGCCGTGCTGGCCGAAAATCAGGCCGTTCTGGCGCTGCAATCGCATACCCAGCCGCCGCCGCGCTATACCGAGGCGACACTGGTCAAGAAGATGGAAGAGCTGGGCATCGGGCGCCCCTCGACCTATGCCAGCATCGTCACGACGATCCAGGAACGCGAATATGTTCGCAAGGAACAGAACCGCCTGATCCCCGAAGACAAGGGCCGGATCGTCACGATTTTCCTGCTGAATTTTTTCAAACGCTATGTGGAATACGACTTCACCGCTGCGCTTGAGGGCGAACTGGATGACGTGAGCGCAGGCGAAAAGGACTACAAGGAGCTGCTGGCGCGATTCTGGCGCGATTTCTCGGCGGCAATTTCCGAGACGTCAGATTTGCGCATCGCCGAGGTGTTGGACGTGTTGGACGACGCATTGGCGCCTCAACTATATCCGCCGCGCGAGGATGGAACCGATCCGCGTATCTGTCCCAAATGCGGGCAGGGGCAGTTGCACCTTAAATCGTCGCGTACCGGTGGCTTTGTCGGGTGTGGCAACTATCCCGAATGCACCTATACCCGTCCGATTTCAGGCGAGGGCGCTGATGGCGAAGAAAAGCTGTTGGGCGAGGATGCGGGCGACGAGATCTGGCTGAAATCCGGCCGCTACGGTCCCTATGTTCAGCGCGGAGAAGTCACGCCGGAGACCAAGAAACCCAAGCGGTCTTCGCTGCCGCGCGGTTGGAACAAGGACGAGATGACGCTTGAAAAGGCGGTGACTTTGCTGTCATTGCCACGCCCCATTGGCATGCATCCCGATGGCGGTGAGATCAGGACGAATTTCGGCCGTTTCGGTCCTTATATTCAGCATCAGCTGCCCGATGAAGCAAAGCCGGTTTACGCAAATCTCAAGGATCCGGCGGATGTGTTCGAGATCGGCATGAACCGTGCGGTCGAATTGCTGGCCGAAAAGCGCGCGAATCCGGGACGGCGGGGCACAGCCGCCAAGGCATTGCGCGAAATGGGTGATCATCCGGATGGCGGGAAAATCTCTGTCATGGAGGGACGTTATGGCCCTTATGTGAAGTGGGAGAAGGTCAATGCGACCCTTCCCAAAGGGACAGAGCCAGAGCAGCTGACGATGGAAATCGCGCTGGAACTGATCGCTGCAAAGGCGAAGGGCAAGAAGAAGCCTGCCGCCAAGAAGGCCGCCGCCAAAAAGCCTGCCGCCAAGAAAACGACCACCAAGACAGCCGCTGCAAAGAAACCCGCGGCGAAGAAGCCCGCAGCCAAGAAGCCTGCGGCGAAGACGGACGACTGAGGGTCGCAAATGCCCCTGTTTCGGCGGGGGCACGCAACATAACACATTTCAAGAATATGTTACTGGCCAAATGCCGGGACTGGCCTCAGAAGAGGCTGGAAACGAGCAAAGAATGAGGCCAGAAAATGTCACGAAGCCCGATAAACCGCCGAACCCTGATGATCAGCGCCGCCGCAAGCCTGTGTATGCCCGCCGTGCTGCGCGCAGCACCGGACGTGGCAAGATCCAACATCTCCGGTTTTACGGGGCAGGATTGGCGCGAGCATTTTGAAACCCTTGGCAAGGGGGCCATCGTTTGCGACACCGGGTCGCGGGCGCTGCATTACTGGAATGCCGATGGCAGCGATTACCGTGTCTATCCGACCTCCGTGCCCAAGACCGACGAGTTGACCAAGCGCGGCTACACGGAAATCGTGCGCAAGAAGGTTGGTCCTTCCTGGACGCCGACAGCCTCGCAGATGGAACGTTTCCCGGATTGGAAACCGGTGGCTGGCGGTGCGCCAGACAACCCTCTTGGCACACATGCCTTGTATTTCGACTGGCCAGCATATCTGATCCACGGCACGCAAGACACGCGCAAGATCGGTCGGCGGTCCTCCGATGGGTGTATCGGTCTTTACAACGCCAAGGTCGAAGAGCTTTTTGCGATCACGCCGATTGGCACACAGGTCCGCTTGATCTGACCCAGAACCGGCCGAAAACTCCGACGTCGTGGTGCGGCTCGCGTTGACTCTCTGCGGGTTGCGGGCGACAACTCACGCGATCAGTCAAGGAGCGTCTTATGAAGAAAGTCTACGGATCGGCGGCAGAGGCCCTCGACGGGCTGCTGTTCGACGGCATGTTCATTTCGGCCGGAGGATTCGGTCTTTGTGGCATTCCCGAGCTGTTGTTGCAGGCGATCAAGGAGGCCGGAACAAAAGATCTGACATTCGCGTCCAACAACGCGGGTGTCGATGATTTCGGAATTGGTATTTTGCTGCAAACCCGTCAGGTCAGGAAGATGATCTCGTCCTATGTCGGCGAGAATGCCGAATTCATGCGCCAGTATCTGAGCGGCGAGCTGGAACTGGAATTCAACCCGCAAGGCACGTTGGCCGAACGCATGCGCGCCGGCGGCAGTGGTATTCCGGGGTTCTACACCAAGACAGGTGTCGGCACGCAGATCGCCGAAGGCAAGGAACACAAGGATTTCGACGGGGAAACCTACATCCTTGAGCGTGGCATCGTTGCGGATCTTTCCATCGTGAAAGCGTGGAAAGCCGACGACACCGGCAATCTGGTGTTCCGCAAGACGGCGCGCAACTTCAACCCTCCGGCAGCCATGAGCGGCAAGGTCTGCGTGGCCGAGGTCGAAGAGATTGTGCCGCGTGGCAGCCTTGACCCCGATCACATCCATCTGCCGGGGATTTACGTTCATCGTCTGGTTCAGGGCGAGCATGAAAAACGCATCGAACAGCGCACCACGCGCAAGCGGGAGGACGCATAATGCCTTGGGATCGCAACCAGATGGCCGCTCGGGCGGCAGAAGAGCTTGAAGACGGCATGTATGTGAACCTCGGTATCGGGATTCCGACGCTGGTGGCCAATTATGTCGGCGACAAGGATATCACGCTACAGTCGGAAAACGGCATGCTGGGCATGGGCCCGTTTCCGGTTGAGGGTGAGGAGGATCCTGACCTGATCAATGCGGGCAAGCAGACGATCACAGAACTGGCCCGGACCTCTTATTTCGACAGTGCGACCTCGTTCGGGATGATCCGGGGTGGCAAGATCGCCGCAGCCATACTGGGGGCCATGGAAGTGGCCGAGAATGGCGATCTGGCGAACTGGATGATTCCCGGCAAGCTGGTCAAGGGCATGGGCGGCGCGATGGATCTGGTGGCGGGCGTCAAGAAGGTGGTCGTGGTAATGGACCACACCAACAAGCATGGTGACAGCAAGCTGTTGAAAGCCTGCACGCTTCCGCTGACCGGCAAGAACGTGGTGAACCGGATCATCACCAATCTGGGCGTGCTGGACGTGGTCGACGGCGGCCTGAAGATCATCGAGACCGCCGAAGGTGTGACCGAAGACGAGCTGCGCGCCGCGACAGAGGCCACGATCGTCAACTGATCTCGCAGGCCTGACCTGGCGGAGTGCGCGTTGCGCGCACGCTCTGTCTGTTTGGCGTACACGTAGATGGGGGCGCTGCCCCCGTCTGCCCTGCGGCAGACTCCCCCGGAGTATTTTGACCGAGAAGAAATGGTGTCAGAGTCGGTCGAAAGCGCAGAGCGCATGGACATTCCTGCGGATTTCTTTCGAAAAGTTGCGACCTTAAGGCCCGATAACTCGAAGATTGTGACACCGCCGGTGATGTTGCCATGCAGCGGCTCCACCACAAGGGTAACGGCTTTTGTCAAGCCAACGGCGTTCGTCAGGTTGCCGAGGATAGGCATGGATTCGACATGTGTGCCGCGCTTTAAGTTGAAAGCCGCCCCGCACGGCGTCGCGTTTGATCAGCGGGGGGCTGTTCCGGCTTTTGAGGGATGTCAGGATGAAGCGTCCAGCGCTTGGCCGCAGCCATGAGGGCAGGGAGTTTGCTTTGTCGTGAACCGCGGCAATCTCTTGATCTGCTTGCGCGCGTTGTCGGCTTTACCTGCCATGGCGGTGACCTTGTCAGAGAGTTCACCTCGCCGTGTTCCGGATGCCACCTTTCATAATCCGTTGCCAGTACGGCGGAGGCGTAGCACAACAATGTCTCGCGGGCGAACCGAGCCTCGGGCATGTTGGTCATGCCGATCACGTCGGCACCCCCAGCTTTCGCGAATATCCGTGATTCCCTCCGGGTTGAAAATTGCGGGTCTTTTATGATCAGGTAGGTGCCGCCCTGAGACATGGTGGCGTCTGTCGCGCGCGGCGCTGGCGCAGGTATTCGTCAGATGCGGGCAGGTCGGATCGCGCGAGGCTCACATGGGCGATGTATCGTGTTTCGAAAAACTTGCAGCGCGCAGTTATGTCCGGCCAATATCTGATCCGACGGCTTGCGCCAGGGGCTGTCCACATCGCGCCGTTGCGCATTGTCCGGCCCGCCAATCCGGTAGAGGCGAGAAGAGCGCTTGGCGGACAACTGACATGGGCGCGCCACGCCGCCGGTTTTTTTGAGGGCGCGGAGGTAGCCAATCGCACGGGATTGCAGTAAGAGCGCGCGATAGCGCCAACATCTTCCCGAAGGATTGTCCATGCCCCGAGCCATGCTGGCTTCGTTTGCCCGTCGTATTGCTGCCTCTGACCTGAACCTTTTGCCAGAGGAAAAACTGACGCCGACGCGGATGCGGATAGAGCTTCTGTCCGGTTTGACGGTGGCGCTGGCGCTGGTGCCCGAAGCCGTGGCTTTTGCCTTTGTCGCAGGGGTGCATCCGCTGGTCGGGCTGTACGCGGCGTTTCTGGTGGGCTTGATCACGGCACTGATCGGTGGGCGTCCGGGCATGATCTCCGGTGCGACGGGGGCCTTGGCGGTCGTCATGGTGGCTCTGGTGGCGCAGCACGGCGTTGAATACCTGTTTGCCACGGTGGTTCTGATGGGGCTGTTGCAGATCTTCGCGGGCGTGATGCAATGGGGCAAGTTCATACGACTGGTGCCACATCCGGTGATGCTGGGCTTTGTAAACGGTCTGGCCATCGTGATTTTCCTTGCACAATTGACGCAGTTCAAGGTGCCCGGCTCGGTCGTCAGCAACGGTCACGGCATGAGCGGGGGCGAGTGGCTGTCCGGCATGCAACTGGCGATGATGCTGGGGCTGGTGGCGCTGACCATGGCGATCATCTGGGCGACACCCAAGATCACCAAGGCGCTGCCGGCACCGCTGGCAGGTATCGGCATCGTCGCGATCATAGTGATCGTGCTGGGGCTGGATGTGCCACGGGTCGGGGACCTCGCCTCGATCCAGGGCGGATTGCCCACGTTCCACATCCCGGTGGTGCCGCTGACCTATGAGACGTTCCGGATCATCCTGCCCTATGCCGTGATCCTTGCAGCGATTGGCCTGATCGAATCCTTGCTGACGCTGAACCTTGTGGGCGAGATGACCGGCAAGCGCGGTGGTGCCAGTCAGGAATGTGTGGCGCAGGGTCTTGCCAACACAGTGACCGGCTTTTTCGGCGGGATGGGCGGTTGCGCGATGATCGGTCAGTCGATGATCAACGTGAAATCTGGTGGCCGAACCCGTGTTGCCGGCATTGCCGCCGCGCTGTTTCTGCTGATCTTTATCCTCTTTGCCTCGCCGATCATCGAAGTGATCCCGCTGGCGGCGCTGGTCGGTGTGATGTTCATGGTGGTGATCGGGACGTTTGCGTGGAACTCGCTGAAGATTCTCGCCAAAGTGCCGTTGATGGATGCGTTTGTGATCGTGCTGGTCACGGTCGTGACGGTATATTCCGACCTTGCCGTTGCGGTTGTCGTGGGCGTGATCGTCTCGGCGCTGGCCTATGCCTGGAACAATGCGCGCCGTATTCACGCCAAGACCCGCGAATCCCTGACGGATCACGGCGCGAAAGTCTACGAAATCCAGGGCCCGCTGTTTTTCGGGTCGGCTGACGGCTTTGCCGAGCTTTTCGATGTCGAGGGCGATCCTGATGTGGTGATTGTCGATTTCGCCGACAGCCGCGTTGTGGACCAATCAGCCCTACAGGCGATCGAGGCCGTCGCGGGCAAGTATGAGGCCGCAGGCAAGATCATCAAGCTGCGTCACCTCAGCCGTGATTGTCATCGCCTTTTGAACAAGGCCGGGCATCTGGTGGTCGATAGCGATGATGATCCCGATTACGAGATCGCGGTGGATTACAACGTGCGCACCGGCATTCTGGGCGGTCACTGATACGGCACGTCAGTGGTAGGGTGCCCACGCGTGCACCCTTGTATCTGCGTTGCATAATCATGCCCGATGGGGCTGCCTGAAATCAAAGTTTCAGGGCCGAAACACAGCAAGCCATACGAGCCAAATGGCAAGGCCGCGCCTCTTGAGATGATTGAGGATGCCCCGGCGAGGGGTCTAGTCGCCGGGCCGCTTCAGGCTGAACTTTTCGCGCACAACCGAATAGTCCCGGTATCCCATACGCGTCAGCGGGTTGAACCTGAGGACGTCAAACTCTCCGTCTATCAGGCAATCATCGCGCAAATGGATGCCGGTTACCTCTCCGAACACGGTGAAGTTCGCCTCGCCCGGAAGCTGGACGATCTGTGTCAGCTTGCATTCAAGGTTGGCGGGCGCTGCGGCGACGCGAGAGCAGGCAATGGTGTCGCATGCGGCTTTCTCGATCCCGGCCAGTTCAAATTCGTCGATCTCGCGATCCCACGGGCCTGATGTTTGGTTCATCACGTCTTTCATTGCGAATTCGACAATATTGACGCAGAACACGCCGGTTTCGCGGATATTGGAAACGCTGTCCTTCGTGCCGTCCCGGTCGGGCTTGGCAGAGGTGGAGGCAAACATCACCTGCGGCGGCTCATACGCCACGGCGTTGAAAAAGGAATAGGGCGCGAGATTATCGCTTCCATCGGCGCCGCGGGTCGAGATCCAGCCAATGGGTCTGGGCGTGACAATGGCATTGAACGGGTTGTGAGGCAGTCCGTGGCCGTCCTGGGGTCGATAGAACATATGTGCTTTCTCCTGTTTGAACGGGACCTTGGACCGTGCTAGGCCAATGTCAACCGCGAAGTCCAAAGGCCGCCCGTGTACCATCTTGAGAAAGAGAAGCCAGACGACTGGTGGGAAGTCGAGGCGCTGTATGATCTGTGCTTTGCGCCGGGTCGAACGGCACTGTCGTCGTATCGTTTGCGCGAGGATGTGGCCCCGGTCGCGTCACTGTCGCGCACCGCGCGGGACGAGGGCGGCATTCTGGGCGGGGCGCTGCGCTATTGGCCGGTGCGGGTTGCGGGTAAGCCCGTGTTGTTGCTTGGACCGGTCGCCGTTCATCCGACCACACAAGGCGAAGGGCTGGCGGCAGCGATGATCCGTGACAGTCTGGCGGGGGCCGCCGAGGAAGGCTGGGAGCGCGTGCTGTTGGTGGGGGATTTGCCCTATTACCGCCGGTTCGGATTCGAGCACGGGCAGGGTGTCGAGATGCCACCGCCCACTAACCCTGAACGGGTTCTGGTGATGTCCTTGGTGCCAGGTGCCTGGGAGGGTGTTGTCGGCATGGTCGAGAAGGACGCTTGAAAGCGGACGCCCGAGGGCCAATGTTACCTAGAGTTGTCAGGAGGGCAGGATGACCGGAACCGCGTTGATTTCCACGGATGTGGATGCCGAACTTGACGGGCTTGCACGTCGGCACAAGGCTGCTGGTGGCATGGGCATGCAGGTTCTTAACCTTCTGGGTGGGCAGGCGGAAAACCTGCTGGAACGCTTGCCTGACAGCATCAAGGATCGGTTGGAGGACACGACAACGCGCGCGTTGACCGTCGCAATGGACGCGGCTGCAAGGTCGCGTGGCGTGGTGCCGGACCAGCGCGGCTGGCTGAATACGGCGGTGACGACAGCTATGGGCGCTGCGGGCGGCTTTGGCGGCTTGCCCACGGCGCTGACAGAGCTTCCGGTGACAACGACCGTGCTGCTGCGTGTGATCCAGGGCATCGCCGCCGAACATGGTCTGGACCCCAATGACCCCGAAGTGCGCAAGCTGTGCCTGACGGTTTTCTCCAGCGCGGGTCCTCTGGAGCGCGATGACGGGGCCGATCTGGCCTTTCTGTCGGCGCGGGTCACACTGACCGGTGCAACGATGCATTCGGTGATCGCCCGTGTGGCACCAAGACTGGCCACCGTGCTGGGCCAGAAGCTGGCCGCGCAGACCATTCCGTTGTTGGGCGCGGTGGCCGGGGCGGCGACAAATTATGCCTATACCAGCTACTACCAGGAAATGGCGCATGTTCAGTTCGGGCTGGAATCGCTTGCACGGCGCAGTGGGCGTGCGCCGGTAGAGCTGATCGAGGATTTGCGCAGGCGTTTGTAACGCGCATCACGCAGAGCGCAGATAGTCCATCACCGCACCGCGCACCGATTGATCGCCGCGTTCTCGCGCCTCGTTTATGGCTGCCTTGACAGCATTGAGGTCCGACCGTCTCAGCAAATGTTTGACTGGCCCGATAGAGGCGGGACGCATCGACAGGGAGTGCAGACCGATGGCGGCGAGGCACAAGGCCTCGACCGGGCGACCTGCGTCTTCGCCACAAAAAGAAAGTTGGGTATTCGTATTCTTGCAGCGCGCCACGATCTGTTCGAGAAAGGTCAAAAAGCTGACATTCAGCGTATCGTAGCGTCGCCGCACACGTTCGTTCTCGCGATCTGCGGCAAAGAAGAACTGTTTAAGATCGTTGCCGCCGATCGACAGGAACTCGACCTCGTCAAAGAACTGGTCGGGCGCGTAGGCAAGCGACGGCGTTTCCAGCATCGCGCCGATTTCCAGCCGTTCCGGCAGGACATGGCCCAGTTTCTCTTCGCGGGCGATGGCCTTGTCCATTTCGGCACGCGCGGCGCGAAACTCTTCGAATTGGGCGACGAACGGGAACATCACGGATAGGGGCCGCCCGTTGGCGGCGCGCAGAAGTGCCTGAAGCTGCATCCGCATCACGCCGGGCTTGTCCAGTCCGACCCGGATCGCGCGCCAGCCAAGCGCCGGGTTGGGTTCGTCATTGGGTTTCATATAGGGCAGAACCTTGTCCGACCCGATATCGAGCGTGCGGAACACCACACGCTGACCCTGAGCGGCATCCAGCACACGGGCATAGAGCGCAGACAGCTCTGATCGTTTGGGCATCTTGTTGCGCACCAGAAATTGCAGCTCTGTCCGGAACAGCCCCACGCCCTGGGCACCGGACCCCTGAAGCGACGGCAGGTCCGCCATCAGCCCTGCGTTCATCATCAATGAAATGGTCTTGCCGCATAAGGTCTCTGCGGGTTTGTCTCGGATCGAGGCATAGCGTTCTTGCGCTTCGGCCTGCATCGCCATCTTGTCACGAAACGCGGTGACGACGGTGTCGTCGGGACGCAAGTGAACCAGACCTTGATCGCCATCGACCATGATGTGATCGCCGTTCAAGGCCTCGGTCGTGATGCGGCCCGCATGGACCACCAGTGGAATCGCCAGCGCGCGCGCCACGATGGCCGCATGGCTGCCGACAGACCCTTCTTCCAGCACTACCCCTTTGAGCGACCGGCCGTAATCCAACAGTTCGGCCGGACCGATATTACGCGCGACCAGAATCGGGTCGTCCGGCAGTTCCGCGCCAGTCTCGCTGCCTTGTCCCGACAGCAGGCGCAACAGGCGATTGGACAGGTCATCAAGGTCGCTCAGACGTTCGCGCAGGTAGTTGTCCGTCACCTGTGCCATGCGTGACCGGGCGGTGGATTGTTCTTTCTCGACAGCGGCTTCAGCGGAAAGACCGCGCTGGATGTCCTCTTCCATCCGCCGCATCCAGCTTTTGGAATTGGCGAACATGCGGTAAGCTTCGAGCACCTGAAGCTGATCATTGTCGCCGCCGACCGCGCCTTCCAGCATCTGATCGACCCCGACGCGCAGCCGTTCGACAGCTTCGTGAAGACGTTCCAATTCGCGTTCCGGATCGTCGGACACCAGATTTGTGACAACAACGCGGGGTTCGTGCAGCCAGACATGGCCTTCTGCCGAGCCCTCCTGACCGGTGGTGCCACGCACGACAACCTGATGCTGATGGCGGGCAGACAGTGCTGCACCCTCGCCCGCAAAGGCACCCAGCTCTGTCATCTCGGCCAGCACCATGGCGACGACTTCCAGTGCGTAGGTCTCGTCGGCGGTGAACTGCCGTGCCTGTTTCGACTGGACGACCAGAACGCCCAGAGTTTCCCCCAACCGTTGGATCGGAACGCCGAGAAAGCTGGAATAGATCTCCTCGCCGGTTTCCGGCATGAAGCGGAAACCTTTTTCAGAAGGCGCATCGGCCGCATTGATGACGTTGCTGGTGCGCGCCACGCGCCCGACCAGGCCTTCGCCAAGACGCATGCGTGTCTGATGGACGGCTTCTGGTTTCAATCCTTCGGTCGCACACAGCTCCAACGTGTCTTCGTCGCGGAACAGGTAGACAGAGCACACCTCTGTCTTCATCGAATCGGCTGTAAGATGTGTGATCTTGTCGAGGCGCGCCTGCCCGGCAGCGTCCTCGGCCATGGTGTCTCGCAAACGGCCAAGCAGTTTGCGGCTTTCGGATTCAGTCGTTTGCACCATCGTGTGGTTGGCGTTCCCAATCTCTACGGTCGCTCGACCTTAGACCACATGAACCTCGGAAGAGAAACGTGTAATGCAACGCTGTTACACGAAATTCACGTTATGCGGGTGCAGGACCTCGGTCAGGCTTTCTCCAACTCGAACGCGTCATGCAGGGCCTGAACGGCCAGTTCCATGTATTTGCGATCAATCAGCACAGAGATCTTGATCTCGGACGTTGCGATAACCTTGATGTTGATGCCCTCGTTCGACAGCGTCTTGAACATCTTGGCAGCAACGCCGGACTGGCTGCGCATCCCGATGCCCACGGCCGAGATCTTGGCAGTGTCCTTGTCGGCGATCAGCTCATTAAAGTTGATCTCACCGCGTGTCTTGGCTTCGGTCAGCGCCTTTTCGGCGCGCAGGACCTGATCGGTGGGGCAGGAAAAGGTCATGTCAGTACGACCTTCCTCGGCGATATTCTGGATGATCATATCGACATTCACGCCCGCGTCGGACAGCGGTCCGAAGATCGCCGCGGCAATGCCGGGACGGTCGGCGACCGATACGAGGGTCATCTTCGCCTCATCCCGAGAGAAGGCGATACCAGAGACGGGCCGATTTTCCATAATTTCCTCCTCGTCGCAGACCAATGTTCCTGCGTCGTCAGATTGCTCTCCGAAAGAGCTGAGCACACGCAGTTTCACGTTATACCGCATGGCCAGCTCGACAGAGCGGGTTTGAAGCACCTTGGCCCCCAGAGAGGCCAGTTCCAGCATTTCCTCGAAGGCGATCTTTTCAAGCTTGCGCGCCTTCGGACTGACGCGGGGATCCGTGGTGTAGACGCCATCGACATCGGTGTAGATGTCGCAGCGTTCGGCACCGAATGCGGCGGCAAAGGCCACCGCGGTGGTGTCAGACCCGCCACGCCCCAGCGTGGTGATGCGGCCCTCGTGGCTGAGGCCCTGAAACCCCGCGACCACGGCCACGCGCATGCCTTCGGCAAATTTCGCGTTGATATTTTCGGTGGGAATTTCTTCGATGCGCGCGGCGGAATGGGCCGATGTGGTGCGCACCGGGACTTGCCAGCCTTGCCAGCTGCGCGCGGGCACGTCCATTTCCTGAAGCGTCAGCGCCATCAAGCCTGCGGTGACATTTTCGCCAGAGCTGACGACGGCATCATATTCGCGGGCGTCAAACAGTGGCGAGGTTTCGTTGACAAACCCTACCAGCTTGTTGGTTTCGCCCGACATGGCCGAAACAATGACGATCACGTCATAGCCTTTGGCAACCTCGACGCCCACGCGTTTCGCGACGCGCCGAATACGGTCCAGCGTGGCGACGGACGTGCCGCCGAATTTCATCACAAGAACTGGCATGGTGTGCCCTCGGGATCAGCTTCTGGGGCCATTTACGCAAGCAATGCGCCATAGGCAAGGCCAACCCGCGCGGACAGACGCGCCAAAGCGTCTCTTTCGTGCGCATTATGTTGTGTAAGGCAGTGTCCAATCGACCATGACGCACATACAGGAAGAAGCCAAACGCGGGTGTTCGTCGCCCGGCTTGCGCGGTGGAACTCTTGATCGGACCGTGCTGCGATCAGTTGGTCTTGCGCGAGGGCATGAAGGGCAGGGGGGCCACCTGAACGCCGTCATCCAACAGTTTCCTGGCGTCCTCGCCCCTGGCTTCGCCCCAGATCGGGCGGGCTGGGGCATCGCCATCGTGCATCGCCCGCGCCTGGGTCGCGAAATCGCGGCCCACATAGGTCGCGTTTTCTTCGACATGTTGGCGCAGTTTCGCCAATGCCTGTTCGGCAGGGTTTGTCGGCTTGGAAAGTGGACGGTCATTGGAAGACTGTGCGGTCTCGCGCGATTGGCTGACACGCGGTGCCATGATCGCCTTTTCCACCTTGGATGAGCCGCAGACGGCACAAACGATCATGCTCGCCGCCTTGAGTTTTTCAAAGGCGGACGCGGACTGAAACCAGCTGTCAAAGCGGTGATCTTCGGTGCATTTGAGTGTGTACTGGATCATGTGAAACCAAAAAACCGTTGCCCGTCAAAGATAAGCACTGGCCCGACAAGATCAAGCCGGACTAGAGTTGCAACGCCTTGGGATCGAATTGCAGCAACAACTGTGCCAGATCGGCCTCGCGCACCGCGGCGGCGGCCTTCTTGCGACCGAACCACTTGCGCTTGCGCTGCCCCGCCTCTGGATAGGTCTGCTCCAGGGTTTTGACCTTCAGGGGGTGAACCATGGCAACGCAGGTCATCCCGGCCTGTTGCGGGCCGGACTTCGAATAGGTGAAGATGCCGATACACGCATCGTACAGATCACCCCTAACGCCGGCTTCTTCCCAGGCTTCCTGCCGAGCGGCCTCACCCGGCGTGTGCCCACGAATCGGCCAGCCCTTGGGCAGGATCCAGCGATTGGACCCGCGTGTTGTGACCAACAGGATCTGAGGCTTGCCTTTCCGGACCCGATAACAAAGCGCCGCGCATTGTGTATGCAGCCCGCCGGGACCGACAGTGTGAAGCGGCGTTGTCTGAGGCTTTCCGATGAGCGTCATCCGGGGACCATTGTATCAGCGTTTGAAGGAAGGGTAGAGGTCAAATTCCGACTTGACCAGACCAGAGATTTGGCGCGCCCGATATTTAGCGAAACCCGCGTTTTGGCTCAGCCCGTCAACAGGTGCCCGAGATCCGCTTTCACTTTCTTCAAAGCGTCGCCCTGCATCAGCGCGGCTTGAGCGGCCGCGCCGAATTCGGCCTGTGAGGCGGTCGTGTCCAGATCGCAAAGCGCCTTTGCCAGTTCTTCGGCATTGCCGATGCAGATCGAGGCCCGTGCGCGTTGCAGCCGACCGAAGGCCGACGAAAAGTTGTCAACATCCGGTCCGTGGATCAATGCCGCGCCAAAGGCTGAGGGTTCGTATGGCGTGTGTCCACCGCGATCGCTGAGCGTGCCGCCGATGAAAACCGTGCCTGCCACCGCATACCACAGCGCCATTTCGCCCATCGTATCGGCAAGCAAGACCTCTTTGTCGATTGCGTCAGACCGGCTGCGCTGCGCGAATTTCAGGCCCGCCGCTGTCAGGGCTTCGGCAATCCCGGCACCGCGTGCGGGATGTCGTGGTGCTATGATCAAGCGCAGACCGGGCCGGACCGCGCGGGCCGCGAGATGGGCTGCGATCACCACCGCCTCATCGCCCGGATGGGTAGAAGCTGCCAGCCAGGTCTGCGCGCGCGGAAAGCAGGCGCGCAGCGTGGCGTCGGGTGTCAGATCCTGCGGTGGGGTGTAGCTGGCCTTGAGATCCAGCACCGGACCCACGGCAGAGGCTCGCAACCCCAACGCCCGCAGTCGTGCCAGGGACCGGCAGTCCTGCGCGGAAAGGTAGCTGATACGCCCCAGCACCTTGCGGGCCAAGCCCCCGAACCGTGCCCAGCCCCGCGCGGTGCGTTTTGTCAGGCGCGCGCCGAAGATCGCCACTGGTATGCCTGCGGCAGCGCAGCGCATCACCCTGTCGGGCCAAAGCTCTGATTCCATTGTGATATGCAACTGAACGTCCCATTTCCGCAGCATGCGCCGATTGATGAAACCAAGATCCAAAGGCGCTAGGCGGACGTGAAGCCTGCTGATCCCCCAGGACCGTGCGAGAGTGGCTGCGGTGGCGGTGTTGCACGTGATCAGCACGCCCATATCGGACCGCACCGTCAGAACATGCTCAATCAAGCCGCGCGCCGATGCCAGTTCTCCATTGGAGGCGGCGTGCAACCACAGGTGCGGTCCAGAAGCCGCCGGGCCGCGTCCAAGACGGTCAGATGCCAGGGCCCAATCGCCCCGTAAGCAGGGGCGGACCAACAGCACAACTGACGCAAGGGTCATGAGAATTCGATACAAGAACACAGAGGATCAAAGCGCTCGTAAGGTGAGTGACGTGAATGTTAGGGACCTATGGCGCGGTGCGGTGCTTGGCAAGTCTTTGACATGCCCCTGCGGATCAAGGGCGGACGTCGGACTGCGCATCAGGCTTGCTCCGGCGTTGGGATTCGTGAACAAATGACGGGTCGTTGCAGGTCTGCCTGTGCTGGCCGCCGGGTTGATGTTTGGTGCTATGACATGAAGTACCGTTGAGCAGCAGAGCCGACCCGCGCGAAGCAAGAGTGCCAAATGCAATCCGATATGTGTTGCACGCTGCATTCACCCCGCAATATTGCCCTCATGGTCATAATCTGCCGATGAAGATTTATAAGTACTGACAATTCGCTGTTATAATTTAAGGCGCTACCGTTAATTTTTAATGTTGGCGCACGCCATCTGCAAAATGTCGCGATTTTTTCCATTCACAGCGGTGCCAATCGCGTTACTCTGCCGGTGATTGTGGGATAGGTGGAAGACATCAATGTCGCTGGACAGGTTCCTGAAAGTACAGGCACAGACTTACCCCGTCGCGCTGGCCGAGATTCGCAACGGCAAGAAGATGACGCATTGGATGTGGTTTATCTTTCCCCAGCTCGCCTCCTTGGGCCGGTCGCAAACATCGGAAATTTTCGGGATTAGCGACGGTGCCGAAGCGGCGGCCTATCTGGCCCATCCGGTGTTGGGCACCCGGCTGATAGAGATTTCACGCGCGATGATGCAGCACGAAGGCACCCCGCCGATTCAGATACTGGGAAAAGTGGACGCGCTGAAACTTCGGTCCTCGGCGACGCTCTTTGCGGCCCAAAGCAACGATCATGCTGTGTTTGATGACATCCTCGGCGCGTTCTACGGTGGCACACCTTGTCCCCTGACGTTGAAGCTATTGTCGCGGGAATAGACAAACGGGACCGTCAGGCGATGGTCGCGAGAATCCTGGCTTCCAGTTTCTTGAGCAGAACGTCATTGTCAAAGCGCTGCTCGGCCACCTGACGGGCGCGGATTGCCATCTCCGGCAGATCGGGGGCTTGCATTGCGTGGCGAATGGCTGCGGTAAAGCCTGCCGCGTCGTGTTCCTCCACCAGCCAGCCGGTGCTGCCCTCGTCAATCGCTTCCGGAATCCCGGCATGGCGGGTTGAAACAGTGACGCATCCACAGGCCATCGCCTCTTGGATCGCGGTTGGAAGGCCTTCGGTATTGCCGTTGGCCGCCGTGATCGAATGTTGCAGGAAGAACTGCGCGGTGGCCAGTTTGCCACGCACAAACCCATGCGGCTGGCTGCCGTGAAAGCTCACACGGGGCATTGCATCCAAATCGTTGGCCAGCTTTTTCGCATCTTCCAGAAGTGGACCATCGCCGATGAAATCCAGATGCGCGTCTGGCAGATCATGCGTCGCTTCGGCAAAGCTGCGCAGCGTCGTCAGAGGTGCCTTTTTCTCGACAAAGCGCCCGACGGCCAGACAGTTGAGAGGCTGCTTCTGCCCCGGCACGAATTGCCTGACATCGACGCCGGACGGGATCACCGTGGAGTTGAGATGACGGATGCCGTGTTTTGCCAGATTATCCAGCAAGAATTGCGAGACCGAGAACACGCCCTCCAGGCGCGGCATCATCCGTCTGTAAGCCTCGCGCATACGTTCGGTCTGGATGGCCTTGGACGCATCCGTGCCACGGAAATAAGTGAATATCGGCAGGCCCAACTCATTGGCGATCGGTGCCATTGCAAGCGCCTGAGTGCCAAATTCGGCAAGGATCAATTCCACTTTCTGGGTACGCAGAAAATCTGCCAGATCACGCTTGGCCTTGCCGAACGGCAGGCGGGACGTGTTGTGCACGATCCGGTTGTGCAGCATCCAGTAGGGTGCCGTCAGCAGGTCAGCGGTTGTGGGTTTTTCGCGCCGCGCAAACCATGCCTTGTCATAGGGGTTTTCACTGTGAAAACGCCCGCAGACGACCACGGTATCGCCGCCAAACAGGTGCTGGATGTGGCGGTTGATGAAGGTTTCGCCGCCGATATAATATTCGCCTGTGACAATTGCCGTGCGCATGCGCCATTTTCTCCGGCTGAACGTGTTCTGCTCAGGTCCGTAGCAGCGCGGGCGGCTGCGGGCAATGTCGGGTGCGCGTCAGAAATGGCGGATTTCCGTCCAATAGGCGCAGTATGACGGTTTGGTGTGTGATGGCAAAAGGCCCGCGAGACGATTCCCGCAGACCCTTTGATTGCGATCCTGATTGCCGATCAGGCGCGGCGACGACGCCCCCCGCGACGACCCGAGGTTGCCTCGCCTGCCGTCGCACCGACCTTGTTGAACTGGATCCAGGATCCGCCATGCGCATCATTGTTGGTCAGCAGGTTGGCGGCGCGGATCGCCTCCATCTCTTTGCCCGGACGCGGCAGGGTAGAGCCCAGTCCGAAAAGCGTCACGAAGGTTTCGTCGTCAATATCGTCGGGCAGAATGATGCCTGCCGCCATGACCTGTGCCTTCTTCTCGGCGATCTTGGTCTGGTTCACCGCCAATGCCACCGGATTCATGATCGCAGACGTCATGCCCGCGCCCATTGCCATCGGCAGGAAAGCGTTGTTGATCCCGTGACGGTTGGGCAGGCCAAAGCTGACATTGGACGCGCCGCAGGTGGTGTTCACGCCCAACTCGTCACGCAGGCGACGCACAAGCGCAAAGACCTGAAGGCCGGCGGTGGCCATCGCGCCGATCGGCATGACCAGCGGATCAACGACAATGTCATGCGCGGGGATGCCGAAATCCGCGGCGCGTTCGACAATTTTCTTTG
The DNA here is from genome assembly GCF_048268605.1 of Primorskyibacter flagellatus. Classification (NCBI taxonomy): domain Bacteria; kingdom Pseudomonadati; phylum Pseudomonadota; class Alphaproteobacteria; order Rhodobacterales; family Roseobacteraceae; genus Primorskyibacter; species Primorskyibacter flagellatus. Next base: position 132,932 of record NZ_JBLWVF010000010.1, read on the forward strand.
CCACGGCAAAGCGCACATCCGGATCTTCGGAAATGCCGGTGTCGTCGTTAGAGATCGCCACCACGGGCACATTGTATTGCTTGACCAGCGGCAACACCATTTCCAGACGTTCTTCCTCGCCGGTGACGGAGTTGAGCAGCGGACGGCCTTCGCAGGCCTCCAGGCCCGCCTTCAAGGCACCGGGCACCGAACTGTCGATGCAAAGCGGCGTATCGGTCACGGCCTGAATGCGGCGGATCATCTCGGGCATCAGCATCGGCTCGACAAAGTTGTTGTCGGCATAGCGCGGATCTTCGGCCATCTTGTTGGAAAACACGGCACCCGAGTTCACATCCAGGATGTTGGCACCCGCAGCGGCCTGTGCAATCGCATCGGCCTCGACGCGAGAAAAGTCATCGCGCTCAAGCTCTTCGGACAGGATCTTGCGGCCTGTGGGATTGATCCGCTCGCCGATCACGCAGAACGGTTCGTCAAATCCTATGACGGCGGTTTTTGTTTTGGATTCAACGATGGTACGGGTCATTCTTAACCTTTCAGCTATTGGCTGGTTTGGTGGCGTCGCCACCGTTTTGGGTGGCCCAGTCGGCATTTGCCTTGATCCCGCCCAGCGGGAAGAAATGCACTTGCTCGATATTAAAGTCGGGATGTGCGGCCTTGTGGGCGGCAAGCTTGGCGATCACGTCAGTGGGCTCGTAGGGAAGAAGCAGTTTCGTCACGTCCATGGCACGTTTCTGAAGAACCCTGAGCGACGGGCCGACACCGCAGGCAATGGCGAATTTTATCAGGGTCTGAAGCTTTGCAGGACCGGCGATGCCGATATGGATGGGCAGGTCGATGCCAGCCTTCTTCAGCCCGTCGGCCCAGGCGATGATCGGATCGGGGTCAAAGGCGAATTGCGTCGAAAGCGCCATCTTGGCATCTGTCCGCTCGCTGAATTTCTGTTTCCAGACAAGCGCTTCAGAGACGTTTTTCATGCTGCCATCAGGGTCGATGTCGCGGTTGCCTTCGGGGTGGCCGGCCACATGCAGGCGGGTAAAGCCCGCCTTGTCGAACAGTCCGGTTTCCAGAAGCTGCATGGAACTGTCAAATGCGCCTACAGGCTGCGAGACACCGCCAGCCAGAAGCAACGCCTGGGTCACGCCTGCCTCGCCCTGATAGCGCGCGATCCAATCGGCCAGCGTTGCCTGATCCTTGATGATCCGGGCCGGGAAATGCGGCATGACGTTATAGCCATCGCGCGCCAGCCGTGCGGCTGTCGCGACCATGTCGGCAATATCCGTGCCGTCGATATGGGCGATATACACGCGAGTGCCTTCGGGCAGGAGATCGCGGAAGTCCTCGACCTTTTCGGCGGTCCGCGGCATCACCTCGATAGAGTAGCCTTGCAGGAAAGCCTGAACCTCGGGCGCGATGCCGGGGGCTGCGTCAGCCTTCTTGCGAAAATTCAAAAGCGCCATCGCGGCCTCCCAAAGCTTGGCTGGACTCATGCCCGGCCATTGTTGTCGATCAGTTGCTTGATACGGTCCCGGTCATATTCGGCATCCAGACGCGCCACTTCCGCGGCCAGCACCTCTTCCGATGCGCCCTCGACGGGATAGGGGGCGGCCTTGCGCCATTCCGCAAGGTAGTCATCCGTTCCCGCCGCGCCGGATTTCATCGCCGCACGGTCGATGGCCTGCTCGAACCTTTCGGGCAGTTGCGCCTTCGCCCCGCGACGGCCTTTGCCAACGATGATTTGCGCAGGAATGTCGCGCCAGTAGACGATAGTGACATCGGGCATTTTCGAATCCTCGGACCAGTTAGGCATCTGTAATTCACCGGAGCAGCATCCCGGCGACGTTTTTCGACATTTGTGACGCTTTGAGCGACGCTGCCACCTTACGGCTGGGCGCGGGCAGGGGCCAGTGGCGGGGCGATGAAATAACCGGGGACAAATGATGAGCCTCGCTCATGTTAGGCGGTCAGGCACCGCTTGACCCTGCGCCGCCATATGCGGATAGTGCCGCGCGAAGAACGGCGGCCGGGAGCCGCCGCACCGTCAGGCAGCATGCAGGAACAGTCATTGGCCATCGCCATTCCAGCGTACAAGATCGCCTATATGGCTGTGCCCAAGGCGGGGTGTTCTTCGGTCAAGGCCGCGCTGGCGCATCTTGATCCCGGCGTCACGATCCCGCCCGAGGACGAGATCACGGTGATGACATGGCATGCGATCTATCCGACGGTGCGTTATCGGCGGCGAGCGTGGCACAATCTGTCGGACCACTGGCGCTTTACCGTGGTGCGCGATCCGGTACGGCGGATGCTGTCGGTCTATACCAACCGGGTGGTCCAACTGCGCGACCTTCATATGAGCCGCAAGTTGCGCGACCGTCCCGAATTCGCCCATCTCAGCCGTGATCCAGACCCGGATTATTTCTTTCAGCACCTGCCCGAATACATGAAAGGGTCATCGGTCATCAAGCATCACTGTCTGGGGACAAAGCTGTTCATCGGTCCGCGGCCGCTGCAATATGACCGCGTCTACAAGACCGAAGAGATGGGCCAACTGGCGCGTGATCTGTCGGACCGAACCGGGCAGCCGGTCGAGATGCGGCGCGAAAACCCGTCCGAGATGAAGCTGACACTGGATGATCTGGCACCGCAAACCATCGACGCGATCCGGCCCCTGCTGGAGATGGAATACCGGCATCTGTCCGACTATTTCGAGAATCCACTGAAGTAGCGTCACGACAATCTTGCAGGTCATGCGCTTGCTGCGTATCGTGACAGCAAGTTGAAAATCGGAAAGGCGCATCACATGGCGCCAAAGCGTCCCAAAGGTGCGGGCGCATTCCCTAAACCGGTTGAATGGTCCGCGCCCAAACCGCCAGATCCATCCGAGCTTTATGCCGCGCTGGATCTCGGCACGAACAGTTGTCGAATGCTGATTGCCCAGCCCAAGGGCAGCCAGTTTCACGTTGTAGACAGTTTTTCCAAGTCGGTGCAGCTCGGCTCTGGGTTGGAAAGGTCTGGGCGGCTGAGCCGTGCGTCCATGAACCGGACCATACAGGCGTTGCGCGTCTGCCACCAGAAACTGTCGCGCCACGAGGTGCGCCACATGCGGCTTGTGGCGACAGAAGCATGTCGGCGGGCCTCCAACGCCCGCGACTTCATCCGGCAAGTCAAACGTGAGACGGGCTTGGACCTTGAGGTTATCCAGCCGGAAGAAGAGGCGCGACTGGCGGTAATTTCCTGTGCGCCGCTGGTGTCGACAAAAACCGAACAATTGCTGGTGGTCGATATCGGGGGCGGCTCGACAGAACTGGTCTGGATTGACCTGTCCTCTGTGCCGAACCGTGAACGGCCCCGCGCCATCATGCGGCTTCATGCCGGGTTTCACACCAGCGTCAGCCCGTTTACCGCCGCCAAGGTCGTGGACTGGATATCCGTGCCGCTTGGCGTGGCCACCCTGCGCGACCAGTTCTCGGACGTCGAGGACGATGCCGCGCGTTATGCCTTGATGAGCTGGTTCTTCGAGGAAAACCTTGCCGAATTCGCGCCCTATAAAGATGAACAGGCGCGCGAGGGGTTTCAGATCGTGGGCACCTCCGGCACCGTCACCACGGTTGCGGCCTCTCATCTGGGGCTGAAACGCTATGACCGGACAAAAGTTGACGGGCTGCGCATGACCTCGGACCAGATCGAGAAGGTGATCAATCGCTATCTGGAGCTTGGCCCCGCCGGGCGCTACCGCGATCCCCGGATCGGTCAGGACAGGCAAGCCCTGATCATGTCCGGCTCTGCGATCTTGCAGGCCTTGCTGCGGTGTTGGCCGACCGACAGGCTGTCCGTGGCCGACAGAGGCCTGCGCGAAGGGCTTCTATACGCGCAGATGTGCAGTCACGGCGTTCTGGAAGACGGGCCTTACTGACGGGTCTTTGACGGGGCGAGGTTGGACTCTTATATGTCTCGCAGAAATTCGTCCCGGCCCAACGCCGCGTAATGCTTATCGCGAGGCAGCCGGATATGGCTGGGGGTCGCGCGTTCACAAGGTCTTTGCCGTCCCGGCAGTGCCCCCCCTGCCTTCGTTGTGCCGCGCCGGATTGAAACCCGTCGCCAACCCTCGTAGGATATGCCACCGGATGCCGGAGCCCCAACACGGGCGCCGCCCGCAGCAACGGCACGAAACGGATCCCATGGCAAAGAACACCTCCGGGCGCGGGCAGCGCGACCTGAAAGTCCAAGTCAAAAGCGCACGCGGACGCAAGCTGTCTTCGACGCGCTGGCTTCAGCGGCAGTTGAACGATCCTTATGTGAAACGCGCTGCCGCCGAGGGCTACCGGGGCCGGGCCGCGTTCAAGATCCTTGAGCTGGATGAAAAGTACCGCTTTCTGGTGCCCGGTGCGCGGGTCGTCGATCTGGGCTGTGCCCCCGGCGGCTGGTGTCAGGTCGCCGTCAAGCGGGTGAACGCTATGGGTGAGAAATCCGGCAAGGCGGTTGGCACGGTGTTGGGCATCGACCTTCAAGAAGTCGAGCCGATCCCGGGTGCGGAAATCCACGTCATCGACTTTCTGGATGCAAATGCCGACACGCAGGTACGCGACTGGCTGGGCGGTTCGGCCGATGTGGTGATGTCGGACATGGCTGCGTCGTCCTCGGGGCACAAGCAGACCGATCACTTGCGGATCATCCATCTATGCGAGGCGGCCGCGTATTTTGCTTTTGATGTGCTGTCGCCGGGCGGCACGTTTGTCGCCAAGGTTCTGGCAGGCGGGGCAGAGGGCGACCTTCAGAAACTGCTCAAACAGCGCTTCACCAAGGTCGCGAACGTCAAGCCACCATCCTCACGCTCGGACAGTTCAGAGAAATTCGTGGTCGCCACTGGGTTTCGGGGCACCGAAGAAAGCTGATCCGGCATCCATCGCAAGGATGCGATCGCGTTTTCCTGAAAGCTGCGCGTAACATGCGGTGAGACGCAGGCATACTCGGCGTCATATGTCGTCACGCCCTGCATGTGCAAAACTCGCGTTTGCAGGGTTGTCACCCGCAAGCGTCGTCTCTCCTTACGGGACACTGAAGACCTTGCGATGTTGCATGCCGTTTCCTTTGCAGTCACATGATGGTCGCCAATTCTTGGGAACGGCTTAAAGCCTCAGTTTGCAGTGCATTTGCGACACAATCGACTCGGTCGGTCGATTGGCGCCGGCGGGGCAGGGCGAAATTGCTGACTGGACAGGGCGTGCTTCTCCGCCAATGCTGCGCAAAGACAAAGCAGAGAGGCAAGCGATGACCACCATCCTCGTCTATGGCGACAGCAACAGTCACGGCACCATACCATTGCAGCGGTTGGGACAGGCGGCGCGGTTTGCGCCCCAACATCGCTGGCCCGCCGTTATGGCCGACAGGTTGGGGCCCGAGATCCGTGTGATTGACGAAGGGCTGCCGGGCCGGACCACCGTACATGATGATCCGATCGAGGGCGGCGCGCGCAATGGGCTTGCCGTGTTGCCAGCGGTCCTGCTCAGCCACGCACCGCTTGATCTGCTGGTGCTGATGCTGGGAACGAATGACCTGAAGTCGCGCTTCTCAATCACCGCATGGGAAATCGCGCGCGCGGTAGAGCGGCTGGTCGTGACGGCGCGCACCGAATTGCCAGGGCTCGACATAATGATCATAGCACCAGCCCCTGTGCGCGAGGTCGGTTCGCTTAAGGATGTCTTTGTCGGGGCCGAGGCGCGCCAGTCCGGGCTAACTGCCCATCTGGCGCGGGTTGCGGAAACGCAGGGCTGCGGCTTTGTCGATGCGAGTACACATATAGAAGTGTCGATGGTCGATGGCGTCCACTGGGAAGCCCGGGCACACGTGAGCTTTGGCACGGCTATGGCCGATCTTGTTGCGGCGCGCCTGAAGGGCCGAACATGAGAATTGCAATTGTCTGGCCGCTTCTGCTCGCGGGGTGCATTGCAGCAAAGCCAGACAAACCTACCGTCAGCTTTCGCGACACCTCGGTTGCAATCTCTTCGAGCACCAGATTCGATCCGCAAAGATTCGCGGGCGACTGGACCCGTCTGGCTGACTTCGGCTCCCCCTATACTGATGCAGGCTGCCGCACGCTGCGATTCACCCCGCTGCCCGACAATAAAATGGCGCTACAAAGCTGCGGAGACGGGGCCGGGGCGGCTATGCCGTACGCGATCGCACCGTTCGGCCGCCTTGAGGCGGAGGGGACGGATCCAATCTGGGTGTTGTGGGTTGCTGAAGATTTCGGAACGGCCGTGTTGGGTACACCATCGGGGGCTTTTGGCTGGATTGTGAACCGCGGGCCACGCATCCAGCCCGATCGCTATAATGCGGCAACAGACCTGTTGGAGTTCAACGGTTACGACTCCTCCCGCCTCAAAAGGCGTCAATGACGCCAAATCGAGCGCCAGAGTCCGCGAATGAATCGGTCGACCGTCATTGTCGGCGGTTGCCCTTGGGGAAGTCCCGCTGATTCACTCCGGAGTCGCCGAGGATTCGTCCGATCTTGGGCTGAAAATGGTGAAATCCATGTGTGTCGCGTAAAAAAAGATGATCTTTTCGAACTTTAATTTATTATTGTAAATCAATAAGATAATCGTTTTTATGGTGTCGAAATTTGACCAAAATAGCAAAAAAATGGGGGTAATCCATATTTTCTATAAGAAAGTGCTTGCGGGTTTTGTGCACTGGCCGTAGAACCCCCTTCACCGGCGGCGCAGAG
>NZ_JBLWVF010000011.1:0-111881 GCF_048268605.1 Primorskyibacter flagellatus
GTTGATAAAGTCGGACATAAGGTCGGACTTACCATCAGATTGAGCCTGAGATCAGACGGCCGTCGCCGGAGGTTTACTTTTGAGGGTTTGCAAACCTTAATCACCTTAAGGGCATCGATGGTCTCAGAAACGAAGCCAGTGTCATCAACGTTGTATTTTCGACGTTAAGAGACTATATGCAAGATACGAAAGTTGCGGCTCTCTTCGGCATAGGCGCATTAGCCTGCCAGAGCGGACCACAACCCTCCATCATGAAAATTCAGCTGTCACGGCCTGTAGCAGGGCTCTGATGTTTGGGAAGGTTGCCGATGTCATCGCGCACGACCACGTCAGTTATGACATTTCATCATCAGTTTGTGGTCGCAGGATACACCGACGAACTGCCCGCGGGCGACCGCTGAGTGTTGGCAGACGATGATGTCATGCTCAGCCACAGCTTTGCGCCAGATCGACGGACAGCGACGTTTTTATTGATGAATTGGTCCGCTGGAAGTCAGGGCTGCGCGCAGTGCTCCACCGAGACCTAGAGTTGGCATTGGCGCATATCGGGCCAAGGCAATTACAAACGTAGTCAAAAATAGTGCGGCGGCGCTTTCTCCGTCAGAGGATTAAAAATGACATTTCCCGAATGGACGAAACCCGTTGTTTACGGCGCCTTGGTTGGCGCAGTTGCAGTCTCTATTCTTGGCTTTACATGGGGCGGCTGGACGACTGCAGGTAGTGCGGAGGAAATGGCTGATAGCTTTGCCGCAGAGCAAGTCACCTTGGCTATGGTGCCGGTTTGTCTAAGCCTTTCAGAAGCGGATGCGGAACGCGTTGAAATACTGGCAACGCTTCGAGAAACTTCCGGCTTTCAGCAGCGCAATGCGATGATGGAAACCGGCTGGGCCACGTTGCCGGGCACTAAAGCCCCGAGCCGGGATCTGGCCGACGCATGTCTTGCGAAGCTTGCCTTAGATGGGTCGTAAATCACAACTCACAGAGCCTCGCGGTCCATACCCAATCGCTGCCTTCGCTCTTACGCGAACACCATCAGTAATGGCCCTTTTTGTCGTTTCAATTTTCGCAGTCATGTTTTTTGTACTACCTGCCTTTGCCCAAACCGACACACATTCAATGCCTGAGAACGCCAGTGCCAAGAATTACAGTGAAGGATGGGAATGCAACGTTGGCTACCGGCTGAACGAAAATGCCTGCGTCGCTGTGATCGTGCCGCAAAACGCATTTGCCACGAACCGGACCTACGGTCCCGGATGGGAATGTCTTCACGGGTTTCGCAAAACCGATGACGTTGAATGTATTGCAGTCGACGTGCCCGAGGGTGGATTTTTGGACCCGTCGGGCGAACGTTGGCGTTGTTTACGAGGCTACATAAAGGTCGAGGATGCATGTAAGCAGATTGTTCTGCCAGCGAATGCGTATTTGGCAGATACGTCAGGTGGCTCTAGCTGGACGTGCGAACGTGGGTTTGAACCAGCTGGCGACCAGTGTACTGCCATTGCGGTTCCGGCCAACGCCTTTCTGAACGGATTAGGATACGGTCAGCCCTGGACATGTGAGCGCGGCTTCTTCGAACAGGACGGCCTGTGCGAAGCCGTCGTGATCCCCGACAACGCATATTTTGATGACACCACCTATGGCTCTGGGTGGAAGTGTGATCGTGGATATGCCGCCTCTGGCAAGACATGTGAGCTAACTGTTGTTCCTAAAAATGCGCATCTGGACAGATCGGGCGACCGCTGGGAATGCGACAGGAATTTTCAAAAATCGAAGGGGCAGTGCGTGCTGAAAAACTAGGCGCGAGCACGGCGCACCTACCCACTCCAAAATGCGCAGGTGAGGACGGTGCTGTCCTCCGCGCCAACGTATCAAGGGAAATCAAAATGGAAACCAAATCTGACACCGTGGATACCAACCGCGGCCCGACCAGGGAGGCGCAAGCGCCACGAAAAACACAGATCAACCCTGCAAGCCTGACGTCAGGCGGGCAGGTCTCAGGCTCACCGACGGCAGTCGTTTACTGTGAGGGAAATTTCGCGCAAATCGATGGCAAGACGGCAAATGGCCTTGTGCGCCATTCTCAAGCGTATCGCATCCTTTCCGTCATCGACAGCACCTATAGCGGGCAAGACAGCGGAACCGTCCTCGACGATACAAAGAACCACATACCGATCTTTCCTGATTTGGATGCTGCGGTTGCCCATGAAGCTGTCATTCCCGACGCGCTGATTTATGGGATGGCCCCCTCAACAGGGCGGCTCTCACCTGAGGATCGAAGCGTTGTTCTGAATTCGATCGGGCTTGGCATGAACATCGTGAGCGGGCTGCATGAGTATCTGAGCGACGACCACGAGATAACCACCGCCGCATCCGAACGGAATGTCACGATCCGCGACATCCGCAAGCCGAAACCCAGCAAGGACATGCGCCTGTTTGATGGCAGTGTTGCTGGTGTCAAAGCGCTGCGGATTGCCGTTCTGGGAACCGATTGCGCCATTGGAAAGCGGACAACGGCGACCGTATTGGCCCAGGCCCTGAATGCCAGGGGCATCAAGACGGTCCTTGTCGGCACGGGCCAGACCGGCCTGATGCAGGGCGCGAAATACGGTATCGCAATGGATGCCGTACCGCCCCAGTTTTGCTGTGGCGAGCTTGAAGGCGCGATTGTTGCAGCTTCTGAAGCGGAACAGCCCGATGTAATTTTGATCGAAGGTCAGGGTGCTTTGAGCCATCCCGCGTTTTGCACATCCGCCTTTATCTTGCGGGGGAGCCAGCCGGATGCTGTCATCCTTCAGCACGCGCCGAAACGTGCCCACCGCTGTGACTTTCCCAATATGCCGATGCCTTCTGCGGCAAGTGAGATCGCCTTGATCGAAGCCTTTGCCGACACAAAGGTCATCGGTGTCACGCTTAACCACGAAGGGATGTCTGAGGCGGAAATCACCGCCACCATTGCGGCCCAATCACTCAAACTTGGGCTGCCGGTCACCGATGCGTTGGCCCGACCTGTTTCACATTTGTTAGCGATGGTGGTCGCCGCATACCCCGGCTTGACACAAAGGCCTTCTATGGCCGCGATATGAGCTGCCCGCGGATCGAGGTGGATCTCAGTAAGATACGTCGCAACACGCAGACACTTGTCAAGCGCCTAGGCCCGCGTGGGATCGGCGTCACAGGCGTGACCAAGGCTGTCTGTGGGCATCCTGCGATCGCTCAAGCCATGCTCGATGGCGGAGCTGTGGGGCTTGCCGATGCGCGGATCAGCAATGTGCAAAGGTTACGTGCGGCAGGCATGACAGGCCCAATCACGCTGATCCGTTCGCCGATGTTAAGCCAGGCCGATCAAGTCATTCAGTCCTGCGAAGATAGCTATAACACCGAGATTTTGGTCATTTCGGCTTTGGCCGCTGCCGCGATCCGAAATCGTTCTGTCCACGGTATCGTCCTCATGGTCGAAATGGGTGATCTGCGCGATGGGATACTACCCGAGAACCTGAAAGGTATTGCACAGCAGGTCATGCAAATGTCAGGGGTTGCATTGAAAGGGATAGGCGCGAACTTTGGCTGTCTGAGCAGGCTTGCCCCTACTAGGTCGCAAATGTCCACTTTTTGCGACCTCGCGAATGAGATCGAGGGGGTATGTGGCCCGTTCCTCAAGGTCGTATCCGGTGGCAACTCAGCCAATTTGCCCTGGGCGCTTGGTGAACACGCGACGGGTCGCGTCAACGACCTTCGTCTGGGTGAGGCGATCCTACTGGGTGTTGAGCCAGTGTCTGGCGACCGGATCGACGGGATGTACACAGACGCCTTCACGCTTGTCGCAGAAGTCATTGAAACGGGTTCAAAACCTGCGCCTTCCGCCATCGCTCTGGTCAATCCAACTATGGCAAGACGTCGCATCGCGCACGCCAGTGGTGTTTCCAAGCGCTTTATCGTCGCTATGGGTCATCAGGACACCGACATTCTGGGGCTTTCAATGCCTTTTGGAAGCACATTGATCGGTGCGACCAGCGATCATCTTGTCATTGGAATGCCCGGCACCCTGCCAAAGATCGGTTCCGAGGTGAGATTCCAGATGAATTACAAAGCGTTGATGCATGCGATGGCTGCGCCGGACATCAAAGTGGAACTCATGGGCAATCCACCCACACGACCAACACGGCACACCCAAGACAAGGTCGACCACTTAGCGCTGGTTTGAAAGAGCTCGCTTGGTCCAGCTGACGCTAACCCAAAAAGGAAACTGAAAAATGACGAAACTCACAAAAAACAATCTGTTCAAGGTGTCTGACGCCAAACCGGAAACCCCGATAGATAAGACGACGCGTGTTGTCAGACAAATGGTCGACGAAGAAACGGAAAAACGTGACGCCAAGAATTCCCGACTGCGCGATGCTCGCCTTGAAAGAGATGCAAACACGCCACCTGTACCCAAAGATTCAGCAGCGTCAAAATTGCATCGCACGAAAGCCGCTTCAACGCAGTAGTTGAACTTCGGCGGTTTGCTAAGTGCTCCGCTGGAAAACCGGCACGTCAATCCGGCTGAAATCGGCCAAGGCTGTTCCCGGAACTTCCAATTGTTTCAGCCGATCATAAGGATCCATCCATGACAGACGCAGACCGTTCCCCAGAAAAAATCCACTATATCTGCCAGACCTATGTTGTAACCAAGGCTTGGCGCGATGGGCAAACAGGCCTGAAGATTGCCAAGCAATTTGAATATTCCACAGCGTCAGAAGCGACAAGCAGAGCCGAACGAGAGGCGCTATCCGAAGACTGCGCGGGTGCTGACGCCTACATGGTTACTGAAGATCCAGCGAGCGGAGAAGTCGGCGACCCAAGCTTCCTTGTTAGGCTAGGCAATTTTCCGGAATCTGACGAATTCTAGAAACCCGAAATTACTCACGGACTTCCCGAAGGCCGTAATCGACGCGGTATTCCTCGTTCCAAGTCCTGCGCACCAATAAAGCGGACATCTGTGCAAACGCGGCGAACTCTCACTTCGACCCACATTGCCGATCTTGGACCGCCAAAAATGCTGCGCCACCTACGAATGGCCGGAAGCTACTTCTTCATGCGCCTTTTAGATCCGGCCCTGTTGTCCGACTTGGTCCCAGAATGCGTGTTTGCGTGGAAACGAAAATCGTTTTCCACAGGAGGCCGTACTGATGGCGGTCCGACGTTTCTGCCGGTAAATGTTAAGATTTGTTAAGGTTCAAAATCTAAAAAGTACGACCTGCAATGTTGGTAAACTGAGTTAGTCCCCAAAATTAGGACACTTACGTAAGCTGCGATTTGTCGATTGCTGATCTTCAACGCAAGGAGCTCAGCAATGTCGAAACGGAATCTTGGGGACGATGAATCTTCACGAACTCCCGCCGCCTTCTCGCGGCACTCCATCGAATTGGCGTCTGGCTCTAGCTTCAACTTCGGGTCGCGATTCAGCTCGTCGGCGGACTATGTAGCGCCGCTGTCCAGCGCGGCCTCTCATGGAAGCGGTCCTGCTACTCGGCCCAGACACTGCGCACCTGCTCAATTTCGACACCGGCAGTCCTCGCGGAAACCAACGCTCGCGTCTTGGTCGTAAAGCCCTCCGGCTCAAAGCAATACTTCAAGCCAAAAAAAACACTCAAGCAGTCCCAAAACACGCGGAGCTACGCGAAAACGCTAAGGGGGATAATTGGGTGGATGAAGATTAAGATATATGAAAAAGATTCAACAAAAACAATAGGTTCATCTGATGATTTGGTGCCCAGGAGAGGACTCGAACCTCCACGGCCTTGCGGCCACTGGCACCTGAAGCCAGCGCGTCTACCATTCCGCCACCTGGGCAGGTGTCGTGGAGCAGGCGTTTAAGCCTGAGAGCAGGCCGTGTCAACGAGGTTTCTGAAGATATTTGCACGCGGTGCCTTGGCACCTTGTCTGCGACCTTGTGCATCGCTATTCAGGCAAGAGAATTGCTGTGCAAGGAGCCTACAGATATGACCAAGCTCGTGACCATCTATGGCGGATCCGGCTTTGTTGGCCGCTACATTGCTCTGCGCATGGCCAAGCTGGGCTGGCGCGTCCGGGTCGCGGTGCGGCGTCCGAATGACGCGATCTTCGTAAAGCCTTTCGGTGTGGTCGGACAGGTTGAGCCAGTTCTTTGCAACATCCGCGACGATGCGAGCGTGGCGTCGGTCATGCAGGGGGCTGATGCGGTGGTGAATTGCGTCGGGGTTCTGGCTGAGCGCGGCAAGAACAGCTTTGATGCGGTGCAGCACGAGGGTGCCGCGCGTGTTGCCAGGTTGGCTGCGCAGAACGGCGTAAAGTCACTGGTGCAAATCTCAGCCATCGGTGCGGATCCGGAAGCCAGCAGCGCGTATGGGCGTACCAAGGCGTTGGGCGAAGCTGCCGTGCTGGAGCATTTCCCGAATGCCGTGATCCTGCGCCCGTCAATCATTTTCGGACGCGAGGACGAGTTTTTCAACCGTTTCGCAGGCATGTCGCGCTTTGGCCCGGTCTTGCCGGTGATCGGAGGCGACACGAAATTTCAGCCGGTCTATGTCGATGACGTTGCTCGGGCCGCGGTGATGGGTGTGCAGGGCGAGGCGGCACCGGGCATCTACGAACTGGGGGGTCCCGATGTGATGAGCTTTCGGGCGCTGATGCAGGAGATGCTGAGTGTGATCCGCAAGCGTCGCCTAGTCCTGAATATCCCGTTTTTCTTCGCTAAAATCATCGCATGGGCTTTTGATTTGCTGGAGAAGGTGACTTTGGGCTTGATCCCCAACCCGGTTGCCACACGCGATCAGGTCAGAAATCTTGCGCATGACAATGTTGTTGCCGAGGGTGCCAAAGGGTTTGCCGAACTTGGGATAGAACCCATCGATATGGAGGCAGTGTTGCCCGACTACCTGTGGCGGTTCCGTCCATCCGGCCAGTATGACGCGATCAAGGAATCTGCGCGCAATCTTAAGGTTTGATCCACCGCGCCGCGCTACGGTTGTTCAGCATGAGTTCTGACATTGGTGCAGCAGATCGGCTTTATGTGCGACCATGGCCTTGGTCGCGGTGACGGGCTTCTGGAATACGCGCCGGTGGCCGCTTGCAGCGACCCATTCGGATATGGCATTTGCTGTCGCTATCAATGCGGGAAAGCCGCTTATTCTAGCAATAGCGTTCCGGCCCGATCCATTGTGCCTCAGTGTAGCGATCGCCATGCGCCCATCCGACTGGCAATGCGGCTTCGATACGCGCAAGTTCGGTGTCGGACAGTTCCATGCACGCTCCTGCGGCCAGTTCGCGCAAATGTGCCGGGTTGCGGGTGCCGGGTATCGGGATGACAGTCGGCGACTTTGCGATCAGCCAGGCGATGGCCAATGCGGCCGCACTGGTGCCGCTCTCTGCGGCCAGGCAACGCAAGGGCGCGCTTGCCGCGATGTTTGCGGAGAAATGCGGCTCGGTGAAGCGTGGGTTGCCGGCCAGAAACGCCGAGGCCGCGACGCGATCCTCGGTGGGAGGGCGATCGGTCAGCAAGGCCCGGCCCACGGGCGAGAAAGCCACCAACGCCGTGCCCTGACGTTCGCATTCCTGCACCAGTCCAAGTTCGGGGGCGCGTGTGGACAGCGAATATTCCGACTGCACGGCAGCGACCGGATGCACCGCAGCGGCGCGGCGCAACGTGGCGGGGGCGACTTCGGACAGGCCGATGGCGCGGGTTTTGCCCTTGCGGACCAGCGCTGCCATCGTGTTCGTTACTTCCTCGATCGGACGGGCGGCTTCGCGGCGATGGACGTAGAAAAGGTCCACGCACTCCACACCCAGCCGTATCAGGCTTTTGTCCAGTTCGGCTTCGAGATGTTCGGCGGAATTGTCGAAGTAGCGCACGCCAGAACCCGGATCACGCGTGATTCGGCTTTTGTCGCGATCAGAAAGGGGTTGCGGCCGCGACTGGCGATATAGCTGCCGATTATGGATTCTGATTTGCCCATCCCATAGATGTTGGACGTATCAAGATGGGTGACGCCAAGCTCGACCGCGGTATCCAGCAACGCGTGTGCCTCGGCCTCGGTGGTATCGCCGTAAAAGCCCGCGAAGGACATCGCGCCGATGCCGATGGCTGAAACCTGGGGCCCATGGCGTCCCAATCGTCGTGTCTGCATAAAGATCCCTCATGTTTCATGGGCACGGATGTTTCTGGCGCAGCGGCAAGCCAAATCGGCACCGAGCTATGGACAGTCTGGCTTGCTGATATATTACTATGTCAACAATAGCATGGCGACAACCGAGCCCTGCAAGCACGGTGTGGCTCGGGCCATGTCGCCGTTTGGCCAAAACGGTCAGGGACAGGGCGCGCCGGGTCTGGGTGTTGCCATGAACAGAAAGCACGAACATGTGTTCAGCATATTTTTCCTGCACGCAGGTCAGCAATGCTCGGCTGTTTAGAGGTGGCGTATGAACCAGTCGCGCAGTCTGCTTTCTGCGGCCATCGTCGCCATCATGGCGTTCGAGATCTGCGCGCGGCTCACAGGGCTGGATCCGCTGCGCTGGACGGCCTGGGCCGCTATGGGAGGCGTGATTGTCTTGTCGTTCCGGCACCTGAGCGGACGGGAATATTACCTGCTGGGCGCGAGCGTCTTGGCGACGGTCGTGGCGTTTTGGACCCCGTTCAACAAGCCGGGTGTGATAGAGGGCGCGCTGGATCAGGCGAGCTTTCTGATGGCCTTCATCCTGCTGCTGGGCTTGCTGCACGAAGCGGCTGCAACGTCGCCGTCGGTCAGCGAATTGGGCGGCTATCTGACGCGCCAGCCGCCGCGACGGCGCTACTATGCGTTGAACGGTGGCACGGCAATCATGTCGATCCTGTTCAACGTGGGTGTCGTCAGCTTTCTGGTGCCGTTGATCCAGCGCGGCATCCATCATGCGTCGCCCGGCGATCCGCTGAACCCGATCCGCGAGCGGCGTCAGCTAAGCGCCTTGCTGCGCGGTTTCGCCTGGAGCGTGATCTGGTCGCCTACCGCGATCGCGCCGCTGGTGTTGATGGAATTGATGCACGGCGTTGATCGCGGACGCTGGATTTTGTTGGGGCTTGGGACATTCTTTTGCGTGATGGCCTTGGGCGGCATCGAGGATCAGCTGCGCTACAGGCGAAGGCATGCGGCCCGACCGATGGTGCCACCCCCGTTCCCACGGCATGCCGCAGTGATGTTTCTGGCTGCGTGCTGCTGGTTGTTGGGCATGTCCGGAACGATAGCGTGGCTGACCGGCGATACCATCGTTTTTGGTCTTGTCGTATCCTGTCCGGTGATGCTGGTGGGCTGGTTATGGGCGCAAAACCGGGGCAGCGAAGGTTGGCCGTTCGTGCGGTCACGACTGGGCGGGATCTACCGCGACAGCTTGCCCAAGGCCGCGCCGGTTGCCGTGACGCTGGCCTGCTCGGGTTATATTGGCCGGATGTTGGCCGGGCTGATATCAGCACAGGAATTGGGGCAGGCGCTGGGGATCGACGCGGTGCCGGATTACGTCCTGTTGGGGCTGTTGCCGTCAGTCATTGCTTTGCTCAGCCTGTCCGCCCTCAGCCCGATTATGATGGCGATCTTTTTCGGCAGCCTGTTCGGCGCATTGCCGGTCATGCCCGCCGATCCAACCTTGATTGCATTGTCGATCTCCTGCGGATGGGCGCTGGCAATGACGTTTTCGCCGTTTTCAACGGTTGTGCTTCTGACCGGCCGGGTCAGCGGGCTTGCGCCAGTGACATTGACTTGGCGCTGGAACCTGACCTTCAGCCTGCTGGCCGCGGTGTTTCTGATTGGGGTGTTCCGCGTCCTGACGTTTCTCTGACTTTGTGGGCCGCCACTTGCGACCTTGCAAATCCTACAACTGTTCAGAAGTGAAATAGTCAGGGAATTCTTCTTGCAGCACGGAAATCCGCAGGATCGTCCCGGTCAGGTGTTTGCGCATCTGCTGCGCCGCGCCGTCGGCGTCACCCGCCTCTATCGCGTCCAGCACCGCCGTATGGCCGCCCAATATGCCGACCATTCTGCCCGCCTTGGGCAGTTCCAGACGCTGGCAACGCGCGAGATGGCCCAGCCTGCCTTCTAGATAATGGTGCAAGCCGATCATGCCGACGCCTGCGAACAGCGTCCGGTGAAATGCCTTGTCGAGATCGCTGAACATGTCGACCTGTTCCGGCCTGTCGCGCAACGCTTTCTGCATGTCCAAAAGCACTCGGGCGCGGTGCAAGGTCGGCGCATCCGGGTCAGTTGCAAGGCGTCGGACTACCTCGATTTCGACGGCGACGCGAAGGAACTGGGTTTCGTGCAACTGTTTGACGTCGATGCGGGCGACAACCGTGCCGGACTGCGGAAAAATTCGCACAAGCCCGTCTTGTTCAAGCTTTTGCATGGCCTCGCGAATCGGAGTCTGGCTGACGTTGTAATGCTTCGCCAATGCGTTGCGCGATAGGGTGCTGTCGGGTTTCAGCTCCAGGTTCACGATGCGCTGACGCAGGTTTGCGTAGACACGCTGGGCCGCAGACGCGCCGGGGCGCGCGCCGTCCGCAGCGGCAAAGAGGCCTTGTTCAGTTGTGCTGTGTGTCAGTTTCATGCGCGCCTCTCTACATCTCTGTGTCGCGCTTGTCCCGTGACCTAGGGCGAATGAGTCGTTGCCTAGCCTATCTCACTGATATATTAGTTGCCTAGTCGTTTCTGAAGAAAAGCCTGGAACGGATTGCAGGTGCGACGAGACTTTAGGGAGGAAACCAATGAAATCGTCTATGATTGTTTCGGTCGCTAAGGCCGTTACCCTGATTGCGGGCTTGACGCTTGCGGCCAACGCGGCAATGGCGGCGGATCGCACATTGAAGATCCAGACAAGTTCCAACGCCAGCCACGCATCGCTCGCCTATCTGAACGAGGAATGGGTGCCAAAGCTCGAAGCGATGACCGGCGGGTCCTTGTCGGTCGAATTGCTGCCGGTCGATGCCGTTGTGCCGCGCCGCGAAACGGCAGAGGCGATCGGGGTAGGGATCCTCGATGGTGATCTGACCTCGATCAATTATTTTGCCGGGATCGACCCTGCCTTTGCACTGATGGGCGACCTGATCGCGGGCTACGACTCTGCCGACCAGATCCAGGCGTTCTGCGCGCAGGGCGGCGGCAAGGAAATGCTGCAAAAGCTCTACGATGCCCACTTCCCCGGCGTGCATGTCGTGGGCTGCGGTGCCTATGCGAGAGAGGCTTTTGTCTCGAAAGTGCCGGTCAATGGCGTGGCTGACCTGAAGGGTTTGAAAATCCGCTCGCCCGAAGGCCTTGCCGCCGATGTGTTCAAACGCGCAGGCGCTGCTCCTGTGTCGATGTCGGGGTCGGAGACCTACGGCGCGCTTGAAAAAGGCGTGATCGATGCTGCGGATAACTCTGCCTATGCCAACAACGACTCCAACGGTATGCACAAGATCGCAAAGTTCCCGATCTTTCCGGGCATCCACTCTACCCCGATCCTGCAATTCACCGTGTCCGAGATGGTCTGGGAAGAGTTGACGGATGCGGAGAAGGCAGCGCTGGAGACGTGGTATCTGGCGGCCTATAACGGGCTGAGGCAGTATTTCGATCGTCTCGATCGCCAGTTGGTCGCGCGCGATAAGGCGGCAGGTGAACTGACGGTCATCGATTGGCCCCAGGCCGAGCGCGACAAGTTTCGCGTGATCGCTCAGGAAGCGTGGAGCGACTTTGCCGCGCAGACCGAACTGGCGCAGGAAGTCTATGATACGCATATCAAATTCATGAAAGATGCCGGGCTGCTATAATCTGACGTTGATGCAGGAAAACACCCGTCCCGGACTTGATCCGGGACCTCCTGTCAGCGAACACCGCCAGCGCGGAGGTCCCGGATCAAGTCCGGGACGGGTGACACGACGGATCGACTCGCCGGAACAGGTGGGCAACGGAGGCATCCGGCATGAGCCGTGAATATGACGAACATCTGGAGACGGCACCGCTGGAGGTGGCAGGAGATGACCCTCTGTACAGCGACGGAGATCTGAACCGCGACAACTACAATGTGGTCGACCATTTCAGTCACACATTGGGCATCGGCATTTCGGTGTTCTATCTGGTGGCAGCTGCCGCCACACTTTATGAGGTGTTCTCCCGCTACGCGCTGAACGCGCCCACCTACTGGGCCTTTGAGACGGTGATGATGCTGTGCGCTAGCGCCTGGATGCTGTCCTCGGGCTATATCACGCTGAAGCGGCGCCATATCGGCATCACCGTTTTTCATGTCATGGCGAGTGACCGGCAGCGCTGGTGGCTGGACCTGTTTGCGATGTTGGTTGGTATCGTGGCGCTTTACATGCTGCTCGCGGATGCGTCGATCCGGGCCTATGTCAGCATTGAGCGCGTCGAAAAGTCCGGTTCGGCCTTCAATTCCCCGCTGCCAATGGTGTTGAAGACCGTGATGGTCGCTGGTGCCTTCCTGTATCTCACCCAGTTGACGGTGAACCTGTATCGGCATGTGACATCCGGCGGGGCGCGACTGGCGGTCAAGCTGCTGGCTGGCTTCATGCTGATCTATTTTGTCTCGGCCTTGCTGGGGCATGCCTTTGATATTTCCTGGGCCGCGGCGATTTCGGATGGGTTTTCCGCCGTGGGCAAGGCGCTGGACCCGTCCAAGGCGCTGAACATGCGGGCGATGGATCTGGGCACCGTCTCGATCATCATGGTGCTGCTGTTGGTGACGCTGATGATGACCGGCATGCCGTTGGGCATCGTCACGTTGATCGTCTCGGTCATCATGGCGATCACCTTTTTCGGACCGCGTGGGTTGTTTCTGGTCAGTTCCAACGCCGCGGGTCTGCTGGAACACTACACGCTGGTCGCGGTGCCGTTTTTCGTGCTGATGGCGTCAATCCTGGAACGCGCAGGGATCGCCGAAGACCTGTTTGACGCGATGTCGATCTTTGCGGGCAATCTGCGGGGCGGTGTCGCGGTGCAAACCACCGTTGTGGCTGTCATCCTGGCCGCCATGTCCGGTGTGATGGGCGGCGAGATCGTGATGTTGGGCCTGGTGGCTCTGCCACAGATGTTCCGGCTGGGATATGACCGCAAGCTGACCATTGGCCTGATTTGCGCGGCGGGTGCGCTGGCGACGCTGATCCCGCCCTCGATCATTATGATCGTCTACGGGTTGTCGGCAGAGGTGGGCATCGGCGATCTGTTCATGGCGGGCGCGGTGCCGGGCATCATGCTGGCGGTGTTCTATGCTGGTTACGTACTGATCCGGGTCAACCTCAATCATTCGCTGGCACCCACCGCCGCCGAGGTTGCCGCCAAGACCGGCGGCGAGGAGAAACGCCTGTCCAAGGACCGGTTGACCGCGGTGATCCTGTGCATCCTGCTGATCGGCGCGGTGATGGGCTCTATCTATGGGGGCGTTGCATCGGTGACAGAGGCGGCTGCCGTGGGCTGCATCGGGTCGCTTGTCGTTGCGGCAGTGCGCAACCGCTTTAACTGGGAGGTGCTGTCGGCGGCGATGCTGGGCACAATGACCACGGTGGGCACGATCATCTGGCTGGTGCTGGGCGCGGTCAGCTTTGTCGGCATCTTCAATCTTGTCGGCGGCGCGGATTTCATGCGCTCGATGTTCCTTGGCCTCGGGCTTTCGGCGATGGGCACGATCATCGTGATGATGCTGATCCTGATGGTGCTGGGAACATTCATGGAATGGATCGCCATCGTCTTCATCACGGTCCCGGTTTTTGCGCCGGTGGTGATGACACTGGCACCCGAACTTGGTCTGACAGAGGATCAGGCAAAGATCTGGTTCGGCATCCTGTTCGTGATGAACATCCAGATCTATTTCCTGTCGCCGCCCTTCGGACCGGCCTGTTTCTGGCTGAAGTCGGTGGCCCCCAAGGATGTCACACTGCAAGAGATCTTTCTGGCCGTTTTGCCATTCATCGCCCTTCAGATCGTCGGTCTGGTGTTGGTGATGAGCTTCCCGCAAATTGCGCTCTGGCTGCCCGAAGCGCTGAACTGAGATGTGAATCAAGAAGGACGTTACACATGATTGGACGCGACTCTCGCGATGATATTGATGGCTATGGCAAGTGGCCGTGGATCGCCGGCGTCGTGCTGGCTGCTGTTCTGATCTGGGTGATGTTCACCTTCGCGACACCGATTTCCTGAGGTGATGATATGACCAAGACCAAAAAACCCGAAGACCTTCGTTCCGCGCGCTGGTTTGCGCCGGATGATCTGCGTTCCATGGGGCATCGCAGCCGTGCGATGCAGATGGGGTGGAACGCCGACGACTGGGAAGGCAAGCCGGTCATCGCCGTGATCAATACATGGTCGGACCTCTCACCCTGCCACCATCATCTGCGCGACCGCGCCGAATGGGTGAAGCGCGGCATCCTTCAGGCCGGTGGCACGCCGGTTGAAATGCCGGTGCATTCGTTCAGCGAACAATTCCTGAAACCGACGTCTATGTTGTATCGTAACATGGGCGCGCTGGAGGTCGAGGAAACGCTGCGCAGCCATCCGATTGACGGCGCGGTGCTGATGGGCGGCTGTGACAAGTCCACGCCGGCATTGGTGATGGGGGCGGTCAGCATGGGTATTCCGTTCATCTTCATGCCTGCGGGCGCGATGCTGCGTGGCAATTATGCGGGCGAGAAGCTGGGCTCTGGCACGGATGTCTGGAAATACTGGGATGAACGCCGTGCGGGCACCATCAACAAAGAGCAATGGGACGGTGTGCAGGGCGGCATTGCGCGCAGCTATGGCACCTGCATGACCATGGGCACTGCCAGCACGATGATGTCGATTGCCGAAGGCTTTGGCCTGACGCTGCCCGGCGCGTCCTCGATCCCTGCGCCGGATGCGGGACATAAGCGGATGGCGGCCGCCTGCGGGCGCCGCGCCGTGGAAATGGTATGGGAGGATCTGACACCTGACAAGATCATCACATGGGAAAGCACGCGCAATGCGGTGACCGTGGCGATGGCGACGGGGTGTTCCACCAATGCGATTATCCACCTGATCGCGATGGCGCGCCGCGCAGGCATCCCCCTGACGCTGGAGCATCTGGACGAGATCGGCCACACCACGCCGGTGCTCGCCAATATCCGTCCGACCGGCAAGGAATACCTGATGGAGGATTTCTTCTATGCCGGGGGGCTCCCTGCGCTGATGAAAGAACTGGGCGACAAGCTGGATCTGGGCGTGACCACAGTCACGGGCAAGACGCTGGGAGAGACCATCGCGGACGCGCAGAACTACAATGATGATGTGATCCGGCCGCTGTCGAACCCGGTCTATCACGAGGGCAGCCTTGCGGTGCTGAAGGGCAACCTTGCGCCCGACGGTGCGGTGATCAAGCCCGCCGCGATGGACCCCAAATTCCAGACGCATAAAGGCCCGGCCATCGTCGCCGACAGCTATGCCGAGCTCAAGAAGATCATCAACGACGAAGACTATCCGATGACGCCCGATCACGTGATGGTGCTGCGCAATGCAGGCCCGCAAGGCGGGCCGGGGATGCCGGAGTGGGGCATGATCCCGATGCCCAAGGCGCTGCTGAAGGACGGGCACCGCGACATGGTCCGCCTGTCTGATGCGCGTATGTCGGGCACGTCCTACGGTGCCTGCGTGTTGCATGTCGCGCCAGAGTCCTTTGTCGGCGGGCCGCTTGCCCTGATCGAAACGGGCGACTTCATCGAGATGGACATTCCAAACCGCAGCCTGAACGTCGTACTCAGCGAAGCAGAACTTGCCGAACGTCGTGCGCGGTGGCAGGCACCCGCGCCGCGCTACGAACGTGGCTATGGCAAGATGTTTTCTTCCCATGTCGAACAGGCCGACAAGGGCTGCGATTTCGACTTCCTCCGGACCGACTTTGGCGGCCCTGTGCCAGAGCCAGAGATCAACTGATGGCGGCTGCCCCGGTCACGGCGTCTCGCCGTTTTCACGGGATACCGAAAGAGATCGCGGGCGGGCGGATGCGCGTCCCTGATGGGCTTGGGTGGCGTTTAGCGTCGTTGACGCAGGCCTCCGACTGGACAGTAAGCCGCCGGGACAAGGTGCGGCTGTAAGATAATAACGGATGGTAGGACAATGAACACCGACACAATCGAACGGCTGCGCCAGGTTTCCGTCGCGACGTTGGCGACGGCACTGTACAAACGCGGACTTCGCAATCAGGTCATTCAGGACGTGCGCCCCGTGGCGCGCAAGGGCCGCAACATGGTCGGACCGGCGTTCACTCTGCGTTACATGCCCGCGCGTGAGGATCGCAACACTCTGGCAGAGTTCCGCAACCCCGAGCATCCCCAGCGGGTGGCGATCGAACAATGTCCCAAGGGGCATGTCCTTGTGATGGACAGCCGCAAGGATGCACGCGCGGCCAGCGCGGGTGACATTCTCATCACCCGTCTGATGATGCGCGGCGGAGAAGGCGTTGTAACGGATGGCGGTTTCCGCGACTCCATGTCGATCGCAGAGCTGGACATGCCAGCCTATCACAGCCGCGCGTCCAGCCCCACCAACCTGACTCTCAACGAGGCGATCGACATAAACGTGCCCATCGGTTGTGGCGATGCGGCAGTCTTTCCCGGCGACATCGTGGTGGGCGATGATGACAGCGTCATCATAATTCCGGCTGGTATTGCCGATGAGGTCGCCGTCGAGGCGACAGAGATGACCGCATACGAGGATTTCGTGGTCGAGCGTGTGCGTGACGGTCAGACGATAATCGGTCTCTATCCGGCAACCGACGAGGCCAACCTGGAACTGTTCGACGAATGGCGCAAGGCCAACGGCCGTTAAGTGCTGCTGATCTGAACCCGCAGGGAAACCGGGTTGACTCCGGCAGGTCGGTGGCACAGGTCTTGGGCAGGAAACCGTCACTGCCGCACTCTATCGAAGTATAATAGCCTTGCTCGACCAGTGCGGCGCGGGCATTCGACATGATATGAAAAGGAAGCGACCATGCTGGACAAATCGACATTCACGCCTCACGGCAAACATCTGATCGCAGGTGAGTGGGTTGCGGGCGATGCCACATTCTCTTCGGAACCGGCGCATGGCCCGGCGCATGACTACAGCGTCGGCACGCCTGCTTTGGTTGATGCCGCGTGCATCGCCGCAGAAGAGGCCTTCTGGAGCTATGGTTATTCGACCCGCGAAGAACGCGCAAAGTTCCTAAACGCCATCGCCGACGAGATCGACGCGCGCGGCGATGCCATCACCGAGATAGGCACGCAGGAAACCGGGTTGCCAGAGGCGCGGCTTCAGGGGGAACGTGGCCGGACCGTCGGCCAGTTGCGCCTGTTCGCTGATCACATCGTAAAGGGCGACTATCTCGACCGACGCCATGACAAGGCGCTGCCCGAACGCGAACCTCTGCCGCGCCCCGACCTGCAACTGGTGCAGCGTCCGATCGGACCTATAGCGGTGTTCGGCGCGTCGAACTTTCCGCTCGCGTTTTCGACCGCCGGCGGCGACACGGCCTCGGCGCTGGCGGCGGGCTGCCCGGTGGTGGTCAAAGGCCACTCCGCGCATCCCGGCACCGGCGAGATCGTGGCCGAAGCCATCCACGCCGCCATCCAAAGCTGCGGCATGCATCCTGGTGTCTTCAGCCTCATTCAGGGCGGCAAGCGTGACGTCGGCACAGCTCTTGTGCAGCATCCGCTGATCAAGGCGGTGGGCTTCACCGGGTCGCTGGGCGGTGGACGTGCGCTGTTTGACCTGTGCGCGCAGCGCGACGAGCCGATCCCGTTCTTCGGCGAATTGGGCAGCGTCAACCCGATGTTCCTGTTGCCCGAGGCGCTGAAGGCGCGCGGTGCGGCACTGGCGGAAGGCTGGGCCGGATCACTGACAATGGGCGCGGGCCAGTTCTGCACCAATCCCGGCATTGCCGTGGTGATTGACGGGCCGGACGCCGATGCCTTCATCGAAGCCGCAACCAAGGCGCTGGAGCCGATGGGCGCACAGACCATGCTGACCGACGGGATTGCGTCTGCCTACCGTCAGGGGCGCGACCGGGTTGCCGGTGTTACGGGTGTGCAGGAGCTTCTGACCTCGACCTGTGACAACCGCAATGCGACGCCCTATCTGTTTGCCACGACCGGCAAGGAGTGGATGGACAATGAGGCACTTGGCGAAGAGGTCTTCGGCCCGCTGGGTCTGGTCGTGCGCGCCGCCGATGTGGACGAGATGGTCACGATTGCCAAGTCTTTGAAAGGTCAGTTGACCTGCACGCTGCATCTTGAGGATGGCGATACCGAAGACGGCAAGAAGCTGATGCCGGTGCTGGAGCGCAAGGCGGGCCGTTTGCTGGCCAACGGCTTCCCCACGGGCGTCGAGGTGTCCGATACGATGGTGCATGGCGGGCCTTATCCTGCGTCCACGAACTTTGGCGCGACCAGCGTCGGCACGATGGCGATCCGGCGGTTCCTGCGTCCGGTCTGTTATCAGAACATGCCTGCCGCGCTGCTGCCCGGCGATCTGGCCTGACCCTTAACGACAATGCGGCCCGGAAATCCGGGCCGCATTCCAACGCACTCCCCGGAGACAGTGCCATGACTGACCTGCCGCGCAATCCTTTCAAACAGGCGTTGAAAGAGGGCGGGGTGCAGCTTGGCTTGTGGTCGATGATGCCCGATCCGTTCATTGCCGAGATGCTGGCCGAAACCGGCTATGACTGGGTTTTGCTGGATACAGAGCATTCGCCCTCGGATCTGCGTCTGGTGGCCAGCCAGTTGCAAGCGGCCCGTGGTGGATCTGCGCATATGGTTGTGCGTCCGCCGGTAAATGACCCGATAATTATCAAACAATTTTTGGACATTGGGGCACAATCTTTGTTGCTGCCAATGGTCAATACCGCTGAAGAGGCGCGCGCTGCCGTCGCGGCGACGCGTTATCCGCCTGAAGGCATGCGCGGTGTTGCCGGTGTGACGCGTGCGTCGCGCTATGGCAAAGTCAAGGATTACGCCCTCCATGCGGCCGAAGAGATCTGTGTTTTGGTGCAGGCAGAAACCCGTCAGGCGCTGGAGCAATTAGAGGATATCGCTGCGGTTGAAGGAGTTGATGGCATCTTCATTGGCCCCGCCGATCTGGCCGCAAGCCTTGGATTCCCCGGCCAGCCAACCCATCCCGAAGTGATGGACGTGATCGAGGACGCCACCGCACGCATCGCTGCTGCGGGCCTGCCTGCGGGCATCCTGACTTTTGATGCCGGTTTAATCCGGCGCGTGACCGCGCGTGGTGCTCGTTTCGTTGCGGTAGGTGTGGATATTTCGCTGTTGCAAGCATCGGCAGAGCAATTGGCGCAGAGTTTTTCTGATTTGAAAACGTGAACGCATATATTTTGTAGCTCCGCTCCTGCCCGTTTCGGCGGCAAGATACAGAACTTGGCAAAAATCGGGCCAAGCTTGCGGAAATATTATTCCGCGGATCAAAAATGACGGCTTTGTGCGCTCGCCTTAATGGAGTATTATTGTTTTGAGTTAATTTATTGCGGTTGTATGGGTTATTGACACGTTCACTCCGCATCTGGACGATGATGGTTCGGGTGTATTGCCCGGAAAAATAAGGAATACCTGACATGACCACGCTCTCTGCGGGTGATATTGCATTCATTGGATACACTGGGGAAAGCGTTTTAAGTTCGCTGGATGACAGTTTCGCCTTCGTGCTGTTGCGTGATGTAGATGCATCGACCGTCATCAATATCACCGATAGTGAGTATCAGGCCGGCGTCTTGCGCGGTGACGAAGGCAATATCCGCTGGGTGTCCGGGACTGCGCTGACGGCGGGGACCGTGGTCTCGATTGCTGCAAATGCAAATGCCAACACAATCTCCGCCAGCGTCGGAAGTGCTTCTTTTGATAGCAATGGCGGCTTCTTTCTCAACAGTTTCTCCTCGTCCACTGCGGGTGACCAACTCATCGCCTTCCAGGGCAACGCAGGCGCGGGCGAGACGCCGATCGCGGCGCTCAACACCCGCCCGTCTGGCTGGGATCTGGCCGCGACTGGATCGGATTCGCAGCTTCCTCCGGGTCTGACCGATGGCGTGGATGCGCTGCATTTTATTGATACCGGCGTGGTCGATGAATTCGACAACGGCTATTACAACGGGCCAACCAGCGGCACTGCCGAATTTCTGCTGGCCGCGATCAACACGGCAAGCAACTGGGTCGGTCAGAACACGGCTTACCCGACATCGCCGTTTGTCACGGCATTCTCGATCTCGGCCGATCTGCCGCCGCAGGAAATTGCCATTCTGGGCGGCGCGAACGAGATTGTCGACGGCGATTCCACACCCACCATCGTTGATGGCACAGTCTTTGGCGCGGTAGAGGTGACCGGCGGAAACGCAAGCCGCAGCTACTCTGTCGCGAACCAGGGGGGGGATCCGCTGAACGTGTCCTCGATCCAGATTACCGGGGCGCATGCCAGTGACTTCTCGGTCACAACGTCGCCGGTGGGGGCTATCGCGGGATCTTCCAGCGCGCTGCTGACAGTGCAGTTCAACCCATCGGCCGGCGGCGCACGCACCGCCACGATCACCGTCAACAGTGATGACGCGGACGAGCCGAGCTACAGCTTCGATGTCTATGCGTCCGGTGCCAATCCCGGCTCTGCCACCACGCTTGCTGCGGGCGATATTGCCTTTGTCGGGTATAACGCGGATCAGCCTGACGCATTCGCCTTTGTTCTGATGACCGATGTGACGGCGGGTACCACGATCAAGTTCACCGATGGCGGCTGGACCGGAACGACGTTCCGTTCAACGGAAGGGGCGGTGCAATGGACCGCGCCGTCGGATCTGAGTGCAGGCACCGTGATTACCTATGATGATGTTTCCGAAAATGGCGGGTTGGATTTCTCCGAGGCGGATACCGGATATTTTACGGGTAGCTTCGATATTGGCACCTCGGGCGACCAGATCATTGCCTATCAGGGAACGGCGAATGTGGCGGGCAATGCCAGCACGAACATCGCCGCGATCCACTTCGATTCGGACACGTTCGACAACGTCTATGTAGACGGGACCGGTGCCTCGCTTCTGCCGACCGGATTGGTTGACGGCGATACTGCGATCTCTTTCGGCAATGGTGCGTCAGAGTTTGACAGCGGCGTTTGGACACCCTCTGCCCAGGCGACCGAGGATCTGCTGCGCCAGTCGCTCAACAACGACAGCAACTGGACCGGTTCGGATACGCCACAAACGTTGCCTGCGGGGCCTTATGTGCCGACCGGCGGGCCGGTCGCACCGGAGATTGATGTGCTTGGAAATGCCGTTCCGATCGCTTTGGGCGACAGCACGCCGTCATGGGACGATGCCACGATATTTTCTCCCGTCGGGGTCGATGACGGCGGGGTCACGGCGACCTACACGATCCGCAACACCGGCAGCGGAACGCTGAACATCGCCTCCGTTGATGTGAGCGGTGCCGATGCCGCACAATTTTCCATCACAAGTGCCCCGGCATCCAGCGTGGCTGCTGGGGCCTCGACCACTGTGACGGTCACGTTCGATCCGTCAGCCGCCGGGCGGCAGGATGCAACAATCACGGTCAACTCTGACGACGCCGACGAAAGCGCCTACAGCTTCGACATCAGTGGCACCGGAATCGCCGCAGGTGGTGGAACGGCATTGTCGGCTGGCGGTGCCGCGATCATTGGCTATAACTCTACGGGGGCTGACAATTTCGCCTTTGTTCTGCTGAATGACGTGGTTGCGGGGACCGAATTGCGGTTTACCGATGGTGGCTGGACCGGGACGACCTTCCGTTCCGGCGAAGGTGCGGGGCGCTGGATCGCGCCCACGGATCTGTCTGCGGGCACTGTTATCACCTATGACGATCTGCTGACCAATGGCGGCGAGGATTTCTTTCCGGTCCTCAACGCATATTTCTCGGGATCGTTCGGCCCGTCGAGTGCTGGCGACCAGATCATGCTGTATCAAGGCGTCGCAGACGTCACCGGAGCATCTGTCAGCAACGTCTATGCGCTGCATTTCGATGCCACCAATTTTGATACAATCTACGCTGATACAACTGGAAATTCCCTTGTGCCGACGGGGCTGATCGACGGGGTCAACGCAATCTCTCTGGGCGAGAATCCAGTCGTCTCGATTCCCGAATATGAAAACGGCGTTTATTCAGGTCCCACCAACTTGTCATTTCCTGCATTACTGCTTGCGATCAGTGACGAGACCAACTGGACGCTCTCGCACACTGTTGCACAGACTTTGCCATCAGGCCCACTCGGCGACACCGCACCGACGGTAGATGTAAACACTGGGCTGGCTGTCTCGGAAGAGGCGAGCGTCACCCTGACGACCGCCATGTTGCTGGCTACCGATGCCGAAGGCGACACGCTGACCTATACCGTCACCAGCCTGCCCGCCGCCGGTACGCTGACGCTGTCGGGAACGCCGCTGGCAGCGAATGACACGTTCACGCAACAGGATATCATTGACGGCAACGTGGCTTGGGCCGATGGCGGTGCCGGGATTCTGTCGACCTATGACATTGTGCTGTCCCTGTCGGACGGGAGCAACGTGCAGGCTGTGACGGTGAATGTTGCGGTGACGCTGACAGATGATGTGCCACAACTGGCCGGATTGACCCCGGATCTGAGCGTTGCCGAAGATACCGTCGTAGGTCTGGACCTTAGTCAGCTTGACTATTCCGACGAAGAAGATGCGATCAACACCCTGACGATTGACGCCGCGACCGGCACGTTCCAAAGCGTCGCGGACGGGGCCGGGCTGGGCGTTACCGAGGTTCTGGTGGATGCTAATACCGTCACGCTGAGTGGCACGCAGGCCGCGATAAATGACTATCTGAACGTCGCGGGCAACATCCAATATCTTGGTCAGTCTGACTTGTCGGGTGACGATGCCGACGCGCTGAGTTTTGCCGGTTTTGACGGCGTCAACACGACACCACTGGGAAGCGTCGCGATTGACATCGTGAACGATCCCGAGCTTACGCTTACAATCGATCAATCCTCCATTTCCGAAAATGGCGGCACGGCCACCGGAACGGTGACTCGCGATGGTGCGACCACCGATGCGTTGATTGTCACGCTCGGGACAGATGATCCTAGCGAAACCTCTGTTCCGGCTACAGTGACGATCCTTGCGGGAAACAGTTCTGCAACATTCTCTGTTCAGGGCGTTGATGACGCGGTGTTGGACGGCACGCAGACCGCAACGCTCAGCGTGTCCGCCACTGGCTATACGGGCGACAGCGAAACGCTGGATGTGACCGATGACGACGTTCTGACGGCTGTTGATGACCTGTTCACCTTTGCCGATACGGTGACAGGGGTCGTCGCGGGGCTGGATGTCTTTGCCGCCAATCCCACGCTGATCGACGTGTTCGCGCCGCTTGGCGGGGTGGTGACGCAGGTCAATGGCAGTGCCCTTGGCGTCGGGGCGGATGTTTCGCTGGGTTCGGGGAACACCGTCAATCTGGGGTCCGACGGACAGCTGACCTACACGATCAATGCGGATAATGAATGGCTGCCCGTCGGCGATGTCCTGACCGAGACCTTTACCTATCAGCTTGGCGGACTCAGCACCGCGACCGTGACATTGCGCATCGAAGGTGTAGACAACGACGACCTGTTCACGCCGACTTCCGGTGCCGATACGTTCGATGGGGGCATGGGCACGAACAGCATTAGCTACGCGGCCGTAACGGCCGGAGTTGTTGTGGACCTTGCCAACTCTGCCAACAATGGCGGCGCAGCGCTGGGTGACGTGCTGGCAAATTTCCAGATCATCACTGGCAGTACCTATGACGACGTGCTTAGCGGTTCGGGCGGTGCGGAAGTGATCAACGCCCTGAGTGGAAATGATGTGCTGCAAGGGCGCGGCGCAGGGGATACGCTGAACGGCGGCGATGGGCTTGACTGGCTGTCCTATGCGGATTCCGCCTTCGGCGTAACAGTCGACCTGGGCGCCGGGACCGCCACCGGCGGAGATGCCGCTGGTGACAGTTTCACTGGCATCGAGCGCGTTCTGGGCAGCGCCCAAAGCGACACCCTGACCGGTTCTGCCGAGGGCGATACCTTGCGTGGCGGTGGCGCAGGCGACAGCATCGTCGGCGGTGACGGTCGCGACTGGGCCGATTATCGCGGCGCGGGCGGTGCCGTGCAGATCGATCTCAACGCCGGGACGGCTGCTGGTGCGGCGGGCAACGATACGCTTGCAACCATTGAAAACCTGATCGGTACCGGTTTTGCTGACGATCTGACCGGCAATAGCGACGCGAATGTCTTGCGCGGCGGGCTGGGCGCAGACAGGCTTTTCGGTATGGCAGGTGCCGACTGGGCAGACTATCGCGACTCCGGTGTTGCCGTCTCAGTGAACCTGGCCACCGGCGTGACGACCGGTGGCACTGCTGCCGGCGACGTGTTTAACAGCATCGAGAACCTTCTGGGTTCTGATGGCGATGACACGCTGACCGGGGACACCCTGGTTAATGTCCTGCGCGGCGGGGCAGGGGCCGATGTCCTGACGGGCACGGGCGAGGATTGGCTGGATTATCGCGGCTCAGATGCCGTGACCGTCAACCTGCTGACTGCGACTTTCCTGGGCGGCGACGCTGTCGGAGATACGGTTTCCGGACTTCCGAACCTGTTGGGAACCGCCGAAGCGGACAGCCTGACAGGCGATGCGAATGACAACATCATTCGTGGCGGCGGCGGCCATGATACGATGGACGGCGGCGCGGGGTTCGATTGGCTTGATTACCGCGATGCATCCGCAGCCGTCATGATCGACACGGGTACGTCGGTCGCAGCGGGTTGGGCGACTGGCGACAGCTTTACCGGTTTCGAGGGCGTCATTGGGTCAGACTTTGCCGATAATTTGACCGGGTCCAACTCTGCCGCCGTCGACGAGGTCTTTCGTGGCGGTTTGGGGGCCGACACGCTGGACGGCGGGCTTGGAATCGATTGGCTGGATTATCGTGGCGGCGCAGGGCCGGTAAGCGTTTCGCTGGATGCCGGGGTCGGCACGGACGGCGATGCCGCCGGAGACGTGGTGTCAGGTTTTGAAAACCTCATCGGCACCGGCTTCGGTGATACGCTCGAAGGCGATGGGAACGCGAACCTTATCAGGGGGGGCGACGGGGCGGACGAGATCAACGGTCTTGGTGGTGATGATACGCTGATGGGTCAAGATGGAGACGACACGTTTATCTTCGGGGCAGGCAGTGACGATATTTATGGTGGGGCCGGCACGGACACATTAAATGTGTCGGGCCGTAATTCTGCGGACTTCACGATTGTCACCAACAGCGCTACCCATGTCACAATGACCGACCTTACGTTCGGAGATGTGGACGAGCTTTACTACGTTGAAAGCATCGTATTCGCCGATACCACCCTGCTGATCTGACGAGATGACATTGCGCTTGGAGCATATACCAAAGCGCCAGGCGCAATGTGTCAGTGCGTGTTTCGGAAATCGCCGCTGTCCAACACCGGTGCCACATCCAGTTCTGCCGCATCCAGCATCGCCGCGATACGTTCCAAAGACGAGATCAACTGCGCCTGCTCCCATTCCTGCAATGCCTCGAACTGCCGCACATAGCGTTGTTGCAGAGCGTCCGGCGCAGTATCCACGGTTTCTACTCCGCGCGGTGTCAGCGTGATATTGATCTGTCGCCGATCCGCTTCGGATTTGGTGCGACACACCATGCCCTGCTTTTCCAGCTTGTCGATCAATGATGTGATGGTCGCTTGCGACACGCCCATCTGCTTGGAAATGTCCTTTGGCGTCATCATGGCATTTTCGGACACGATTTGAAGCACGCGGAACTGCACGGCGGTCAGCCCTGCGGCCGAGGCCAGTTTCCGCCCATAAAGCTCTGTCGCGCGCAAAATCTTGCGCAGCGCGATCAGGCTGATGTCAGTCCGGTTCATCTTCGCCAACTCTCTGCTAACCTGCTCTATCGTGGCAGAAGCAGTAGAATGTTTCAATTCAGCGAAGTGATTTGACAGTCGTTTGTGTTCGTTTTGTTGCATCATGGCCTAAAGCTAAGGAGTTTTGCGATAATTTCAAATAGTTTAAGCATTAAACGCAAAATATACTTTGCTTCTTGAAATTTCAGACCTCACACTATATTTAGCTAATCGAAGGAAATAATGAGAGCGTGAACTTATGACCAAGCAGCTAGAATTCCGTAAGCCGACAGCCAAGGACGGGTCCGACATCTGTGACCTCATTGAGGCGTGCAAGCCGCTCGACGAGAATTCAATGTACTGCAATCTGATCCAGTGCGACCATTTCGCCGACACTTGCATTGTCGCGGAGCAAGACGGTCAAATCGTGGGTTGGATCTCGGGGCATATTCCACCTTCGCAAGATGACACGCTCTTTGTCTGGCAGGTTGCCGTTCATCCGGACGCGCGCGGGATCGGTCTTGCTGGCCGTATGCTGGCAGATCTGATCGAACGTGACGAATTGGATGATGTAAAGCAAATCCAGACGACGATCACCGGGGACAATGATGCGTCCTGGGGCCTGTTCAAGGGCTTTGCAAAGCGCATCGGTGCGGACGTTTCGGACGAACCGCATTTCACACGCAAGGATCACTTTGACGGACGGCACGCGACCGAGCACATGGTCACCATCGCCTTCCGCGAGGCTCTGCGCAAAGCAGCCTGATCCACCTCTCACCCCCCAGTCTTTTCACTCGATTGCACAATCGAAGGATACCCCATGTCTACTGAAAACATCGCCGACACCACAATTTATACACGCCGCGAATCTGAAGCGCGCAGCTACTGCCGCAGCTTCGATACGGTGTTCGCCTCTGCTTCTGGTTCGGAAATGACCGATTCCAAGGGCGAAACCTATATCGATTTTCTCGCCGGCTGCTCGTCGTTGAACTACGGGCATAACGACCCGGATATGAAGGCTGCGCTGATCGACCATATCAGCCGTGACGGGATGAGCCACGCGCTCGACCTGCACACCGATGCCAAATCGCAGTTTCTGGAGGCGTTCGAGCGCCTTATTCTGAAACCGCGCGATATGGACTACAAGGTTATGATGACCGGTCCGACCGGCACCAATGCCGTTGAGGCCGCGATGAAGCTGGCCCGCAAGGTCACTGGTCGCCGGAACATCATCGCCTTCACCAATGCGTTCCACGGCATGACCATGGGCGCGCTTAGCCTGACCGGGAACTCGTCCAAGCGCGGTGGCGCTGGCGGTGGTCTTTTGGCTGACGTGACGCACATGCCCTATGATGGCGCTTTCGGTGAGGGCGTGGATACGCTGGCGCAGATCGAAATGATGCTGTCCAACGGATCGAGTGGTATTGATGCCCCGGCCGCGTTTATTGTGGAGCCTGTCCAGGGCGAGGGTGGTCTGAACGCCGCATCGACCGAGTGGATGCAGGGCATCGCGCGTCTCGCCAAGGAACATGGCGCATTGCTGATTGTCGACGACATTCAGGCGGGTTGTGGCCGTACCGGCACGTTCTTCAGCTTCGAGAAAATGGGGATTGAGCCGGATCTTATCCCGATGGCCAAATCCTTTTCCGGCATGGGCCTGCCATTCGCGGCACTGCTGATCAAACCAGAGCATGACATCTGGAAGCCGGCTGAACACAACGGCACCTTCCGTGGCAACACCCATGCCTTCGTGACGGCACGCGTCGCGATCGAGAAATTCTGGGCCGATGACGCTTTCCAGCAAATGCTGGGCGAAAAGGCGATGATGCTGACCAGCGGATTGCAGGCCATTGCCGAGGAAGTTCCGGGCGCGTCACTCAAAGGGCGCGGTCTGATGCAGGGCATCGACGTCGGCTCTGGCGAGCTGGCCTCTGAAATCTGCGCCCGTGCCTTCGAAATGGGCCTCATCATCGAAACATCGGGTGCCGAAGACGAAGTCGTCAAGGTTCTCGCGCCGCTGACCACGCCGAACCAACTGTTCCGCAAGGGTCTGGATATTCTGCTCGACGCCACCCGCGCCACCGTGGCGGGCCACCGTCTGGCAGCACAGTAAGAAGGAAAGCCGACAATGATTGTTCGTGACTTCAACAAGATCGTAAAAGACGAAAAGACCCGTGTGGTTTCTGATGCTGACTGGACATCCGTGCGGATGTTGCTGGCAGATGATGGCATGGGGTTTTCGTTCCATATCACGTTTCTCGACGCAGGCTCGGAGCACACGTTCGAGTACAAGAACCATTTTGAGAGCGTGTATTGCATGAAGGGCGAAGGTTCGATCACCGATCTCGCGACCGGCGAGACGCATGAAATCCGCCCCGGCGTGATGTATGCTCTCGACAAGCACGACCGTCACGTTCTGCGCGCCGAGAAAGAGCTGGTCATGGCCTGCTGTTTCAACCCGCCTGTGACCGGCAAGGAAGTGCACCGCGAAGACGGGTCTTACGAGCTCGTCGACTCTTGAACGCCAGAAAAGGCCCCATCGGGGCCGGGATGGATCAACTGATGACCAAAACATCGCATACTGTCGAGAAAATCGGCGGCACATCTATGAGTCGCGTGAAAGAGCTGCGCGACACACTGATCGCCGGACCGCATCGTCAGAACAACCTGTATAACCGAATCTTCGTGGTCTCTGCCTTTGGCGGGATCACCGATCTGCTGTTGGAACATAAGAAGTCCGGAAAGCCGGGTGTCTACGCATTGTTTTCCAATGCTGATGACGATCACGGTTGGCTGGATGCGCTGACAGAAGTTGGTCGCGAAATGTCCAAGGCGCATATGGATGTGCTGGATCACGCGGCGGATCGGCAATCGGCCGATGAATTTGTGCGCGACAGGATCGAAGGCGCCCGTAGCTGCCTGTTCGATCTTCAGCGGCTGTGCTCTTACGGGCACTTTCGTTTGTCGCACCACATGATGGTGATCCGCGAGCTTCTGTCCGGTCTGGGCGAAGCGCATTCGGCGTTTGTGACCTCGCTGCTGTTGCAGCGGCATGGCGTGAACGCGCGGTTTGTCGATCTGTCAGGCTGGCGCGACAGTGCCGAGGTTGATCTGGAAACCCGGATCAAGCAGGGTCTGGCGGATGTTGACCTAACGACTGAATTGCCGATCGTCACCGGGTACGCCCAGTGTTCCGAAGGTTTGATGAAGGAATTTGACCGCGGCTATTCCGAGGTTACATTCTCCAATCTTGCGGCACTGACCGACGCGAAAGAGGCGATCATCCACAAGGAGTTTCACCTCTGTTCCGCCGATCCGCGTCTTGTGGGCGAGGAAAACGCCCGCAAGATCGGTCGCACGAATTATGATGTGGCGGATCAGTTGTCGAATATGGGGATGGAAGCGATCCATCCGAAAGCTGCCAAGATCCTGCGCCGGGCTGAAGTACCGCTGCGGGTCACCAACGCGTTTGAACCCGAAGATCCCGGCACGCTGATTGACGAAGCCCCCGCAGATGTGCCGTCGGTCGAGATTGTGACAGGTCTGGACGTGGTTGCGCTGGAACTGTTCGAGCCGGATATGGTCGGGGTCAAAGGCTATGACACTGCGGTGCTGGAAGCGCTGCGCCGTCACAATGTCCGGATCGTTTCAAAGACGTCGAATGCCAACACGATCACGCATTATGTCGAGGCGTCGCTGAAAACCGTGCGCCGCGTGTCTGCCGATCTGGAAAAGCTCTACCCGTCAGCCGAGCTGCAGGTGCGTGCGCTTGCCATTGCTTCGGTCATCGGGCGCGATCTCTCCGGATTGAAGGTTCTGTTGCGTGGTCTGACCGCGATGGACCGCGAAGATATCGAGGTTCTGGGTGCCCATCAGGGGCCACGCCGTGTGGACGTTCAGTTCGTCATCGGCCGCGACCATCTGGGCGCTGCGATCAAGACCCTGAATGCCGAATATATCGGCCAGGCCGAGCTGCATGATGCAGAGGCGAACCTGGTCAAAAAGCGCGCCGCCTGACACGCGCGCCTTTTGGACAAACAAAAAGAAAGACCGCGCCGGATTATCTCGGCGCGGTCTTTTTTTTCGTTACGCTACAGCGCAGACCGGCGTGGTCGCTTGCCTAGCTGCGGATGCCCGAGAACTGCTCTTGCCAGCCTTCGCGCTCTTCATCCGAGATTTTTCGGAAAGTCACGTCGGGGACGGTGAAGGCGTGGCCGGGGGTCAGCAGTTGCAGGGCGCCGGGCACATCGTCGGGCCAGCTGTCATCCTCGGTCTGCATCGCCTCCATCATCTGCGCTGACGCGTCGGGGATGAAGGGCGCTGACAGCACCGCATAAAGCCGGATCAGGTTCAGCGCGAGGCGGATCTGCATCGCAGCGGCCTCGGGGTCTGTCTTGAAGGTCGTCCAAGGCGCGGCGTCTTGCAGGTATTCATTCCCCGCCACCCAGATTGCCCGCAATTCGCCAGCCGACTTGCGGACATCCATTGCCTCCATATGGGCCTCATAGGCGCGGATGCGGGTGCTCAGAGTCTCGATCAGCGCCTCTTCACGCGGGCCGTAAGCGCCGCCTTCGGGCACGGCTTCGGAGAATTTCGAGCGACAGAACTTGGTCACGCGGCTGACGAAATTGCCCAGCACATCCGCCAGGTCCTTGTTCACCGAGGTCTGGAAATTCTCCCATGTAAACTCGCTGTCGCTGCTTTCTGGCGCATGGCTGAGCAGCCACCAGCGCCAATAATCCGCAGGCAGGATTTCCAGCGCCTGATCCATGAACACACCGCGGCCCTGCGAGGTGCTGAACTGACCACCGTCATAATTCAGGTAGTTGAAGCTCTTGATGTAATCCACCAGCTTCCACGGCTCGCCCGACCCCAGAATGGTCGCGGGGAAGCTGAGCGTATGGAAGGGCACGTTGTCCTTGCCCATGAACTGGGTATAGCGCACGTCGTCGGCACCCTTGTCGGTCCGCCACCAGCGTTCCCAATCGGTGCCTTTGCCCGCATCCACCCATTCCTGCGCGGCGGCGATATATTCAATCGGCGCATCGAACCAGACGTAGAAGACCTTGCCTTCCATGCCCGGCCAATCCTCGGTGCCCTTCTTGACCGGAACACCCCAGGCCAGATCGCGGGTGATGCCCCGGTCCTGAAGCCCGTCGCCGTCGGTCAGCCATTTCTTCGCGATCGAGGTGGTCAGGATCGGCCAGCCCTCGCGCGTGTCGATCCACTCTTCCAGCTGATCCTTCATCTGCGACTGGCACAGATACAGATGCTTGGTCTCGCGGACTTCCAGATCGGTTGATCCTGAAATGGCGCTGCGCGGGTCAATCAGATCCGTGGGATCAAGCTGCTTGGTGCAATTCTCACACTGGTCGCCGCGCGCCTTGTCGTAGCCGCAGTTCGGGCAGGTGCCCTCGATATAGCGGTCAGGCAGGAAGCGCCCGTCGGTGTTGGAATAGACCTGTTTTTCGCTGACTTCGCGGATCAGCCCCGCATCGGCCAGACGTCCGGCGAAATGCTGCGTCAACACCTTGTTCTGCTCGCTGGAGGATCGCCCGAAATGATCAAAGGACAGCCGGAAGCCGTCGGCGATGCCTGATTGGACCGCGTGCATCTCTGCGCAATATTCGGCCACCGGCTTGCCGGCCTTCGCGGCGGCCAGTTCGGCAGGGGTTCCGTGTTCGTCCGTAGCGCACAGAAACAGCACCTCGTTGCCGCGCGCGCGTTGAAACCGGGCGTAAAGGTCTGCGGGCAACTGGCTGCCCACGAGGTTGCCGAGGTGCTTGATCCCGTTGATATAGGGGATCGCCGAAGTGATAAGATGGCGTGCCATGAAAGTCCTTGTCTTCAGTCCGCCTTCCTCTAACGTCTAACGCGGCCAAGGACCAGAGGGCAGGGCGGGCAACCGTCCCGCCCTTTCGCGGAAACCGCCATCAGTCGTTCGATGACAACGCTGGCGCGCGGCGCATAGACAGCGCGGGTGGGGCCGTCCGATTCAGGTCACGGGCATTGGTGCCAGAGCGAAGCAGGGATGCGACAGCGATCAACGGCGTCAGGGTGCTACTTGTGCAATTGCGCCGCCCAGGTCTTGCCCGACCCTGACAGTGTGATCCGGGGCGGGTGATTTCTTGGCAATCGCGACCAAAGCGGCCTTGCCAAGCTGAAGCTGTCCGGCACATCCTTCAGGGGAGCGTCATTTTATTGCAAGGAGTCCCGTCGTCGATGGAAAACCTGCCGCCTCTTTGCCTTACGCGTTCGGCGAGGTAGACCCGCGGCATGGCATTTCTTGGTCCAGATGAATGGCAGGCGGTAGCGCTGTCGCTGAAGGTGGCCTGTCTGGCGGTCGCGGCCAGCCTGCCATTCGGGCTGGGCGTGGCGTTGCTTTTGGCGCGTGGGCGGTTTCCGGGGCGTCATCTGCTGAACGGGATCGTGCATCTGCCGCTGATATTGCCACCTGTCGTGACCGGCTATGTGCTGCTTCTGGGCTTTGGCAGGCGCGGGCCAATCGGTGGCTTTCTGGAAAGCGCCTTTGGCATTGTATTGGCGTTCCGCTGGACGGGTGCTGCACTCGCCGCGGCGATCATGGCGTTTCCGCTGATGGTGCGCGCCATGCGACTGGCGATTGAAAGCGTCGATCCAGGGCTGGAAGAGGCAGCCGCGACGCTGGGTGCGTCGCGCCTGCGCGTGTTTTTCACGGTGACGCTGCCGTTGATCCTGCCCGGCGTGATCGCCGGTGCGATCCTCGCTTTTGCCAAGGCAATGGGAGAGTTCGGCGCCACGATCACCTTCGTGTCCAACATCCCCGGCGAGACGCGCACGGTGCCGTCGGCCATCTACGCCTTCCTGCAAGTGCCGGGCGGCGAGGCTTCTGCATTGCGGCTGGTCGTCGTGTCGGTCGTCGTGGCGATGGCGGCGCTGGTGGTATCAGAAGTAATGGCGCGCAGGGTCACGGCACGGGTCGCGGGAAGATGAGCCTGTCCGTCGCGATACGCCACAGCTTTGCGGGTTTCGCGCTGGATGTCGGCTTTGCCGCGCCTGCCGGTGTCACAGTGCTGTTCGGTCATTCGGGATCGGGAAAATCGACCGTGGTGAAGGCCGTCGCGGGGCTTCTCCGGCCAGATGCCGGGCGGATCAGCGTCAATGGCCGTGTGTTGCTGGACACGGCGACGCGGGTCTCTGTCCCTGTGCATCGGCGTGGGCTAGGCTATGTTTTTCAGGACGGTCGGCTGTTTCCGCACATGACTGTGCAGGGCAACCTGACCTATGCGCGTCGTGCGACGGGTGACAGGTTTGACAGCGTTGTCGATATTCTGGGACTGGGCCGTCTGCTGGATCGGCGTCCCGGCGCATTGTCCGGCGGCGAGGCACAGCGAGTGGCCATTGGCCGCGCGCTTCTGTCCGACCCCGCGATGCT
This sequence comes from Primorskyibacter flagellatus, assembly GCF_048268605.1. NCBI lineage: Bacteria > Pseudomonadati > Pseudomonadota > Alphaproteobacteria > Rhodobacterales > Roseobacteraceae > Primorskyibacter > Primorskyibacter flagellatus. The sequence continues at coordinate 33,322 of NZ_JBLWVF010000011.1, forward strand.
GTTGATGGATGAACCGCTGGCCGCGCTGGACGCCCCGCGCAAAGCCGAGATCCTGCCCTTTCTGGACAGGCTTTGTTCCGAATCCGGCGTTCCGATCTTATATGTCACCCACGCCGTGGCAGAGGTCGCGCGCCTGGCAAATCACATCGTCCTGCTGGAAAACGGCCGGGTGCTGCGATCTGGTCCGGCGGCGCAACTACTGGCCGATCCCGCGTTGGTGCCGCATATGGGCGTGCGCGATGCGGGCGCGCTGCTGAATGCGCGCGTGGTCGCACATCATCCCGACGGGCTGACCGAGCTGGCCGGCCCCGGAGGGCCGCTGTTCCTGCCCGGTGTCAGTCGCGCGCCGGGCGACCGCATACGCGTGCGCATTCTTGCGCAGGACGTCATCCTGACGAGGACCCGGCCGAAAGGTCTGTCGGCGCTGAATATCCTGGAAGGCACGATCCGCACCATGCATCACGGGGACGGTCCCGGCGTGGTGGTTCAGCTTGCCGTGGGTGACGAACATTTGCTGGCGCGGATCACCCGCCGCAGTGCCGAGACGTTGGAACTGGCCACAGGACAGACGTGCTTTGCCGTGTTGAAATCCGTCGCCGTGTCGCAGGTCGATATAGCCGAGCCCGCACCAAACCCGTAACACGACCGCTGTCGCCAGAGCCACTCCGGCCAATGGTATCGGACGGCGCATTCGCAATTCAAACCCGGCGCGGCTCACCTTATGGTCTGCCGGGTTCGCAACAGGAGAATGACAGAATGAAGATGAAGCCGCTCGGCCGCACCGGTCTTAGCGTGTCAGAGTTTTGCCTCGGAAGCATGACCTTTGGCGTTCAGACGCCGCAGGACGAGGCGCATGCGCAGATCGACCGGGCGCTGGCCGCAGGTATCAACTTCATCGACACCGCAGAAATGTATCCGGTGAACCCGGTCAAGGCCGAAACCATCGGCCTGACCGAAGAGATCATCGGCACCTGGTTTGCCCGCACGGGCCGCCGACAAGAGGTGATCCTGGCCACCAAACATTCCGGCGAAGGGCAAAAGAAGGTCCGGGATGGCGCGCCGATTTCCGCAAAGACGATCCGCGAGACACTTGAGGGATCGCTGAAACGGCTGAAGACCGATTATGTCGACCTTTATCAATTCCACTGGCCCAACCGTGGCAGTTATATGTTCCGGAAAAACTGGCACTACGATCCGTCCGCGCAAAACAAGACCGATACCATCGCGGACATGGAAGAATGTATCGACGCGTTGCAAAAAGAGGTCGTGCGCGGCACGGTCCGGCATTTCGGCATGTCCAACGAAAGCGTTTGGGGCACGATGATGTGGAACGCCATCGCCGACCGGATGGGCGGCCCGCGCATTCAGACGGTTCAGAACGAATATTCACTGCTTTGCCGGTTGGCCGACACCGATCTGGCAGAGATGTGCGTCAATGAAGATGTGGGACTTTTGCCGTTTTCGCCCTTGGGATGCGGCTATCTGACCGGCAAGTATCAGGGTGGCAAGATCCCCGAAAAGTCGCGTATGTCGCTGAACCCGGACATGGGCGGACGCCGGAATGATCGTGTATTGACCGCAGTTGAGGCCTATCTGGACGTCGCGCGCAACTTTGGGTTGGATCCGGTGCATATGTCGCTGGCCTGGTCGGCGCGGCGTCCGTTTGTGGTTTCCTCAATATTTGGAGCAACGACACTTGCACAGTTGGATCACCTGTTGGGGGCGGCTGATGTGACGCTTTCGTCCGAGCTGCTCGACGCGTTGGATGTTGCGCATCGCGCGCATCCAATGCCTTACTGAGATTTGCCCCGGAATTGTGCAAGTTACGCCGAGACGGCGCGAGAGCTGCGACCGGTCTCGTGTTCTGAACACGATGTCTGGATTGCTCTGGCCAAGCCTCTGAAATCAAGGCAATAGAACCGGATGGAACCTTGGATAATCCTGGCGGTCGCGGCGGCGGCCTTTCAGACATTGCGCTTCATGCTGCAAAAGCACCTCAGTACCGGCACGCTGTCTTCGGGCGGGGCGACGCTGGCGCGGTTTGCCTATTCGTTGCCATTCATTTCCGCGTTGACCCTGGGCTATATCGTCTGGACCGGTGCGGACGTGCCGCAGCTGACGGGCAAGTTCTGGGCCTACGCGTTGACCGGCGGTCTGGCGCAGATCCTGGCGACATGGTGCGTGGTGGCGCTGTTTGCACAGCGCAACTTTGCCGTCGGGATCACCTTCAAGAAAACCGAAGTGATCCAGACCGTTCTGGTCGGGTTGCTGGTCCTGGGCGACCGGGTCAGCTTGCCAGCCTTCGGTGCCATCGTGCTGGGGCTGGTCGGCGTTCTGGTGCTGTCCGACAGCGCGGCAATGGCCGGGGGCTGGACGCGGCGGTTGTGGAACCGGGCGGCGGGGCTTGGGCTGGCGTCCGGTGCGTTCTTTGCGATCTCTGCCGTGGGCTATCGCGGTGCGACGCTGGAGGTTGCCAGCGACGATCCGCTGTTGCGCGCCGGGGTGGCGTTAGCGGTTGTGACCGTGGCGCAGACACTGGCGCTGGGTCTGTGGTTGAACTGGCGCGAACCGGGACAATTGGTGGCGTTGTGGCAAGCCCGGCGCACCGCCGTCTGGATGGGGATCACCGGCATGGCGGGTAGCCTGTGCTGGTTCACCGCATTCACGCAGCAAAACGCGGCCTATGTTTTCGCGGTTGGCCAGATTGAGGTGATCTTCTCGCTCGCGGCCTCTGTTCTGGTGTTCCGCGAAACGATCAGCCGTCGCGAGGGGATTGGCATCGGTCTGCTGACCGCCAGCATTCTGGGCCTTATTCTGCTGAACTAGGGGGGCGGCCACGCAGGCGCAAAAACAGGCTTTCCTCGTTATCGTCCCGGAAAAACGGCACGGAACTCGGCGGATTGCTGTCGTGAAGGCGCGCGGCAACCTCTGCCAGCACCACTTCGGTGATGAAGGGCAGGTCGAAATTCCGCACGTCGCTGAGCGAGATCCACTGAAGATGGCTTAGCTCGTCGCAGGCCCCGTCAAAAGAGTCCGGATCAGAGGCAAGCGCTTCGGCCCGCAACAGGAAGAAACGCGCATCGAAACGGCGCGGGCGTCCCGGCGGCGTTATCGCACGGAACACGAATTGCAGCGCCTGCGCGTCGGGTACATGGCCGGTGGCGGCAAAGCCCTGCCAATCGGCAGGCGGAGGGAAGGGCCAGTCACCGGGCAGGCCCAGAATCTGACCTGTTTCTTCCCATAATTCGCGGATCGCAGCCGCGGCCAGGCCAGCGGCGGTGCCCGGCGCGGCATCTTCTTCCAGCCGGTTGCGACAAACGGCGCTGAGCGTTGCCGCCAGCGGCACTTGCGCGTCACCAGCATCAACCGCGCCGCCCGGAAACACGAACTTGTTGGGCATGAAGGCGGCCTTGGCACCGCGTTGTCCCATCAACACGCGCGGCCCGTCTGTGCCGTCGCGCACCACAATCACCGAGGCCGCGTCGCGCAGGGCCGTCTTGTCCGCCATCTCGTTCACGTTGTCGCCTTCCCATGCCAAGAGGTTCAGACGCGGGAGAATCCGTGCATGTACCGCGCCCATTGAAAGCCCACGATCATGCCCTTGAGCCTGGGCAAAAGATAGAGTGATAGCCCAACGCAGCCAACCGCCAATATCGTGAACAGTATCAGGGGTTCGGGCCGGAACCTGACAAAGGCGACATGCATGACCGGAGCCATCAGATGGGCAACGATCAGGATCGTCAGATAGGCCGGGCCATCATCGGCACGGTGATGATACAGCTCTTCGCGGCAGACGGGGCAGGTGTCACGCACCTTCAAGTAGCCGCTTAGCAAGGGGCCATTGCCGCATTTCGGGCAACGCCTGCGCCAACCCTTCATAAGGGCGGGCATGGTGGGGCGCTCTGCCGCCACATTTACATCATCGAATGCCATTGCAAATCCTTGTGACTCAAGCGCCAAAAATGGTCAAAGCGCACCGCAAATAAAAGTGGACATCCTGTCCTTGCGTCCGGATGTCGCAAATCACGGCCACGTCATCGGTCGTGATGAAGAAAGCTGCGGATTACCGACGGAATGCCGCGGCCACGGCGTATCAGTTTCCAGTAAGCCGATCGGAAGGCCGGTTTCGAAGCCGTAAGACAAAGGAAAATGACGATGAAACGCACCACAATCTTCACGACACTCACCGCCGTTGCAATTGCAGTCGGCACCGCCGCTGTTGCCCATGGCGACGGACATCGCGGTGGCAACGGCCTGATGATGGACCGGCCTGATTTTTCCGAACTGGACACCAATTCGGACGGCGTACTTAGTCCGGAAGAGCTGGCCGCGCCGCATGCCGCCCGTTTTGCGCAAGCGGACGGCAATGGTGACGGGATGCTGAGTGCTGAAGAAATGGCTGCCCATGCCGAAACGATGCGCCAGCAGCGCGCTATTCGCGGTGCTGAACGGATGATCGAACGAATGGATGCCAATGACGACGGGCAGCTCAGCGTCGAAGAAATGACCGTGCGTGCGGATGGCAAAAGCATGTTCGACCGTCTGGACAAGGACGGGGACGGCACGATCTCGGAAGAGGAATTCGCTGACGCCGGCAAAGGTGGCAAGCGGATGCGCGGCCATGACGGCGGACACCGTGGCGATCATGGTGGCAAGAAGCGTCACGGTCACGGCGACGACTGAGCCCACCGGGTCGGGCCGCAAATGGCCCGGCCCGCATTGCACCAACGCCCAACACAGGCTAGCCCTTGACGGACAATGGACATGCCCTTTGACGCCATGAGTGAGGTTTCTGACGATGCGCTGCTGGTGCTTTACGCCAATGGCGATGCCGCCGCGGCGCGCGCGCTGACCACACGTCTGACGCCGAAGGTTCTGGGCCACGCTTACCGGATGCTGGGCGACCGGGCCGAGGCCGAAGACGTCGCCCAAGAGGCGATGCTGCGTCTTTGGCGGATCGCAGCAGAGTGGCGGCAGGGTGAGGCGAAGGTCACGACCTGGCTTTACCGCGTCGTGGCGAATCTCTGTACGGACCGGCTGCGAAAGCGGCGCTCTGTCGATATCGACTCTGTGCCGGAACCCGAAGATCCGGCGATCGGTGCCGAACAGGGCTTGCAGCAGGTGGCGCGCGCCGAAGCGCTCCAGGCCGCGCTGGACAGCCTGCCAGAGCGGCAGCGCGAGGCAGTGGTGTTGCGACATATCGAAGGTCTGGGCAATCCCGAGATTGCCGAGATCATGGACATCAGCCCGCGCGCGGTCGAAAGCCTGACCGCGCGGGGCAAACGGGCACTGGCCGAGGTCTTGGCCGGGCGACGGGAAGAACTGGGGTATCAAGATGACTGACAAACAGCAGGATAGCGACGGGCTGGAAGCGTTCTTTGACGCGGCCCGCAATACCGCGCCCGACCCCGATGCAGCCTTCATGGCGCGCATTCTGGACGATGCGTTGTCGGTCCAGGCCGAGGCTGTGGCACCCCCCCGGCCAGCCACGAAACGCGAAGGCCCTTTCAGCCAGATCCTGCGCGGCATCGGTGGCTGGCCTGCCCTGACCGGATTGGCCGCGGCGACAGTCGCCGGAGTGTGGGTCGGGGTAAACCCGCCTGCGGCCGTGTCGGATCAACTGGCCTCGCTGATCGGAACGGGCAGCGTCAGTACCGATGCGGACAGCGATTGGTTGCTGGATCCGCTGACCGAATATGACATTGCGATGACGGGGGGCTGAACCATGAGCGACATCAAAGAACCTTCGGACGGAAGTGGACAACGCAGGATTTGGCTGCGGGTTTTGCTGTTTGTTTCGCTGGCGCTCAACCTGCTGATCGTCGGCATTGTGTGCGGCGCGATGCTGCTGAAACCGGATCACGGTCGGCGCGGCGGCCCGCGCGACATGGTTGCCCCCTATACGCGGGCGCTGAGCGACGCCGATCGTAGCGCGCTTGGCAAGCGTTTGCGCGAAGGTCTGGCCTCTCGCCATGAAGAGCGGGGGCTTCTGGCTGAAGATTACCGCGCGGCGTTGGAAATACTGCGGACAGAACCGCTTGATCAGACGGCATTGGACGAGGTGCTTTCGCGTCAGTCCGAACGCGCGCACCAGCGCAAGCTGATGGGACAGCGCGCCTTGTCCGAAAGGCTTGCCGAAATGTCCCCCGATGAGCGCGCCGGCTTTGCCGACCGGCTGGAGGATGCGCTTGATCGGCTGGCGAAAGGCGGCGATCGGTCTTGGCGCCCTCACGATCGCTGACCCGCTTGCCGGCGCGGGATGGCGTCGGGGCTGCATGAAATCAGTTCGCTTTGATCCGCGCGAATGGCATTGGCTGCGGATGAACGTCAGACGATCGGCCTATTGCACACCAAGCGCTCAGGCGGCATCCCGGCTCAGCGTGACCTTGTTACGTCCGTCCGCTTTGGACGCATAAAGCGCACGATCGGCGAGTGTCAGCAGGTCGCTGTCATCGCAGCCGCGCCCGGCGGTGAAAAGTGGTCCCATCGCCATGCCGATGCTGGCTGTCGCGCGGATCGGGACATCGTGACCGGGCGCAAGAAACGGCGTATGGCGGATCACTTGACACAGTCTTTGTGCCGTGCGGCGGGCGCGATGGCTGCCGGTGTCGGGCAGCACGATCAGGAATTCCTCGCCGCCGATGCGCGCGACCAGATCCACGGCACGCAGGTTCTCTTTCAACTGACGTGCCACGCCGGTCAGAACGGCATCGCCCGCAGCATGGCCATGCAGATCGTTGATCTGCTTGAAGTGATCAAGATCAGCGATCAGAACGGCAAAACGGCGGCCCGAACGATGCGCCTCTTCCGAAATGCGCGCCAGATGCGGCAGGGCATAACGACGATTATACAGTCCGGTGAGCGGGTCCGTCACCGCCGCGTGTAATCCATCGCGCATGGTGGCGCGCAGCCTGTCGGCGGTACGTTTGCGGGAGATCTGGTTTTCCAGCCGCAGGGCCAGCTCGTCGGGGTCGAAGTCCCCGGCCAGAAGGTCATTGCCGCCCAGATCCAGCGCGCTTGCGGCTGCCTGTCGCGTCTCGCGGTCGCATAGAACCAGCATCGCGCAGTGTCGCGTCGCGCTGCGGGAGCGCAATTCCGACAGCGTGCCCAGCCCGGTTTCGGGGATCAAACGAGGCAGGGTGACGATACAAACATCCGGAGCCTTGGTGCCGCCTGTATCTTGCGCCAGCATCTCTCGGGGACTGCGGATCTCTATGCGATGGGACACGCGTGCCTTCAGTTGCTCCAGCCACAGCTCGACCTCGGAAGGCTGGTCGGTTACCACAGTCACCCACGCGGGCATCTCGAACCCGGCGCGCGGTTCGGCAAAACCGAGCGCGCGTTGCGTTCCGTCGCGCAGACGCAATTCGCGTTCGGCATCCCGGTCGCGCAGCAGGTTGCGGATCCGGGCCAGCAACATCATTTCGCTGACCGGGTGGGACAGGACGTCATCCGCCCCGGCTTGCAGTGCCTCAACGCGGGCGCGCATGTCATCGGGCGGCGTGAGAAAGATCAGCGGCACCGTTTCGGTTCTGGGGTCGGCGCGCAGCCGCCGCGCGAAGTCGCTGGCCTGCATGCTGCCGACCTGGCCCAGAAGGATGACATCGGGGACTTTTTTCGCACAGGCCGCAAGCGCATCGGTCCCTGACGTGACCTGTTTCACAGAGTAATATGCCGCCGCCAGCTTGACGCGCAATACGATCCTGTTGGTAGCAACTTCATCCACTATCAGGACCGTCTGAGGCATTTCGAGTTCCATCCGTGCTTGCATCCAGGCTTGGGTAAGTTTTTATTCGAATTGGTTAAGAATACCTTTCCGAAGGATGAACTAATGGCACTCTCGAAAGACCGGGCAGAGATCGTCGGCGTGCAGGCGCTCGGCTGGCTGGCGGGCAATGAAGAGCTTCTTCCGATCTTCCTGGGATCGACGGGCGCAAGCACAGAGGATCTGCGCGCCAACGTGCAGGAGCCAGAGTTTCTGGGCTCGGTGCTGGATTTCGTGCTGATGGATGATGCCTGGGTTGTCGCGTTTTGTGACGCAGCAGGTATAGATTACAATGACATAGCCAATGCCCGCGCCGCCCTTCCGGGTGGAGAGCAGGTCCATTGGACATGACATTGCGCGCTGATGCGATCCTGTTTGACAAGGATGGCACGCTGTTTGATTTCCGCGCTACCTGGGATGTGTGGGCGGGTGGGGTGCTGGAACGGCTTGCAAAGGGCGACGCGGAACGGCTGGAATGGTTAACCGCTGCCATCGGATACGATCCCGTGATCGGCGGATTCTTGCCGGAAAGTCCGGTGATCGCAGGCACCAACCGGCAGGTGGCAGCACTGATGTTGCCGGGACTTGACGGATGGACCCTCGGCGGGCTGGAACGATTCCTTTCCGAGGCTGCTGAAACAGCGCCTTTGGTCGAGACGGTGCCGCTGCCGCCGTTGCTGGCGCGATTAAGGCAGGCCGGCCTGTCGCTTGGCGTGATGACCAATGACAGCCAGCGAACGGCGCACGCGCATCTGGTCGCCGCCAATATCGGAGATGCGTTTGACTTCGTCGCGGGTGCAGATAGCGGGTTCGGCGCAAAACCGTCGCCGGACCCTTTGCTGTCTTTTGCATATGCGGTGGAAAAGGCACCGGAGCGGGTGGTGATGGTCGGTGACAGCGCCCATGACCTTATGGCAGGGCGTGCGGCCGGGATGCAGACGGTGGCTGTTCTTACTGGCCCGGCCACGCGGGCAGAGCTTTCGCCGCTTGCGGATGTTGTGCTTCCGAACGTCGGAGCGTTGCCGGACTGGCTGGGGCTGGCACATGCCAACGCATCTTAGCTGTCCGTAACCGAACTTTATTGCTTGTGCGGGCGGAAATGGCTGACCCTGCTGTGTGATAGTGCGTACACGGGCTCGGGCCTCGAAGATGCTTGCCGGTTGGTGAATGGGAGCACATGTCCCTTACCGTCCGCTCAGGCAGGCATACGCGAAACGGATCATACTTTTGTCAACTCCGCTTCGAGCAATTGCACGAAGCTTTCGCAAACCGGCGTCATCGGGCGATCCCGTTTGCGGATGAGTTGATATGGCGACAGGATCAGGCTTTCCTTCATGTCGAGTACGGCCCAGTTGCTGGTGTTGTTTGGAACCAGAAGCTCATAGACCTCCTGCGTGATCGCGGCGATTGCATCGGTGTCCTTGAGATAGGCAAGGGCCACCATCAGGGAGGACGTATCGATCGTATCTCCCGGTATGCGCAGACCACGATTGGTGAACGCCTGATCGACGGCTTCGCGGACCGGCATTCCACTGGCCTGAATAACCCAGCGCAATCCGGCGAGTTCATCAAGTGCCAACCCGGACAGCCCGACAAGCGGGTGCCCGGCCCGAACCAGAAATCTTATTTGTTCAACACGGCCGGCGCGGATCAGGAACGGGCGTGCGTCGGCATGGCGCGGCAGGCGGCACAAGGCAATGTCCAGATCGCCGCGCAGCAGATGTTCGATCAGATCGACACTTGGCGCAATATCGACGCTGACCGTGGCCAGACGGGCCATGGCTTTCAGCTTTTGCACCGCTGGCACGACAAAGCCAACCGCCGCGCCGGTGACGGCACCTATGCGCACCACACCCGCCGTGCCTCGGCGAAACGCATCGACCTCGATGGCAATCCTGTCAATATCTCCCACCAGTGTCGTGGCATGGCGCATGATGACCTCTCCGATCAGGGTCGGGCGCATACCTTTCGCGTGGCGTTCGAACAGCGGCTCGCCGATGATGCGCTCGATCTCGGCAAGGGTTCGCGACGCGGCGGGCTGGCTGACCGCAAGTTGCGTGGCGGCGGTGGAAATCTGGCCGGTCTCGGCGATGGCCTGCACCAAGCGAAAATGTCGGAGCCGAAGCTGGGAGGTCAAAGTCATCATATGCATGATATACCTGAATTGGTATGAAAGTCGCCAAATCTTTCATTTGAATGTTATGTCGAAACCTCTTTAGGATTTCGATATCCGACAGCACGTCGGGTCAAATCAATAAAGTCAGGTGCCCTGGCAGTGACATGCGTGGCGCCATGGGAGGACATGATGAAGAAAATTTCAGCAGGGCTCGCCGCCCTCGCGCTTGGCGTTGGCCTTGCGGCCGCGCCGGCCATCGCACAGGATAAGGGCACCATCGGAATTGCCATGCCGACAAAGTCGTCGGCGCGCTGGATTTCGGACGGCGAATCCATGGTCGAGCAGTTCGAGGCGGCCGGTTACACCGCTGATCTGCAATATGCCGAAGACGATATTCCGAACCAGTTGAACCAGATCGAGAACATGATCACCAAGGGCGTGGACGTTCTGGTGATCGCGGCGATCGACGGCACCACGCTGTCCAACGCGCTGGAGAACGCGCATTTCGCGGGCATCAAGACAATCGCCTATGACCGCCTGATCCGCGACAGCGAATATGTGGACTATTACGCCACCTTCGACAACTTCAAGGTGGGCGTGCTGCAGGCGACCAGCCTTGTGGACGGCATGAAAGAGCGTTTTCCGGACGTGAAACCCTGGAATGTCGAACTGTTCGGCGGATCGCCCGACGATAACAACGCCTATTTCTTCTATAATGGCGGCATGTCGGTTCTTCAGCCACTGATCGACGATGGCACGATCAACATCGTGTCAGGCCAGATGGGCATGGACACCGTAGGCACATTGCGCTGGGATGGCGCGGTCGCGCAGTCCCGCATGGATAACCTGCTGTCGGCGCATTACACCGATGCTGTCGTGCACGGCGTTCTCAGCCCCTATGACGGCCTGTCCATCGGGATCCTGTCGTCGCTGAAAGGCGTGGGCTATGGCTCTGGCGATCTGGCAATGCCCATCGTGTCCGGTCAGGATGCCGAATTGCAGTCGATCAAGTCGATCATTGCGGGCGAGCAATATTCGACCGTGTTCAAGGACACGCGCGAACTGGCCCGCGTGACCGTCGGGATGGTCGATGCGTTGTTGCAGGGTGGCGAGCCCGAGATCAACGACACCACCACCTATGACAACGGTGTCAAGGTCGTACCGTCCTACCTGCTGGAGCCGGTCTCGGTCGATGGGTCGAACTACGAAGCCATCGTGATCGATTCCGGGTATCACAGCAAAGACGATCTCTGATCCTTGCCAACACCCGCCTGCACGTCTGTGCGGGCGGGACGTGACGCATTGATCAGGCGATACCTTGGGAGGGGGAATTTTCGTGCAGACGCTGCTGGAAATGCGCAATATCACCAAGACCTTTCCGGGGGTCAAGGCGCTGGACGACGTCAATCTGAAAGTCACCGAGGGCGAGATTCACGCCTTGGTGGGCGAGAATGGCGCGGGCAAGTCCACGTTGATGAAAGTGCTGTCGGGCGTCTATCCCAAAGGCACCTATGACGGTGAAATTCACTATGATGGCCAGTTGGCCGGGTTCGCGGGTATCTCGGACAGTGAAAAGCTGGGCATCATCATCATCCACCAGGAGCTTGCGCTGGTGCCGTTGCTGTCGATTGCCGAGAACCTGTTTGTCGGCAACGAATGCGCGAAGGCAGGTGTCGTCAACTGGCACGAGACATTCCGGCGGACCGAAGGGTTGTTGAAAAAGGTCGGACTTAACGAACCTCCTGCGGCGCAGGTCGACAGCCTCGGCGTCGGCAAACAGCAATTGGTGGAGATTGCCAAGGCCCTGTCCAAGGACGTGCGGCTGCTGATCCTCGACGAGCCCACGGCGGCGTTGTCGGAATCCGACAGTCAGGCCCTGCTGGATTTGCTGCTGGAACTGAAGGCCCAGGGCGTCACCTCGATCGTGATCAGTCACAAGCTGAACGAGGTGCGGCGCATCGCCGACACGATCACGGTGATCCGCGACGGCGCGACAGTCTCGACGCTGGATGCGCGCAAGGAGCCGATTACAGAAGACCGCATCGTGCGCGATATGGTCGGTCGGGATATGTCGCAGCGCTATCCCGAACGGCCCCGCCGCGCCGGGGATATGCTGCTGGAGGTACGGGACTGGAACGTCTGGCATCCCGAGCATGCCGCGCGGCAGGTGATCCGGGACATCAACTTTCACGTCCGTGCGGGCGAGGTCGTCGGCATTGCCGGGCTGATGGGGGCCGGACGCACCGAACTGGCAATGAGCCTGTTTGGCAAAAGCTACGGTCGCAACATCTCGGGCAGTGTCGAGCTGCGCGGCAAGGCAATCGACACGTCAACGGTTGCGGCGGCCATCCGCAGCGGGCTGGCCTATGTGACCGAGGACCGCAAGGAACTGGGCTTGATCCTCGAAGAAAGCATCCAGCGCAATGTGACGCTGGCCAATCTGAGCGATGTGTCCAAGTCCGGCGTGATCAACGAGGCCGAAGAGACCAAGGTTGCCGAACGTTACCGCGCCGCCATGAACATCCGCACACCCAGCGTGTTTCAGAAGGTGATGAACCTGTCGGGCGGCAACCAGCAGAAGGTCGTTCTGTCCAAATGGCTGTTTGCCGGGCCGGAAGTGCTGATCCTGGATGAACCCACCCGCGGCATCGACGTTGGTGCCAAGTTCGAGATCTACGGCATCATCAACGAGTTGTCGGCCGAAGGAAAAGGCGTGCTGATGATCAGTTCCGAAATGCCGGAACTCTTGGGCATGTGCGACCGCATCTATGTCATGAACCAGGGCAGTTTTGTCGGCGAGCTAAGCGCCGATGACGCCAGCCAAGAGCGCATCATGTCGCTTATCGTTACCGAATAGGAAGGCCCGCGAAATGACTGACACCGCCTCGCAAGCCCGGAATGCCGACAAGGCCAAAAGCATCTCCGGCTATCTTGCCAGCCACCTGCGCGATTACGGCCTGCTCTTTGCGCTGATCGCGATCATGGTGTTTTTCCAGATCGTGACCGACGGCACGCTGCTGCGGCCCGTCAACATCACCAACCTGTTCCTTCAGAACAGCTATATCATCATCATGGCCCTGGGCATGCTGATTGTCATCGTGGGCGGCCATATCGACCTGAGCGTCGGATCGGTGATGGGGTTCGTCGGCGCGCTGGCGGCGGTGATGATCGTCAACTGGAACGTGCCGGTGGCCTTGACCATCCCGGCCTGTCTGGTGGTGGGCATCCTGATCGGCGCGGCGCAGGGTTACTGGGTGGCCTATTGGAAGATCCCCAGTTTCATCGTCACGCTTGCCGGGATGCTGGTGTTTCGCGGCCTGTCGCTGTGGCTGCTGGAGGGGCAATCCGTCGGTCCGTTCCCTAGGTCCTTCCAACTGCTGTCGACGGGGTTCATACCTGACGTCTTTGGCGTCGGGCGTCCCAATGTCACCGCATTGGCGGTCGGGATTGTTGCTGCCGCCGCGATTGTCTGGATGGTTCTGCGCAAGCGGGCGCGCAACAAGGCCTACGGGATCGAAGACGAACCCACCGCCTTTTTCCTCCTGCGCAACGCGATTGTCGCAGGCGCGCTGTTGTTCGTGATGTACAAGCTGTCGACCTTTCGCGGGTTGCCCAACGTGCTGGTTACCATGGGCATCCTGACGATCATCTATGCCTTCCTGACCGAACAGACCACGATCGGCCGCCGTATCTATGCGCTTGGCGGCAATGAAAAAGCGGCGAAACTGTCGGGCATTCCGACAGAACGGCTGACATTTCTGACCTTCGTGAACATGGGCATGCTGGCCGCACTGGCGGGGCTGATCTTTGCGGCACGGTTGAACACCGCAACGCCAAAGGCGGGTTTCGCGGTGGAACTGGACGTGATCGCGGCGGTGTTCATTGGCGGTGCGTCAATGTCGGGCGGCGTGGGCAAGATTGTCGGTGCGGTGGTCGGCGCGTTTATCATGGGTGTGATGAACAACGGCATGTCGATCATGGGGATCGGCATTGATTACCAGCAGGTGATCAAGGGGCTGGTGCTGCTGGCTGCTGTTATTTTCGACGTCTACAACAAGCAGAAACAGGGCTGAGAGCGACGGCAGGTTTGCGCTGTCCCCACGCCGGGACCCGGTTGGTGCCGTGAGATAAATTCAGGAGAGTAAGATGACCTTCAAGCCAGCCCAGTGGCCCCGCAAGATGCGCTCGCAAGAGTGGTATGGCGGCACCAGTCGCGACAATATCTACCATCGCGGCTGGTTGAAAAATCAGGGCTATCCCGACGATCTGTTCGACGGGCGGCCGGTGATCGGCATTCTCAATACATGGTCCGAACTGACGCCCTGCAACGGTCATCTGCGTGAATTGGCCGAAAAGGTGAAGGCAGGCGTGTGGGAGGCCGGGGGCTTTCCGCTGGAGGTGCCGGTCTTTTCGGCGTCCGAGAACACGTTCCGCCCCACCGCGATGATGTACCGAAACCTTGCCGCATTGGCGGTCGAGGAGACCATGCGCGCGCAGCCCATCGACGGGGCGGTGCTGCTGGTCGGCTGCGACAAGACCACGCCCTCGCTGATCATGGGCGCGGCCTCCACCGACCTGCCGTCGATTGTCGTCACCGGCGGGCCGATGTTGAACGGCTGGTTCCGGGGCGAGCGCGTCGGCAGCGGCACCGCGCTTTGGCAGATGTCCGAGGACATCAAGGCCGGCAAGATGAGCAAGGAAGATTTCCTTGAAGCCGAACAGGCGATGAGCCGGTCTTCGGGCACCTGCAACACGATGGGCACGGCCAGCACCATGGCGTCGATGGCCGAAGCTCTGGGCATGGCCTTGTCGGGGAATGCCGCAATCCCCGGTGTCGATGCGCGCCGCCGGGTGATGGCGCAGCAATCCGGGCGTCGCATCGTGCAGATGGTCAAGGACGATCTCAAACCATCCGATGTGATGACGCGCGACGCGTTCGAAAACGCGATCCGGGTCAATGGCGCGATTGGCGGGTCGACCAATGCGGTCATTCACCTGATGGCAATTGCCGGCCGCGTCGGGGTCGATCTGACACTGGAAGACTGGGACCGTCTGGGCCGTGACATTCCCACCATCGTCAACCTGATGCCGTCGGGCAAATACCTGATGGAGGAGTTTTTCTATGCGGGCGGTTTGCCGGTCGTGATCAAACGTCTGGGCGAGGCCGGGATGCTGCACAAAGAGGCGCTTACCGTGTCCGGGCTGGCCGTCTGGGACGAGGTCAAGGACGCCAGGAACTGGAATGAGGACGTGATCCTGCCCGCCGACAAGGCGCTTGCCCAACAAGGCGGCATCGCGGTGCTGCGCGGCAATCTGGCACCGCAAGGCGCGGTGCTGAAGCCCTCGGCCGCCAGCCCATCGCTGATGGCCCACCGGGGCCGCGCCGTCGTGTTTGAGGATATTGACGACTACAAGGCCAAGATTGTGCGCGACGATCTGGATATCGACGAGACCTGCGTGATGGTGCTGAAAAACTGCGGTCCGCGCGGCTATCCCGGCATGGCGGAGGTCGGCAATATGGGTCTTCCGCCCAAGGTTCTGAAGAAGGGGATCACTGATATGGTGCGCATCTCGGACGCGCGGATGTCTGGTACGGCCTATGGCACCGTGGTGCTGCACACCAGCCCCGAGGCGGCGCGCGGCGGTCCGCTTGCAGTCGTGCGCGATGGCGACATGATCGAGCTGGACGTGACCAACCGACGGCTGCATCTGGATATTCCAGAGGCCGAGTTGCAGGCCCGGCTGGACGCGTGGCAGCCAGAAGATACAAGGCCCGCCAGCGGGTATGCACAGATGTTCCACGACCATGTGCAAGGCGCCGAAACCGGGGCCGATTTTGATTTTCTCGTCGGAAATCGTGGATCCGCCGTGCCAAAGGATTCGCATTGATGCCCCATCAGATTGCCATTGTCGGCGTCGGCAAGATCGCCCGAGATCAGCATTTGCCTGCGATTTCTGCCAGCCCGGATTTCGACCTTGCCGCGACGGCCAGCCGCAACGCTCAGGTCGGGGGCGTGCCCGCGTATAATGATCTGGCCAGTCTGTTAGAGGCGCAGGACCACGTCAGCTGTGTGTCGCTCTGCACACCGCCGCAGGTCCGCTACGGGGATGCGCGTCTGGCACTGGAGGCGGGGCGTCATGTGATGCTGGAGAAACCGCCCGGCGCCACGCTGAGCGAGGTTCAGGACCTGATTGATCTTGCCGCAGCCAAGGGGCTTACGCTTTATGCGACATGGCATTCCCGGCACGCGGCGGCGGTTGCAGAAGCGAAGGCATGGCTTGCGGACAAAGCCATTCACAAGCTGGATATTCAGTGGAAAGAGGACGTGCGTTATTGGCATCCGGGGCAGGACTGGATCTGGCAAGCGGGCGGTCTGGGCGTGTTCGATCCCGGCATCAATGCACTGTCGGTGCTGACCGAGATCTATCCGCGCGCGCTGCACCTGTCGGGGGCAGAGCTTCGGTTCCCGGAAAACCGCGACACGCCTGTCGCCGCCGATCTGACGTTCTATGATGCGGGGGGCGCGCAGGTCACTGCCGCGTTCGACTGGCTGCATGCCGGGCCGCCCTGCTGGGACATTCATATCGAGACCGATGCAGGGACCGCTCTTCTGTCAGAGGGCGGGGTCACGTTTGCCATTGGCGGCAATCCGACACAGATCGGGGCAGAGATGCCGGGCGAATACCCGTCGCTTTATGCGCGATTTGCCGATCTCATCGCTGCTGGCCAAAGCGAGGCCGACCTCTCGCCGATGCGGCATGTGGCCGATGCTTTTACCCTCGGCCGACGGACGGTGGTGGCACCGTTTGAATGGTAAAACGCTGTGTTGTGGCCTTCCCTTTGATTGCCGACTTGGCAAAGGGCAGGCCGTAAATCACACCATGTCGGGACGCTCGCGCGGGGCGGGCCGCGCCCAGGGTTCCGCGCCTTGGGCGTTGACGAAGACCCGGTAGACCGATGTCGTGGCCGTGATGAACATCCGGTGGCCGTCATGGCCGCCAAAGCACAGGTTGGCGACGGTTTCGGGGACAAGGATCTTGCCCAGCAGGGTTCCGTCCGGCGCAAAGCAATGAACGCCATCCTTGGCCGATGACCACAGGTTTCCACCTGTGTCGACTCGAAACCCGTCTGGCAACCCGCAATCCAACGTGGCGAACACGCCGCGATCCACAAGCGTTGCGCCGTCCACATCAAATTGCCGGATCACGGCCGGAACGCTGTCATCATGACTCGACCCGCTCTCGCTGATATAAAGCCGCGTTTCGTCACAGGAAAAGGCAAGGCCGTTGGGCTGGGTGAAGTCAGACACCACTGCGCTTACCACGCCGCTGTCCGGGTCGCGGCGGAAAACGTGCCGGGCTGTCTGCTCGGGCGGTGCCTCATACCCTTCGAAATTCGACAGGATCCCGTAGGTCGGGTCGGTAAACCAAACGGCACCGTCGGATGAGACCACCACATCATTCGGCGAATTCAGCGGCTTACCCTCAAACCTGTCGGCGAGCACGGTCAGCGATCCGTCAATTTCCGTGCGCACCACATCGCGCGTGCCGTGACGGCATCCGATCAGGCGGCCTTGCCTATCACGGGTGTTGCCGTTGTTGAACTCCGAGTTCGCGCGAAAGACAGTGGTGCCCTCTGTTTCGCTCCACCGCATCAGCCTTTGCGATGGAATGTCCGAGAATAGAAGGCAGTTGTGATCGCCGAACCAGGCCGGCCCCTCGGTCCAGGTGAACCCGGTCGCGATCTGCTCCAGCTGCGACACCGGATGGATAAGATGTGCAAAGCGGTCGTCATACGCTTCGAGATGCGGGGGCAGGGGTATCATGTGCGGATCCTCCGGGTGCTGGCGGCAACGACAATGCCGATGATAATAAGGCCGGTCAGCATCATGCGCACACCGGCACCCAGCCCGTATGAGTTGAGCATCGAGACCACCAAGAACATGAATAGCGACGCGCCCCAGACGCCGGGGACGTTTGAAAACCCGCCGGCAATCGAGGTACCACCGATGACGACAACCGCGATGGAGGTCAGCAGATATTCCTGCCCCATGTTAAGCGCGGCCCCGCCCGAAAAGCTGGCCAGCAAATAGCCCGCGATGGAGGCGAAGACCGCCACGGTGACATAGGTCGTGGCGCGCACCAGCTCGACCGGGATGCCGGCAAGCCGTGCCGCGCGCAGGTTCTGCCCCGAGGCCAGAAGCCAACGGCCGAAGGTCGCGCGCTCCAGCACCAGCCAGACGATGATCGACAGGACAATGCCCACCAGGGCCACGTTTGGAATGCCGACCGTGCGTCCTGTTGCGAAATCGGCCAGCCCCGCTGGCGGTTTGACCCGCAGGCCCCGGTTGGACCAGATCGCGATGGATTGAAACACCAGCGATGCCGACAAGGTCGCGATGATAGGGGGCAGACGCAGCAAGTAGATCAGTGCAAAGTTTGCCAGCCCCGCCCCGACGCCTGCCGCGATTGCGATCAGCAAGCCAAGCGCGGCGGTGTTCGGGTCCGATCCCATCGCCTTGAGCGAAAGCGTGCCGGCCAGCGTCATAACTGCCGGAATGGACAAGTCCACATTGCCGGGGCCAAGCGTTATCACCAGCATCTGGCCAAGCCCTACAATCGCGGCGAATGCGCCAAAGGACAGGGCGGCATAGGCCAGCTCGCCAGCGCCGCGCCCCTGCGTCAGCGCCATGACCATGACAAAGGCAGCTGCGGCGGCGACCCATGACCAGATCCACGGGCGTGAAATAACAGTGCTCAACATCCGGGTCATCCTTCCTGTCCGTCGCGGCGGGTAAAGATCAGCCGTGCTGTCAGCACGAGGATCAGAATGGCACCCTGCGCGCCGATCTGCCAATCCGGGCTAAGCCGCAGGAACGACAGAAACGATGCCGCCAGCGCCAGCGTCAGCGCGCCGATCACGGCACCCACCGGGCTGACCTTGCCGCCGATGAATTCGCCACCGCCCAGAATGACGCCCGCAATGGACAACAGCGTGTAGCGCAGCGCGATATTGGCATCCGCCGACGTTGTCAGCCCAACCAGTGCCATGCCCGCAAGCACGCCGAACAAACCGGCCAACGCATAGGCCAACGCCTTGAGGCGCAGCACCGGCCAGCCAGCCCGCGCCACGGATGCGGCATTGCCACCGACGCCACGCAGGACAGTGCCGATGCCGGTCCGGATGATCAGGAAATGGGTCACGGCGGCAATCAGAACGGCCGCCACAACCGCCATTGGAACAAGCGGCGGCTTGACCGTCATCAGGCTGCGGATCCACGGCGGCGCGGTCCCGCCGGGCGAGGGCAGGATGCTGAGCGCAAGGCCGCCCCAGACAAAGGACATGCCCAGCGTCACCACGATGGCGGGCAGTTCGAACCTGTGGATCAGGACGCCAAGCCCGGCATAGGCGGCGATCAAACCTGCCAGTATCAACACGCCCAAGACCGGCGTGTCATGTAGAAAGGTTGCTGTCACGCAGGCGACAAGGCTGACAAACGCGCCCAGTGACAGATCAATATCATTGACCATGATGATCATCATCTGCGCAACGGTCGCCAGCGCGATCGGAACGGCGAGATTGAACAGCAAGTTGACGCCGAAATAGCTCATGGCCCGCGGTTGCATGTAGAAGGTCGCCGCAAGCAGAACCGCCAGCGACAGGATCGGCAGCAGGATACGGTGGCGCGCGAACAGACGGGTCATGCGTCCAC
The DNA here is from genome assembly GCF_048268605.1 of Primorskyibacter flagellatus. NCBI lineage: Bacteria > Pseudomonadati > Pseudomonadota > Alphaproteobacteria > Rhodobacterales > Roseobacteraceae > Primorskyibacter > Primorskyibacter flagellatus. The sequence continues at coordinate 52,916 of NZ_JBLWVF010000011.1, forward strand.
CCCTTGCATTTCAAACGAGGCTTCCAAGATGCGGTCTTCGGTAATGTCCGCGCCGGTCAACTCGGCCGAGATCGCCTCGTCGCGGAACACGAACACCCGGTCGCATTGGCAGACTTCATCCGTCTCTGTGGAATACCACAGGAAGGTGCGGCCCTTGGCGGCCTCGGATCGGATCATGGCGTAGACATCCTGCTTGGTTCCCACATCCACGCCGCGCATGGGGTCGTCCATGACGACCACCGGCGCTTTTGAGGCCAGCGCGCGGGCGAACAGAACCTTTTGCTGATTGCCGCCCGACAGGGACAGGATATTGTTGGTCACGTCGGCGGTGCGGATGCCGATGCGCGCTTTCCATTCGGCGGCAATGCGGGTTTCGGCGGCGCGGTCGACAATGCCCCGACGCGCGATCTGCGGCAGGATCGACACGGTTGCGTTGCGCAGGATCGACCAGAGCGGCAGAATACCGTCGCGTCCGCGATCTCCTGCGACAAACACCATGTTCGAGCCTTTTCCGGCGCGCCAAGACGACGTGTGTTCAAAATAAAGCTGTGCGAGCGCCTCGGCCTGACCGTGACCTGCAAGCCCCGCAAGTCCCACGACCTCGCCCTTGCTGGCGGTCAGCCCGGTTTTGCTGTTCAGAATGTCCGCGCCGAATGCCGGGCGGGAGGTGGCAGCCTTTTCGGCCTCGGGCCCGGCGACATGACCCATCGCCTCGACCAGCGAGGCGCGGGTGAAGTCTGCAGTCGGGTGGGAAGCAACGATCTTGCCGTCCTTCATCACCACGATGGTCGAGGCGACATCGAAAATCTCGCCCATCATATGTGAGATAAACAGCACCGCGCCGCCTTGGGCGCAAAACTGCCGGATATGGGCCAGCAACTGTTCCGCAATGGCGGCATCCAGGGAAGAGGTCGGCTCGTCCAGAATGACCAGCCGGGCCTGCGTGCCGCGCGGGGCGAAACCGATGGCGATTTCAACCATTTGACGTTCAGCGATGGTCAGGCGGTCCACGGTGATATTCGGGTCGATGCCGTGATCGGGGAAAACGGTATCGAGGCTTTTGAGGATCTCGGCATGCGCCCTTGTGCGCCAGCCAAAACCGGTCAGATCGGCATGCGAAATGCGCAGGTTTTCGGCAACGGTCAGATTGGGGCAGAGCGACAGTTCCTGAAACACGGACCGCACGCCAGCCTCCAAAGCGCGCGGCGCGCCTGTGGCCGGGAAGCTCACCGTGCCTGCCGAAGGCATCAGCCCGCCATTCACCAGATTGACCAGCGTGGATTTGCCCGCGCCATTATGGCCGACCAGCCCGATGCATTCGCCCGGAACGATCGACATACTCACACCGTCAAGCGCCCTGACCGCACCGAAGTGTTTTTCGGCATTGGTCAGGGCGACAAGGGGTGTGCCGGTAACTTTGGCACTGTTCATTTCAGATTACATCGCTCCGGCGATAACGCCCTTGGCATCGTCGAGGCTGTAGTCAGTCGTTGCAACCGACCCTTCGGGCGTAGAGGCAAGCGTTTCCTCAAGGGTGTCTTGCGTCACTTTGAGGAACGGCACGTTCAGATCCTTGGGCACTTCGGCACCGTCAAGAACCTGTTGCGCAACCCAGAAGGCCAGCGATGCAACGCCCGGTGCAATTGAGACCGAAAGGGTTTCATAGCCGTTCTCGGCGTGCTGCTCTGCCCACCAGGCCATTTCGTCCTGCCGGTTGCCCAGAACGATCAGCGGCGTGTCGCGACCCGCGGCGGCAAATGCCTGCGCCGTGCCGTAGCCGTCGCCACCCTGCGTGGCAACACCGACGATTTCGGGCAGCGATGGCAGAATACCGGCAACCGCCTTTTGCGCCACGTCCTGCGCCCAGTCACCATGCACCGAGCCGACAATCTCGAATTGCGGGTTTTCCTCGACACCTTTGTGGATGCCGGCCGAGATTTCGTCATCGACAAACACGCCAGCAAGGCCGCGCAGTTCAAGCAGGTTGCCACCATCGGGGATGCGGCTTGCGAGGTATTCAACCTGCAAACGGCCCATTTCAGCGAAATCGACAGCGATCCGCCATGCGCAAGGCTCTGTCACGATCCCGTCGAAGGACACGACGGTCAGGCCCGCATCGCAGGCTTCCTTGATGGCACCGTTCAGCGCCGTGGGCGATGCGGCATTCACCACGATGGCGTCATAGCCCTGAAGGATCATGTTCTGGATCTGCGCGGCCTGTTCGGTCGCCTGGTTTTCAGATGTGGTGAACGCGTCCGCCGCCGCGACGGTCCCGGACGACACGGCAGAGGCAGAGACGTCTTCCCAGGATTGCAACATCGCCTGACGCCAGGAATTGCCGGCATAGTTGTTGGACAGGGCGATGCGTTTGTCGGATGTATCGGCAAATACGGCGGGCGCAGCCATGGCGATGGCCGCCGCGCTCAGCAGCAGTGATTTCATTTTGGGTCTCCTCCCGGTCAAGGCGCGATCATTAGTGCCGCGCGCGTCTTAAGCGTGCAGCCTTCCTCTGGGCTGACCACTTCGGCACATGCTCGCGATGCGGTGACCTCATGTAAAGCGCACAAGCCGCAAACCTTTTGCGGGTTCCCGCAAATTAGCTGCGGGCATTCCGGTTCTCAGCTGCCGTGATCCGCGCTAGGCTGGTCCAAGGGAACGCGCGGCCCGCGCAGGGAGGAAACATGAACGAGATGGCGACATCGGCGCACCCGTCCGCATACCACAGGGATATTTTCCTTCGTATTTCCAACCACCTCGCCCGCGTGACCGAGATCCAATCCGCCTTGTCTGCGGTGGCGCAGGAAGTGGCCACCGTGCTGCCGTTCACGCATTTCGATATTTGCATGATCGATGGGGAGGATTGGCTTGTCTCCTACGAGGTCGGTATCCAGACACGCTGGTCACGGCGCAGGGCCCGACTGATCAATTCGCCTGTGCGCGACGTTCTGACCGGAGAGCTGGACCATATGATCTGCTCCGACGCGATGCTTGATCCGCGCCAGATCTTTCCGAACAGCGCCAGCGAGCCGATCTTCAACCATAATCTGCGGTCGCGCGTGCATGTCGGCATGAAGGTGATGGGGCAATTGATCGGCACGCTGAACATCTCGCATAGTCAGGCGGACCGGTTCGACGAAGAAACCCTGCATTTCGCCCAGCATCTGGCCGATTTGCTCGCCCCCTATTTCCACGCCTTGCGCGCGATCGAGAAGGCCCAACGCGATGCGCAGGCCCGTTCAGAGATGCAATCGCGCGAAGAGGGCTTGCGGCAGGGCGCGTCCAGTCTGACACAGGCGCTGGAACAGGAACGTCAGCGCATCGGCATGGACCTGCACGACCAGACGCTTGCGGATCTGACCCGGTTGCTGCGCGTCGTGACAAACGAGGCGCAGGACATCGACCGGACCTATCTGGGCGACACGCTGACAACCTGCATCCACGATCTGCGGCGCATCATCGACGAGGCGGTGCCATCGCAGCTTGAACTGTTTGGGTTCAGCCATGCGGTGTCCACCCATCTGCAAAAGGCGGCGTCGGCCGATAGGGGGGGCGCAGAAACGCTGACCACCACGGTCGAGAACTGCACCAGCGTTGATATTGATGCGATGTGTTCGACGGTGCGCACCGCGATCTACAGGATCACGCAAGAGGCGATCAACAATGCCGTCAGCCATTCCGACGCCAGCAATATTGTCGTCACGATTGGCGATGACGCGGCGGGGGCGCTGACGATCAGCGTCCGCGATAACGGCCGTGGCTTTGCAAGGCGTCCCGACACGCGCCAGTCAGGCCTGATGCATATGGAAACACGCGCGCGCCTGATCCTCGCGGATTTGAAAATAACGGATCATGGCGGAACATCCGTGACGCTGACCGTGCCGCAATCCGCCCAGACCGGGGTTCCGATATGAAACTGTTGATTGTTGAGGATGACCAGTTTCACGCCAGTTTCATGGTCGAGACGGTCGGCGATATTCTTCCCGAAGTCAGCGAGATCACCCATGTCGCGGATGGTGGCAAGGGCGAGGAAGAGGCGAAGTCCGGCGACTATCCGGCGGTCATCCTTGATTTGCAGATGCCGGGCCGCAACGGGGTAGAAGCCGCACGGACAATCTGGGCCGCGCATCCCGAAACCCGCATCCTGTTCTGGTCAAACTACGCCGACGAGGCCTATCTGCGCGGCATCACCACCATTGTTCCCGAGACGAGCGCCTACGGATATGTCCTCAAGACGACATCGGCAAATCGGCTGGGGCTGGCCTTGCGGGCGGTGCTGATCGAAGGCCAGATCATGGTCGACCGCGAGATCAACCGCTATCATCAACGTGCAACCACCCCGCGCAGTACCCTGACCGAAAGCGAGTTCTCGGTTCTGGTCGATCTGGCACTGGGTCTGACGGACAAGCTGATTGCGGATCGTCGCGCGATGTCTTTGCGCTCTGTCCAGAACCGATTGTTGTCGCTTTATCAAAAGCTGGAAGTCGATGATGAAGGCGGGGCATTCAACAAGCGCACGCGGGCCGTCAACCGGGCACTGTTGACCCGGATGCTGAACGTCGAGACACTGATAGCAGCCGAACGCGAGCTTGGCCCGTGGTATGCCAAGAAGCTCGCCCGCAGTGAATGAGCGCCCAGATTGTCGTTCGACCAAGGCGCAAAGCAGGATTTCAAGTCATGACCTATGCGGACACACATCATCATCTCATCCTGCGCGATCGGCTGGGCTATGCCTGGACCAGCGGCATCGCGGAACTGGAGAGCCGGAATTTCACGCTTGATGACTATGCCGCCGATACCTCGGGCAGGGTCGCGCAGTCGTTTTTCATGGAAACCGGCGTCGATGATGCGGACTACAAGGAGGAGGCGCGTTTTATCGCCGGTCAGATAGATCAGGGCCGTTTCGCCGGGCAGATCGCGTCCTGCCGCCTTGCCGAACGTGATTTCGAAGCCTGGCTGGATGAATGCGGGGGTCTTGGGGTCCGGGCCTTTCGCCAGATTCTGCATGTTGTACCGGACACCGTTTCGGATGGTCCGATGTTTCGTGCGAACCTGGCGCTGATGGGGCGGCGCGACTATCCGTTCGAACTGTGCTTGCGTGCTGATCAGCTTCGGATCGGCGTTGAGTTGGCACAGGCAAATCCGTCGATGCGTTTCATCCTCAATCATTGCGGAAATCCGGACATTGCAAGTGGCGGGTTTGACGCTTGGGCCAACGCGCTTGCCCGGTTCAAAGGGCTAGAGACTGTGGCCATCAAATTGTCGGGCATCACCGCGAATGCACGTCAGGACCAACAGTCCGACGCAGTGATGTTCCCGTATATGCGCCGCGTGATCGACATCTTCGGCCCCGAACGCGTTGTCTGGGGAAGCGATTGGCCAGTCTGCAACACTGGTATGGGACTGCCAAGCTGGATTGCGACTTGCGACCGGTTTTTATCTGCCTATAGCCCTTCGGAAGCGGCAGATATCAGGATGAACAATGCGCTACGCCTTTACGGTGGGGCGCTTGCGAATTGAGCCTATTGGTTTCGACAATCACGAACCCACGAGTGGGAATTGCGGCGGGATGGCCGCTTGACCAGCCTCCAAAGCATCACAATGAAAGTCATTCAAAGTTTCCCGACAGGCACAACCCGCTTAGCATGACGTCCCAAAGGTCCAGAGGCAGGTAGCAACATGATTTTCGACTATATCATTGTCGGCGCGGGGTCGGCAGGTTGTCTGCTGGCCAACAGGTTGAGCGCGGATCGCAACAATCAGGTGCTGCTGCTTGAGGCGGGCAAGGCAGATACCTATCCGTGGATCCATATCCCGGTCGGGTATCTTTATTGTATCGGCAATCCGCGTGCGGACTGGATGTACAAGACAGAGCCGGAACCGGGGCTGAACGGGCGCAGTCTGCTTTATCCGCGCGGGAAAACCCTTGGCGGATGTTCGTCGATCAATGGCATGATCTACATGCGCGGTCAGGCGCGGGATTACGATAACTGGGCCGATCTGACCGGCGATGACGCATGGAACTGGGAACATTCTCTGCGCGATTTCATGGCCCATGAGGATCACTACAGGCTGGATGGCGGTGCCGATCCGCACACCGGCGACAACAGCCGATTTTCGGACATGCACGGCCATGGCGGCGAATGGCGCATCGAAAAGCAACGCTTGCGTTGGGATGTGTTGGACAGTTTCGCGGATGCGGCAGAGCAGACGGGCATTGCGCGGACCGATGATTTCAACAGCGGCGACAATGCGGGCGTCGGCTATTTCGACGTCAACCAGCGGTCCGGCTGGCGGTGGAACACATCGAAGGCGTTTCTGCGCCCGGCCAAGACGCGCCCCAATCTGACGGTCTGGACTTCGGCGCAGGTTGAGAAACTGACGTTCGAGAAAGGCGCAGATGGGCAGCCGAGCTGCACAGGTGCCGTGGTAAATAAGGACGGCACAGCGGTTTCGGTCAGCGCCGCCCGCGAGGTGGTGCTGTCAGCGGGCGCAGTGAATTCCCCTCAGATCCTGCAACTGTCGGGCGTCGGTCCGGCAGGGCTGTTGCGCTCGCACGGTATTGACGTGGTGCTGGACACGCCTTCGGTGGGCGCGAATTTGCAGGACCATTTACAGATCCGGGCGGTCTATAAGGTCAAGGGAACGAAGACGCTGAACGCACTCACAAGCACGCTGTTTGGCAAGGGGACAATTGCGCTTGAATATTTGTTCAGACGATCAGGCCCGATGAGCATGTCGCCCAGTCAGCTGGGGGCGTTTACCCGGTCGGACCCGGATCAGCCTTACCCGAATCTTGAATATCATGTGCAACCGTTAAGCCTTGAAGCCTTTGGCGAACCACTGCACGCCTTCCCGGCAGTGACAGTAAGCGTATGCAACCTGAACCCGACCAGCCGGGGAAAGGTCCAGATCCGGTCAGCGGATTTCCGTGACGCGCCAGTGATTTCGCCAAATTATCTGGACACGGAAGCAGACCGAAAGGTTGCCGCGCAAAGCCTGCGCCAGGTGCGTCAGATCATGTCGCAGCCGGCCATGGCCGCCTATCAGCCGGAAGAATTCAAACCGGGTATCCAATTTCAAAGTGACGACGATCTGACAAAGCTTGCAGGCGATATAGCGTCCACGATTTTTCATCCTGTGGGGACGGTAAAGATGGGGCGAAAGAACGACCCGTCAGCCGTTCTGGATCCGCATCTGCGCCTTAAAGGCGTAACAAATCTGCGTGTTGTCGATGCCAGTGTGATGCCGGAAATTACCAGCGGCAACACCAACTCACCCACGTTGATGATCGCCGAAAAAGCGGCTGGCTGGATACTTTCCGGGCGTTAGCGCATCCGGAAAGCCGCCGTGCAACTTGGTTGAGCGAGGGTAGGCGGGGCAATCAAATTATGATCACCCCGTCATGCGATATCAAAGCAGCGCCAATAATTTCTGCGCGGCCTCTTCCGAAGAGGCGGGGTTCTGGCCGGTCACAAGCTTGCCGTCGACGACGACAAACGACGCCCAGTCATCGCCCTTCTTGTACGTGCCACCATTGGCAGTCAGCATATCTTCCACCAGAAATGGAACGACGTCGGTCAGACCGACGGCTTCTTCCTCGGTATTTGTGAACCCTGTCACGGTCTTGCCGGATACCAGTGCTTTGCCATCCGCGCCTTTTACGTGCTTGAATACGCCGGGCGCATGGCACACCGCGCCGACCGGGCGGTCGCTTGCGACAAAGGTTTCGATCAGCGTCTTGCTGTCCGCGTCTTCGGCCAGATCCCATAGCGGCCCGTGACCGCCGGGATAGAAGATCGCGTCGAACCCGTCGGCAGAGACGCGCGACAGAACTTCGGTCGTCGCCAGATCTTGCTGCGCCGCCTCGTCAGCCTTGAAACGTTTGGTGGCGTCGGTCTGCGCTTCCTCGGTATCGCTGCCGGGGTCAAGTGGCGGCTGCCCGCCCTTGGGCGATGCGAGCGTGATCTCTGCGCCCGCATCCTTGAACACATAATAGGGGGCCGCGAATTCTTCGAGCCAGAACCCGGTCTTGTTTCCCGTGTCGCCCAATTTGTCGTGCGATGTCAGAACCATCAGAATTTTCATTGGTCATTGCCTTTTGGATTGTGTCAGTCGCTCAGCTTGACGACGCGCTTGCCGAAAGCCTCGCCCTTCAACAACCCAATGAACGCGCCGGGTGCCTGTTCCAAACCGGTGATGACTTCTTCGCGATATTTGATCTTGCCTGACTTCACCCAGTCGCCCATCTGTTTCGCAAACTCCGGATAATACGGTCCGAAATCGTCAAAAACGATGAAGCCGCGCACAGTCATCCGCTTGCGCAGGATGGTTCCCAGCAACTGGTTCAGGCGGTCCGGGCCATCGGGCAGAGAGGTGGCGTTGTATTGGCTGATCAGACCGCAGACCGGAATGCGTGCCAATGTATTCAGCAGCGGAAACACCGCATCAAAGACCGCGCCGCCGACATTTTCGAAATAGATGTCGATGCCGTCTGGCACAGCGGCTTTCAAAGCGTCCGGAAAACCCTCGGCCTTGTAGTCGATGCAGGCGTCAAACCCCAGTGTGTCGACAACATGCGCGCATTTCTCGGCCCCGCCGGCGATGCCGACAACGCGCAGCCCAAGGATCTTGCCGATCTGGCCGACCGTCGCACCCACCGGACCGCTGGCACCGGCAACGACAAGGGTTTCGCCCTTCTTGGGCTGCCCGATTTGGGTCAGCCCTGCCCAGGCGGTCAATCCCGGCATCCCCAGAACGCCAAGTGCCCAGGACGGGTTTTCGGGCGATTTGCCCATATTGATAACGCCTTTGCCGTCTGACAGAGCGTAGTCCTGCCATCCGCCAAAAGCGACAACCCAATCATCTTTTTCAAACCCGGTCACGTCCGAGCGTAGCACCTGCGCCACCGTGCCGCCGATCATCACCTCGCCGATTTCTACCGGGGCGGCGTAAGAGGGCGCATCGCTCATCCGTCCGCGCATATAGGGGTCAAGCGACAGATACTCGTTCCGAAGCAGCATCTGACCCTTGCCCGGTGTCGGAAGATCGACGGTTTCCAGACGCAATGTGTTTTCGTCAGGCTCGCCCTTGGGACGCTCTGCCAGAACGAATTTTCGGTTCTGGGTGCTCGTTTGTATCACGATTGTGTCCTTTCTTGCAGATATTAGAGCTGATCTGCCGTGTGAATGGCATTGCTGATCGCGTAGGCTCGCGGGCGGCAACGCTCAAGTCTGGTTTATGGAGTCTTATTTGTGGCGTTGGTCAACATGTAGCTATGCCTGCGACGCAGGAATGCAACGGGCGAAGGCCGCTTTCTGGCTGTATCGCTGGTATCCGCGGTTGGCGGCGTTGTCTGTCGAGATCGCTGCCTTGCCGGACCGTTTCAGCTGGTGTGTCGAATGACCGGAACGTATTTGTTCTGATCCGTGACCTCGAACATACCGCAATTCAGTTTCCTGATCTTGTCTTTCTCAAGCAGCTGAGCGAGACACTGCAACCGGTCTGTTCGACTGTAATCTGCGTGTCTTACCGTGCGGAGCCTGGACATGAGTTGACGTCGCGAAAATTGGGCGTGCCCCTCGACGAAAGTCAAATAGACGGTTGCAGCTTCCATCAAGTCCGGCAGACTGATGGCGTTCACCTCGCGGATGAACGCGACGAAAGTTGTGGTGCGGTCAATATGATCGGTCTTTTTCTGCCTTGGTTCAGATGCTGACGGGGCAGGCGTTCGGGTCCGATCATTGCGCGGCAGTGGTGTTCGGCATGGCGGTTTGATCTGTTGTTCGGCCTCCAGCACCAATTTGGCGTAGGGCTTAGACGGGTTGCAGAGGCTGGCAATGTCGTCGGGAGTCGTCGGTACACTGCGCGTTCGTACCTCCTTTGCCAAATCCTGCCGATAATGCTGTTCTTGTTCGTGCATGTCATTATTTGCAGTTCTGGAAATGCCAAGCCCGGCCTTGGTCGCTGCCACCGCAGCGCGAAGATGCTCAATGGCTTTGCGCCCATGCGGTCCGCGGGCCTTCCCCATTTCGTCATTGGTTTTACTGATTAGTCTGGACAGGTTCCCATGGGTGTCGTCGCCTACCTGCTGCTCGGTCAGAAATGCGCGCGCTTGCACGCCAGTTTCGGGAGGCTGCCCAGAGTCTGCGCGTGTCGGCGAAACGCTCGCCTCGGTGACCTCTTCAAGCTGCCCCCTGGCGACAACCCTTTCGAAATTGGCGCGCTTGATCTTGACCACGCGAGCGACGGCAACTGCGTCTGCTGAAGATTGATGGTTTGTTGGCGGCGATACCGCAGAGGGGGACAATACAGTGATACCGTTGCGCGTATAGGCGCGGACGCCTGAGCCGATTGTGCACCCGACAATCTTGGCAAGCACTTGTGGATCCGGTTGCTCCGGGTCTGGATCTAAAGAGCCGGAGCGCTGTTTGAGATATCGGTCTATCAGGCGGACGATGTCGGCAGGCCTGTCGAAACCTTCAATCCGGCAGGTGAATGCCCCATTGGAAACAGCAAGCGTGCTATCTTTCTCTGCCATGCGCATTTCACCTTTGTCGTCCGGTCAGAAGAATATCTGACACGCAATTGCGGCCTTGAGCGGCCCTAACCTGTGCCTTTAAATCAACGATTTAGCGGCTATATTGTGTTCTGTTTCCAAAAACGCCATTAAATGACATGAACAATAAGATATTACATAGTGCCGAACCAGTTACGCTGGTTGGTGGGGGTGACCACGACGAAATTGCTTTGAGCGAATGCCTCAGGCACGCGCCCAAAGTGGTAGCAGCAGATAGTGGCGCTGATGTGGCGCTAAGCTGTGACATTTTGCCCCATGCGGTGATTGGAGACTTCGATTCACTGTCAGATGCGGCGAAGGCTACGATTCCGCCGGAACGCCTGCACCATGTCAGCGAACAGGACAGCACGGATTTCGAAAAATGTCTGCGCAGTATCGAAGCGCCCGCCGTCCTGTGTGCCGGGTTTCTTGGGGCGCGGCTGGATCACCAGGTTGCGGTTCTGTCGGTGTTGGCGCGGTATGACGGGCGGTGTCTGTTGGTCGGGGCGGTGGATATCGTCTTTGCCGCGCCGCGACATATCGCGTTGGACCTGCCGTTGGGCAGCCGGTTTTCCCTGTTCCCGATGGGCGCTGTGACAGGCCGCAGCAGCGGGCTGCGATGGCCCATCGACGGCCTCGACTTTGCACCTGACGGGCGTATTGGCACGTCCAACGAAGTCACCGGACCCGTCGACCTGGAGACGGACGGTGCCGGTATGCTGGTTATTCTGCCGCGGAGCGGATTTGCGCAGGTCCTGGAGGCGTGGGGGGTAATCGGCTGAGGTTCCGTTCGCGCACGACGATATAGAGGCCGGCGGCCATGGTGAGCAGGATGCCGACGGATGCCAGGGCGTTGGGCAGATCGCTGAAGATCAGCCAGCCGATAAGCGTTGCGAAGGGAATCTCCAGATATTGCATTGGCGCAAGCGTGGCCGAAGGGGCGTAGCGCAGGGACCATGTCATCAGAAGATGCGCCAGCGTCCCCAGCAGACCGATTCCCAGAAGCAACGCCCATGTATTCATCGACGGGCTCACCCATGTGAAGGCAGAGCCGGAACTGCCACCGAACAACAACAGTGCGGGGGTAATCATTGCGACTGCCATGACACCGCTGACCGCTTGCAGCCCGATCGGATCAACCTCTTTGGCGATCTGTCGTGTGACCAACATGAAACAGGCAAAGTTCAGGGCCACGCCAAGTGGCAGCAAGGCGGGCCAACCGACCTCTTGAAAGCTGGGTTGGACGACAAGAAGCGTGCCGATGAAGCCCACGGCACAGGCAACCATCCGACGCCAGCCGATCTCTTCGTCCAGAACATAATGGCCGAGAATCATCATCAGGAAGGGCATCACAAACGCAATCGCCACCGCATCGGCGAGCGGCAGGTAAATCAATGCCGTGAACATCATTGCAATGCCGAACGCATGCAGGATGGTGCGCAGGAACGTCAGGCGCAACACGCGTCCACGCATACGCCAAGGTCGTCCGGTCATGGCGATCAATGGGATCAGCACCAGTGCCTGTACGCCGAAACGTACCAACAGAAGCTCCCCGATCGGGACCACGCCGCCAAGCAACTTGGCAACCGCATCGCCCATGGGGGCCACTACACAAAAACCGAGCATGAGCCCGATACCAAGCAGGGGTCTGTCCATCATCCAGCCAAGCTAAGCGGAGATGTTAAACTTGGCAATCTGATTTCATCTATTGCGTGTGGCGATTTCTTTATGCGTGTGCGTCACATTCTGTTCTGCCCCTACCAAAATGCAGGCAAGAGAGGTTCAAACTGCGGGGCCGCAACCTTAGCAATTGGGGACGTTCACGGCCAAACCCCCCAGCGAGGTTTCCTTGTACTTGTCGGCCATGTCCTGACCAGTCTGGCGCATTGTTTCGATACAGGCATCAAGCGGGACCAGATGCGTCCCGTCGCCCCGCATCGCCAGACTGGCCGCGGTGACGGCCTTGACGGCCCCCAGCCCGTTCCGCTCGATACATGGAACCTGAACAAGGCCCTTCACCGGGTCGCAGGTCATGCCAAGGTGATGCTCCAACGCGATCTCTGCGGCGTTCTCGATCTGCGCCGGCGTGCCGCCCATGACGGCGCATAACCCGGCCGCAGCCATGGCAGAGGCACTGCCGACCTCGGCCTGACATCCCGCTTCTGCACCAGAGATAGAGGCGTTATACTTGACCAGCCCGCCAATCGCAGCCGCAGTCAGCAGAAAGTCGGGGATCTTGGACGTCATGGCCCCCGGCACATGGTCCAGCCAATACCGAATCGTGGCCGGCACCACACCCGCAGCGCCGTTGGTGGGGGCGGTGACAACCTGGCCGCCAGCGGCGTTTTCCTCGTTCACGGCCATCGCATACATGCTCATCCAGTCGTTGATCGTGTGCGGAGCCGATTGGTTCATGCCGCGTTCGGCCTGAAGTGCGTCGTGGATGCCCCGCGCGCGTCTTCGGACGTTTAATCCGCCGGGCAGGATGCCGTCGTTCTCAAGGCCGCGGTCGATGCAGTCGTTCATCACCTGCCAGATGCGCTTGACCCCGTCATCCAACCCTTGGGCCGTGCCGCGTGACAACTCGTTGGCACGTTTCATCTGGGCGATGCTCAGGCCGCTATCGTCGGCCATGCGCAGCATCTCGGTTGCGGACTTGAACGGGTAGGGGATGGGATCGCCCCGATCGGTGTCCTGCCCTTCGGCCAGTTCGGCCTCTGTCAGAACAAAACCGCCGCCGACGGAATAATACGTCTCGCGCAGCAAGACGTCTCCTTGCGCATCAGTGGCCATCAGGATCATGCCATTGGCATGTCCGGGCAGGGCCGGGCCGAAATCAAATTTCAGATCATTGCGCGGATCGAACTGCATGGGCGGCAAGCCATCGGGTGCCACCTGTTTGGTGTCCCTGATCTGATCCATGGCGGCGTCTGCCGCATCGCGGTCATAGGTTTCGGGCGCAAAGCCCGCGAGGCCCAGAACGGTGGCGCGGTCCGTCGCGTGGCCGACCCCGGTATGTGCGAGCGATCCGTGCAGGCTGGCCCGCAACCCGTGCGCTTGAAAAGGCGAATTGCGCAACGTTTCAAGAAAGCGCCCGGCCGCGACCATCGGTCCCATCGTGTGGGACGAAGACGGGCCGATGCCCAGTTTGAACATCTCGAAGACAGAGAGGAACATGGCGAGTTTCCTTCGTTGCGGGCTAACCAGAGACCTAGCCCAGACACAAGACATAGAGGGCGCAGTTGTCGGCACAAACTGCGTTCAGATACCCATCCAGAACGAGGCCCACAGGAACAGCGCCCCGATTGCTATCGCGGTAAGGCCGACCAGACGGCGCGCATCAATATCCAGACTGCGCAGCGCTTCCAGCAGGGTCTCGATAAGCGAAGGGGCCAGCAACCAGGCCAGCCCCTCCACGATGAGAACGAGTCCGATCGCGAGGATCAGCGTCTCGATCAATTGGTTGCGGCAGGCGCATCCTCTGCGCCTTCCCCGGGATCGCCGGATTCAGGGGCATCTGCCTCTGGCTCGTCGGTAATCTGCGCGGGCAGATTGGGCGCACCCGGACTTTCTGGGGCCATCTGGCGCAGCTTCTCGACATCCATGTTGTCGACATTCACCGCACCCAGACCTTCCGCCCGGATTGCACCGAACATCGGGCTGAGCAGATCGCTGTCAGGCGAGATCACCAACGTGGAGTTCTGTTCCTGCATGGTCTCCTCGAACGCGGCGAGCGAACGATAGAAGGCGAAGAACTCTGTATTGTCGCCAAAGGCTTCGGCATAAACGCGGTTCCGTTCGGCATCGGCCTCACCTCGGGTAATGTCGGCGTCACGTTCGGCGTTCGACACGGTTTCAACCACGGTTCTGTCGGCTGTCGCGCGGACACGCTGCGCGGCTTCGTTACCACGAGCGATCTCGTCTGCGGCTTCGCGTTCACGCTCGGCGCGCATCCGTGCAAAGGTGGCCTCAAGGTTCTGCTGCGGGAGGTTGGTCTGCTTCAGCCGAACGTCGACAATCTCCAGCCCAAGGCTTTCGGCGCGGGTCCGGGCCGCAGTACGGATACGAACCGCCAGATCGCGGCGCTCGACCGACAGGATGGTGTCAGAGGTGACCTGATCGGCACCCAGAACTTCGCGGATCTGCGCGTTCAGGATGGCCGAAAGACGGTCTTCTGCGGTGCGGATACCACCCACGCCAACGGCCTGACGGAACTGCACCACATCGGAAATGCGGTAACGCGCGAAGGCATCGACGACCAGACGGCGGTCATCCGAGGGCGTCACCTCGATCGTGTCGGTGTCCAGAGACAGGATGCGGTCGTCATATTTCACGACCTCCTGAATCAGCGGCACCTTGAAGCCAAGGCCCGGCTCTTCGACAACCTGGCGGATCTGGCCAAATTGCAGAACCAGCGCCTTTTCGCGTTCATCGACGATGAACAGAGACATGAAAAGCCCGATCAGCACCACGGCGATGACGGGGACAAGCAAAGCGGATTTACGCATCAGTTCGACCCTCCTGAAGTGGTGCCAGCGCCGGATCGGCGCAATTCGTTCAGCGGCAGATAGGGCAACACGCCCTGACCGTCGCCGCCGCTGCTTTCGTCAAGGATGATCTTGTCGACCTTGCCAAGCGTGCGTTCGATGGTTTCAAGATAAAGCCGCCGCTGGGTGACCTCGGGTGCCTGATTGAACTCGCTTGCCACAGCGATGAAGCGGCTGGCTTCACCGATGGCCTGGTTGACCACGCTGGCGCGATAGCCTTCGGCCTCTTCCAGCTTTTGCGCGGCCTCACCGCGGGCTTCGGCCAGAACACGGTTGGCATAGGCGTCTGCTTGACGCTGCAACCGGTCGCGTTCCTGTTCGGCGGCCTGCACCTCGCGGAACGCGTCGATCACCTCGTTCGGCGGGTCGGCGCGGTCAAGGTTTACGCGCACCACGTTGATACCGCTTTCATAATCGTCAAGCGTCTGCTGGATGTTCTCCAACGCCGTATCGGCGATCAGGCCACGGTCACGGTTCAGGATTGGTGCCAGATTAGACGCCGCGATGATCTCGCGCATCGCCGCTTCGGATACGGCCTGAACAGTCAACTGAGGATCGCGGATGTTGAACAGCACTTTTGCCGGGTCGGAGATGTTCCAGACCACCTGAAACCCGATATCCACGATATTGGCGTCGGTGGTCAGCATCAGACCGTCGCCGCCGGTGCCGCGCCCGTCGCCGATATTCTCGGTCCGCTCCGACGTGACGTTGATGACTTCATAGGTCACAAGAGGCCAGGGCGCAAAGTTCAGACCGGAATTGCCGGTGGCAGAGTATTTGCCAAGGAACAGCTCGACCGACTGTTCTTCGGGCTTGACGGTGTAAAAGCTGGAGAACGCCCACAAACCGATTGCCGCGAGTGCGGCAATGCCGACGGTCCCTCGAGAGAACGCTGGCCCACCGCCACCACCAGAGCCGGTGCTGTTGCCACGACCACCCCTGCCGCCCATCAGGACACGCAGTTGTTCCTGACCTTTTTTGACCAGTTCGTCGATCTCAGGCAGCTGAGAGCCTTCGTCGCCGGGCCGTCGGCCTCCGCCGTTATTTCCGTTATCGGAACCGCGGTTTCCGCCGCCTTGTCCGCCGCCGCCCCACGGGCCGCCACTGTTGCCTGCCATCTGTGCCGTAACCTCCTCGATCATTGCGCCCGTTCTAACCGGTTACAGGGTAACTGTGAACGAATGCGTGAATTTCAAGCTGTGCGGACTGGTTGCCGCATTGTGACCATCTCTTCGGACATGGTGGGATGTACTGCCACGGTCCGGTCGAAATCTTCTTTGGTTGCTCCCATCTTGATGGCGATTCCCGCCATCTGGATCATCTCGCCCGCGCCCGGTGCCACGATGTGACAGCCCAGAACCTTGCGGGTTTTCTGGCTGACGACCAGCTTCATCAATACCCGATCAGAGCGGCCTGCAAAGGCCTGTTGCATGGGTTTGAAGCTGGTGCAGTAGATCTCGACCGGTTCCTGATCGCGGGCGTCCTCTTCGGACAGGCCAACGGTGCCAATCTCGGGCTGGGTGAAAATCGCGGTCGGGATCAACTCGTGATCGACCGGTGTGGGGTTGCCTTTGAATACGGTCTCGACGAAAGCCATGCCCTCGCGGATCGCGACCGGCGTCAGTTCTACCCGGCCCGTTACGTCGCCGATCGCATAGATCGACGGCACGGAGGTTTGCGAAAACTCGTCCACTTCAATCTCGCCACGACGGCCAAGTTTGACACCGACATCTTCCAGCCCCATATCGGTCGTGTTCGGCGCGCGCCCGGTGGCGAACATCACTTGGTCGAACACCCGTTCGGAACCATTGGTGCCTTTGACCCAGATGCCATCCTCGACCTGTTTCATCTCAAGCACGTTGGTGCCGAGATGCAGATCGACGCCGGATTGCATCATTTCTTCGGAGACCAGTCCGCGCGCCTCTTCGTCAAAGCCGCGCAGGATCTGTGCACCGCGATAATACTGCGTCGTCTGAACGCCAAGACCGTTCATGATGCCGGCGAACTCGCATGCCACATAACCGCCACCCAGAATCAGCAGACGTTTCGGCAACTTGTCGAGATGGAAGATCTCGTTTGAGGTGATCGCCAGTTCGGCACCGGGCAGGTCGGGTTTGACCGGCCAGCCGCCCAGGGCCAGCAGGATATGCTTGGCGGTCTTGCGTGTCCCATCGGCCAGTTCCACCGTATGTGGGTCGGCGATGCGGGCGCGCATATCAAACGTCTCGACGCCGGAATTGGCCAGCAGGTTGCGGTATACGCCTTCAAGCCGGTCAAGCTCTGCCTCCAGCTTGCCGCGGAACATCGGCCAGTCGAAACCGCCTGCCATCATCTTCCAGCCATAGGCCTGCGCGTCTTGGGCGGTATCACTGTATTCGCTGGCAAAAACCATCAGCTTCTTGGGTACGCAGCCCCGGATCACGCAGGTGCCGCCATAGCGGCTTTCTTCGGCCAGCCCCACTTTCGCACCGGCCTCTCCGGCTGCGACGCGCGCCGCGCGCACCCCGCCAGAGCCGCCGCCGATCACAAACAGGTCGTAGTCAAATTCCATCGGTCTTGCCTCAACTTCTTTGCTGGCAGGTCAGCCCGTCCTGCGCGTTCAGCCGTCCAGATCGCTGAACAGGTTTTCGTTCTTTTCAGTGCCCGGCCGGGCCTGTTTGGCCATCGTCGACGTAATGTCGCGCAGATCGACAGTCCCATCGCTGTGCCCGATCACCACCACGTCACAGACGTCGATGAACAGGCCATTTTCCACCACGCCGGGCAGTTGGTTCAAGGTCAGTGCCATTTGACGCGCATTGCCGATGCGGCCAAGATGCAGATCTAGGATGTGGTTGCCTTCGTCGGTCACATAAGGCGCATCGCCGTTCATCCGCAGGGTCACGTCGCGGCCCGATACATCCATTGACCCCAGCGCATCTTCGATCAGCGTCTTTGTCGTGCGCATACCGAAGGGGATGACCTCGACAGGCAGCGGAAACTTCCCCAGACTCGCGACTTCTTTGGCGGGATCGGTGATCACCACCATCTTGTCGCTTGCCGTCGCGACGATCTTTTCCTGCAACAATGCGCCGCCGCCGCCCTTGATGAGGTTGAAATCGCCGTCGAACTCATCGGCCCCGTCGATCGTGACGTCCAGCCATCCGGCCTCGTCGAGTGTAATGACCTCAATGCCGACTTCACGCGCCAGTTCTGCCGTGCGGGTCGATGTCGGGACGCCGCGGAATTTCAATCCGTCGTCGCGAACCCTTTCGCCCAGACACTTCACCAGCCACGCGGCGGTCGATCCGGTGCCAAGCCCGACACGCATGCCATCCTTGACGAAATCGGCGGCACGGCGGGCAGCGGCATTCTTGGCCCTGTCATTGGCGGACAATTCAGACGACATCGACGGCACTCCGTTGGTTGCTGGGGCGTTATAGGCAAGATGGGGCAGGGGTGCGAGGGGCCATTTGCCACAAATCGCCCCGGCACTGTCGGAAATGTGGCGGCTGGCACCGGACGGTCGACCCCGATGATCGAAATGTTACAATGCTCTTCGTATTGTCTGCATGCGTTGCAATGCCTGCAAAACGAACGCAGCTTTTCCAAGTCCCGGCAATGTAATGATGTTCTGGTCCATTCACGCAACCCCATTGATCGCAGCGCGCTCAAGGACTCTCACAACGCGTTGAACAGGGTTTGAATGGACAGACGGGCTGTTTGCGTTCCGCAATTCTGTGCCTACATTGACCTCATCAGATGGTCGTTCGCAGGAAATGACCATCCCACGTCACTGACAAGGAGAAGTCGAGTGCAACCACAGGCAATCGCAACCACGCAGATCTCCGGGTCCCGCCTCCGAATGATCTGGCTGTCCGGTCTGACCGTGATGCTGATCATGTCGCAGGCGATCGCCGCCGCGGCGCGCGGGGCCCCCGAAACTTTCGCCGATCTTGCCGAGCGTATCAGCCCGGCGGTCGTCAATATCACCACTTCGACGATGGTCGAGGGGCGTAGCGGCCCGCAGGGCATCGTCCCCGAAGGCTCCCCGTTCGAGGATTTTTTCCGTGAATTCCAGGATCGCAACGGTCAGGGCAACCGCCCACGCCGTTCATCCGCGTTGGGATCCGGTTTTGTGATTTCCGAGGATGGCTTTATCGTGACCAACAATCATGTGATTGATGGCGCTGACGAGGTAACGATTGAATTCTTCAATGGTGGGGAACTGCCCGCCACTGTCGTAGGCACAGATCCCAACACCGACATCGCGCTGCTGAAGGTCGACACGGACGAAGCGCTGCCATTTGTCAGTTTCGGCGATAGCGATGTCGCGCGGGTCGGCGATTGGGTCATGGCCATGGGCAATCCGCTGGGGCAGGGTTTTTCCGTTTCTGCCGGGATTGTCTCGGCGCGGAACCGGGCACTATCGGGAACCTATGACGACTATATCCAGACCGACGCTGCGATCAACCGCGGCAATTCCGGCGGACCGCTGTTCAATATGGATGGCGAAGTTGTCGGTGTGAATACGGCCATTCTGTCGCCCAATGGCGGCTCGATCGGGATCGGATTCTCGATGGCGTCCAATGTCGTCACCCGTGTGGTCGATCAACTGAAGGAATTTGGTGAAACCCGCCGTGGCTGGTTGGGCGTGCGCATTCAGGACGTGACCGACGATGTCGCCGAGGCGATGGGCCTTGAGACAACCGCGGGTGCACTGGTCACCGACGTTCCCGAAGGTCCAGCAATGGAAGCCGGCATCAAACAAGGTGACGTGATCGTCAGCTTCGATGGCCGCGAGGTCGAGGACACCCGTGGATTGGTCCGTCAGGTCGGCAACACCGAGGTCGGCAAGGCCGTGCGTGTCGTCGTGAACCGCGAAGGCACATCGGAAACGTTGAAGATCACGCTTGGACGCCGTGAAGAGGCACAGGGTGCGATCCCTGCGGCGCAGCCCGGTGCGGACACGCCCGAATCTCCTGCTGAGACGGAGGTTCTTGGCCTGACGCTTTCGGTGCTCAATGACGAGTTGCGCTCACAGCTTGATCTGGGAAGCAATGCCGAAGGTCTTGTGGTCAAGGACGTCGACGAGGTCAGTCAAGCCTATGAGAAGGGCCTGCGCGCTGGCGATCTGATTACCGAAGCGGGACAACGCAAGGTAAGCAGCATCTCCGATTTCGAGGGCCGGGTCGAAGAGGCTCGCGAGGCTGGGCGCAAATCACTCTTGCTGCTTGTGCGTCGCAACGGTGATCCACGCTTTGTGGCGCTGGGACTTGACGAAGACTGAGCCTGACGCAAAGCGTTACTGAACGGATGGAAAGGGGCGCTTCTTGGTGCCCTTTTCTATTGGGGAACCATGTTGCGCGCAGTTTGCACAAGGCGGAGCAGTTTGGTCGGTACGCCTGTGGGCGCATGGTTTCATGCGCGCTGCAAAACAATGGTTGACCGCTTGCGACGAATAGCCTTGATTTGTCCGCTTTGGGTTGACCGGAGATAGGCACGGCCGGGACGTCGGAGAACGGGCGTTGGACTGGCGGAGTTTATGGCCCTTATCACCTTGCACAGCGTCCGCTGCGGGGCGCAAAAGCCCATTTGGGGTGGTACGCGCGTGGTGGCTTGGCTAGGAAGGTCAAAATACTGAGAAACAAGGAGCCAGTGATGGCGAAGATCACCTATATCGAGCACAACGGAACACAGCATGTGGTCGATGTGGCCAATGGGCTGACTGTTATGGAAGGCGCGCGCGACAACAATATCCCCGGCATCGAGGCCGATTGCGGCGGGGCTTGCGCCTGCTCCACCTGTCACGTCTATGTCGATCCGGCCTGGGTCGAGAAATTGCCTGCCCGCGATGACATGGAAGAGGATATGCTGGATTTTGCATTCGAGCCTGATCCGGAACGGTCCCGGCTGACATGCCAACTCAAGGTCACGGATGAGCTGGACGGATTGGTCGTCCAGATGCCTGTAAAACAGATCTGAAGAACAAATTCGGGCGTTTTGTATGCGAAGCAAGGCGCGGCGTCTGCTGCTTCGCGCGTGGCTTGGTCCCGCTCGCCGCGCTCTGCATGCGTCGTGCCTGTGGAGAGCGGGATTGCCGCTATGGGTGTGGCACCAACCTATTTGATTTGCGCGCTATTTGGCACCGACGAACCGCTATGAGCGCGGCATTTCGTTCGATGCGGTGGGAGTGCGCGCGTCGGAGTGGTGCTTTCGGGGCGTGATGACCAGATTGCGGAGCGCCGGGATCTTTGGATGCATATGGTGGCTGTGCAATCCTCGACGATGTCATGCATTGTCGATGACGCGCAGTTCCGTCAGAGCGCCCGCCACCCGATGTCACGACGACAGAAACCGCCCGGCCAGCTGATGCCGTCGACCAGCGCATAAGCGCGGTCGCGGGCTTCGGACAGGCTGGCACCGCGCGCGGTGGCGTTCAGCACGCGTCCGCCATTGGCGGTGATGCGACCGTCCGTCAGTTTCGTGCCGGCATGGAACATCATATGAAAGCTGTCCTCGGGCAGGGTTTCAAGGCCAGAGATGACATCGCCCTTTTCATAGCTGCCGGGATAGCCTTGGGGTGCCATCACCACCGTCATCGCATGATCGTTTCCCCAGTTGACTTGCGCTTCGGCCAAGCGACCCTCGACTGCGGCATGGATGAGGTCCAGCACCTGAGCGCCAAGGCGCATCATCAGCACCTGACATTCCGGATCGCCGAAACGGACGTTATATTCCACCAGTCGCGGCGCGCCGTCCTTGATCATCAGGCCCGCGTAGAGAACGCCTTGAAATGGTGTGCCTCTGCGCACCATTTCCGCCATGGTCGGGCGGATGATCTCGGCCATGGCGCGTTCCGCGATTTCGTCGGTCAGGACCGGTGCGGGGGAATAGGCGCCCATGCCGCCGGTATTGGGGCCGGTGTCGCCTTCGCCGACGCGCTTATGGTCCTGCGCGGTGCCGATGGGCAGCACGTCCTCACCATCACAGAGCACGAAGAATGATGCCTCTTCGCCGGTCATGAATTCCTCGATCACCACCTCTGCACCCGCATCGCCGAAAGAGCCGCCGAACATGTCGTCAATGGCGGCTTCGGCCTCGGCCACGGTCTCGGCTATGATGACACCCTTGCCTGCGGCCAGCCCGTCCGCCTTGACCACGATAGGGGCACCCTGCGCCCGGACATGCGCCTTGGCGGCCTCTGCCTCGGTGAAATGGCCATAAGCGGCGGTGGGCGCGTTTGCGGCTGCGCATATCTCTTTGGTAAACGCCTTGGATGCCTCCAGCCGGGCCGCAGCGGCGGAGGGGCCGAATACCAGCAACCCGGCGTCGCGCAGACGGTCAGCGACGCCAGCAGCCAAGGGTGCCTCTGGCCCGATAATGACAAGCTCGATTGCTTCGGCTTCGGCGAAATTCACCACTGCGGCACGGTCTTCGATATCGAGCGTTGCGCAGGTGGCGATCTGGGCGATGCCTGCATTGCCCGGTGCCACGATCAGCTTGTCGCATTTGGGGTTCTGCATCACCGCCCATGCCAGCGCATGTTCGCGCCCGCCGCCGCCAAGAATGAGGATGTTCATTGCATCGCCTTTGCCCGTTGTCACGTTGCACGCCTTCTAGGGTGCCGCGTCAAAAGGCACAAGCGCGGCTAGGCCCCATGAACCATCAAGGCGACGACAAGCACCTCGGCATCCGTTTGGTAAAGCGCGATGTCCTCGCGCAGCCGGTTCAGAAGCTGCGGCCGCCTGTGGTAGGGGACGTCTGCCAATGCCATTACGGTGCTGATCCGGGGGCCGTTTCCTGCGGCGAACTCTTCGATAATCTGCGCGTGGTGGTGTTGCACATACCGTGCGAGCCGCGCCCGCCGGGCATTGTAGGCAGCGTTTTCCAGCCCCGTTGCAACCGCCTGACCCGGCAACGAAAGCGGGTTGGGCAGATGGCTGGTGCCGGAATTGCAACCGGCCAGCAGGCATAGCCCAAGGATCAGGAACGCACGAACCATACCGCCAGACTGCCAGTGTTCGCCTGATCTGCACAAGCCTGCTTGGCCTTGCTCGTCCGGGTGACTAGACTGCATTCAAACAGGCAGGAAATCAGCACTTTGTCCGATCTTTTCGACGATCCCGTTCCCGGCGAAAACTCCCCCGAATTCAGCGTGACGGAGCTTTCCGGCGCGATCAAACGCGTGATCGAGGGCGAATTTGGCCATGTCCGCATCCGTGGCGAAGTGGGGCGCGTGTCGACGCCGCGCTCGGGGCATGTCTATCTTGATCTCAAGGATGACCGCTCGGTGATTTCGGGGGTGATCTGGAAAGGTGTGGCAGGGCGTCTTGCCACCAAGCCGGAAGAGGGGATGGAGGTGATCGCCACGGGCCGCATCACCACATTCGGCGGGCAATCCAAATACCAGATCGTGATCGAAGACATCCGCCCCGCAGGCATGGGCGCGCTGATGGCGATGCTGGAAAAGCGCAAGGCCGCTTTGCAGGCCGAGGGCCTTTTCGATCCCGCGCGCAAGAAAAAGCTGCCCTACCTGCCCGAGATCATCGGCGTCGTGACCTCGCCCTCGGGGGCGGTGATCCGCGACATTCTGCACCGGCTGCGCGACCGCTTTCCCCGCAAGGTGCTGATCTGGCCGGTGGCCGTGCAGGGGGCGGCTTGTGCGCCGGAAGTAGCGAAGGCCATTCGCGGGTTCAACGCGATGACACCGGGGGGCGCACTGCCCCGGCCCGATCTGTTGATCGTGGCGCGCGGTGGCGGCTCGATCGAGGATCTTTGGGGGTTCAACGAAGAGGTCGTCGCCCGCGCTGCTGCGGAATCGGCGATTCCCTTGATCTCTGCCGTCGGACACGAGACCGACACCACCTTGATCGACTTTGTGTCGGATCTGCGCGCGCCGACGCCTACCGCCGCCGCCGAACATGCGGTTCCGGTGCGGATGGAATTGCTGTCATGGGTCGGGGACGCGCAGGCGCGGCTGAGCCATGCGCTGACCAGCCGGTTGGACCGCAATGGCCAACGGCTGCGCGACCTTGCCCGTGCCCTGCCGCGACCCGAAGCGCTGCTGGACAGCCCGCGCCAGAGGTTTGATGCGCAATCGGACCGCCTGCCTGCCGCGCTGATCCGCTCGGTCCAGGTGCGACGAGTGGCGCTTTCCGATGTCGCAGGCAGCCTGCGGCCATCACTGCTGCGCCGCGCCATCGAGGGGGAACGCCGCCGTCTTTCTGTGCTTGGTCCGCGTCTTGCGCCCGCCCTGTCGCGCAGCACGCTGAACCGACGCACCGGCTTAGAGGCGCTGTCCGCACGGCTGACTCCGCGTCCGATCCGCAGTGAAGTGGCGCAGCAGCATCGTGCATTGGCTGACCTGACGCGACGGCTGAGCGAGGCGCAGGCCCGCCGCGTCGATGAGGCGAAGGCGCGGCTGGATGGGCTTGACCGGGTGCGCGAAACTCTGGGACATCGCGCCACATTGGCGCGGGGCTATGCCATCGTGCGCGGGGATGACAAGGTGATTACCAGCACCGCAGCCGCCGCCGATGCGGCGGGTCTTGAGATCGAATTTTCCGACGGTCGTTTCAAAATCGGCGGGGCTGGCACCAAAACAAAACGGTCAAAGCCAAAGCCGCCCGAGCAAGGGTCTTTGTTCTAGTCGGGCACGGTCGGGACCGGGCAACTGCGCCTCTCGCGTGGCAGGCGCGCCGCACATTCATCCAGATGAGCGTCGCGCCGTATCGCTTGCCGTTCAGACCCCGACTTCGGGCCCCAGACACAGCATCGGATCATCATCCTGCTGTGCTTCGTAGAGCGTCGTGGCGTCGGGATCATTTTCGAAAATCGCCCTCAGGCCACCCGGCTCTTGGTAAAAGGTCCAGCACTGCGGGTCGGGCGTGTCATCGTAGACAAAGCAGATCTGGTCGGCCTCTTCATACCAGAAGCCATCCTTGCATTGCCCATCCAGAAACGACCATTGCACGCGACGGTTGCCCAGATAGCGCTCGACGCCGTATGCCTCGCCGGCATAGCCGAAATACAGTGTCTTGCCCTGCACATAGCTTTCGAATTCCGCGGCTGACATTGCGCTTTGCGACGCGGCGATGCCGGGGCAGACCGTCAGGGCCAGAACAAGGGAAAGCTGTATTCGTCTCATTCAGTCACCCTGCCAGATGTGGTCCGCCGGGGGAAGCCTGTCACGCTCACGAAGCAGTCAGACGGCAGCGCTCTGCCGGTTTTTCGCGTCCCACGCTGTGACCTGCGGGTCCATCACCCTGCGCCACAGCGGTGGCCAAAGCGCCAGCATCGCCATGACCGGCAATGACCGAGGCAGGATCGGCATGGATGCGGACCGCAAATCCAGCGCCGGATAGGGGGTGGCCGGGCGCTGATGATGATCGGAATGGCGCGTCGCATTCAGCACAAGAGCCGAAGAAAACCATTGCGGCGCGTTCCACGAATGTTGCGGTCCGACAGGTTCCGTTCGACCGTCGGCACGTTGATGGCGCCGAAGCCCGTAATGCTGCACATAGTCCGACAGAAGCAACTGCATCTGCGCATGGGCCGCCAGCCCGCACAGCACAAGGACGCCCGCGAAGCCTGCCAGCAGAAAGGCCACGATCATCACGACACCCGCCCCAGCAAGATAGACCGCGTAGGGGTGCAACAGCGCAGGCGAAGCCGCGCGCGCCCGAAGAGCCGTTTCCGCCCGCAATCCCGCGCGGAACGACCCAGCCCAGGCGCGCGCCGCAAAGCGGTAGAACCCTTCCCCGGCGCGGGCGCTGTTGGGGTCGGCATTCGTTCCGACATTCACATGATGCACCCTGACATGGGCAGATGCATGATGTCCGAACAGCAGTGACACATAGACCGAGACTCCAAGCCGCCGCAGCCAGCGGTTTGATCTGTGAATAAGTTCATGGGCATTGGCGTTGCTGACCTGTCCGAAGAACAGCCCCAGCCCGACAAAGGACGCCGCTGCGGGTGCACCCGCCAGATGTCCACGGCCTATTGTCCAGACCCCCGCCGCCAGAAGCACCAGATGCGCGACAGCCAGCGTCACGGCTAGTCCGTCGCCAGCCGGAAACTCCGGCCCCGGAGCGGGTGACGCGTCAAGCTTGATCAGACGGTCCATCACATAGGTGAAAACAGTCACAAAGCTTAGCGCCACCCATGGCCAAAGCCCGCCTTGCCAAAGCCCGATGGCCAGCAACGCGACAAGTGTCAGCGTGATCGAGGTGAAACGTGCCATCCTGTCCTGCCCTGCGCCGTTCACCACGCAACATATGCCGGTTTCAGCCCCAACGTGAAGCCAAACAGTAGCGCTGGCCGGATCTGCCGACGGCCCCGAGGGTATTGCGGATCATGGATCGTGCCGCGTCGCTGTCACGACCGTGCAGCTTTCGCTCTGCACCCGACGAAACGCGCAGGTCTGGCAAACTCTCCGGGATTGGCGATCCCTTGGGCTTTTCGGTGTGGCACTTGCGGCCTTCATGGCTGAATTGGAACTTCAGGCTGTACGCGCGCTCCGTCCATGCTGCTACTTTAGCTAAGTTTTTCAGGGCTTTTGAGCGAGATTTTCGACGCATTCAGGATCAGGAAAAAGCAAACGTAACCTTTGTTGACTAGTGAGTTAGCACATCGCGGCCAGCAAGGTTTTTTGGAAATGGCAGATCAGGTAGTTACCGTCAATACGACGGTGGGCGATGTTCCCGTAACAACGACAAGCACAATTCCGGATACCTCTTTCGATACGCTGATCATCGACCATACGGTGAATATCGGGGCGCAAGGCTCACCAGATCTGAATGTCGCGATCGCGGTCGACACCTCCGGCTCCGCAGGCTGATCATCGAGATCCGACGTCGACGGCGACGGCATCGCCGACTCTTTTCTGGAAGCACAGGTTTACGCGGCGAAGGAATTGTTCAAGACCTATATCGAGAACGGTTATGACCCGTCGACGGTGACGGTCACGTTGGTCGAGTACGGCAGCAATGCATCGCTGGTCGGGGTCTACACGTTGGAGGAGCTTGTCCAATTTGAAGCCGATATAGATGCGCTGACCCCCGGAGGCGCGACTAATTTCGCAGCGCCCTTATCCAAAATACACGACAGTTGGACAGCGCAGGGTGTCAGTGATCAGGCGAGCAATTCCATCGTGTTCATGTCCGACGGGCGGCAGAACCGCGGCGGCGACTTCACGGATGAGGCGCAGGCATTGGAAGATGACTTCGGAGCGTTGATTTCAGGTGTTGGCGTCGGGTCCGGCAGCAGCCTTACAGCGGGCCGAAACGGGGGCTTGAACGATCTTGACAATACAGGCGGCGCGATCGGCAAGGATAGCGGGGTCGTTCAGGTCCTTGACGCATCGCAATTGACAGCGGAAGTCGGCGCGCCGCCGCCGGTCTTGGATGTTGACGCCGTTACAGTGACAGTAACCTATCCCGATCCGGCGAACTCGGGAGAAACGATCACGATAGTCGAGACCATTCCGGTTGGCGATCCACGCCTTGTACCGACCCCGTCCGGCTACGCGTTAAGAAATTTTGAAATCGACTACGCGCCAAATCCGGCCGGCGGAACCACGATCAACGTGGAAATGGAAACCTGGTTCAATGACGGCAGCAGCGTGCTGTCGACCGGGGCGGTGCCTATCCAGCAGATGATCTGCTTTGTCGGCGAAACACGCATTCTGACGTCGCAGGGCGAAAAACGTGCCGACAAATTGCGGATTGACGACCTTGTGCTGACCAAGGATCACGGGATGCAGCCGATCCGCTGGATTGGTCGGCGTTTACTTGATGCCGGTTTTCTGGCAGCGCAACCGAAGGCCCGGCCGGTCCACATCGCTGCCGGTGCTTTGGGGCGGGGGAAACCCAGGTGCGATTTTCGGGTCTCCCAGCAGCATCGCATCTTGATTCAGTCAAGTGCAGTCGAACCGATGATTGGAACGAAGGAAATCGTCATCGCGGCCAAAAAGCTCTGCGGGCTGAAAGGAGTTGCGATCGACAACGGTTGCGCGCCGTTGGAATACATTCATTTCCTGTTCGACCGGCACGAACTGGTCCTGGCTGAAGGCGCGTGGACAGAAAGCCTTTATATTGGTCCCCAGGTCTGGGCGTATCTGGATCAGGACACGAAGCAAGAGTTCCGTCTTATTCTTGGCACCGGGTCTGAACTGGATGTACCGCGACAAACCCCGGCCAGACAGATCCCACCGCCGCGTCTTCAGCGCGACATCGCATGGGCCTTGCGTGACTGCGCAGAAATTGGCGGCTGATCCGCCCTTAATGTCCGAGGATCTGGCTGAGGAACAGCTTCGTCCGGTCGGATTGCGGGTTGTTGAAAAACGCCTCGGGCTCGTTCTGTTCGACGATTTGCCCTTGGTCCATAAAGATCACCCGGTTCGCAACCTGACGGGCAAAGCCCATCTCATGCGTGACGCAAAGCATGGTCATGCCTTCTTCGGCCAGTTCGATCATGGTGTCGAGCACCTCTTTGATCATCTCCGGGTCAAGCGCCGAGGTGGGTTCGTCAAACAGCATCACCCGTGGTTTCATGCACAAAGACCGTGCGATGGCGACGCGCTGCTGCTGCCCGCCCGAAAGCTGGCCGGGGTATTTCTTCGCCTGATCCGGGATCTTGACCTTTTCAAGGAAATGCATGGCTGTCTCGATGGCCTGTTTCTTGGGCTCCTTGCGGACCCAGATCGGTGCCAGCGTGCAGTTTTCAAGGATCGTCAGATGCGGAAACAGGTTGAAATGCTGAAAACACATGCCAACCTCGGACCGGATCTTGTCGATATTCTTCAGATCGTTGGTCAGCTTGGTGCCGTCCACCTCGATAGAGCCTTTCTGATGCTCTTCTAGCGCGTTGATGCAGCGGATCAGCGTGGATTTGCCCGACCCGGAGGGGCCGCAAATCACGATCCGTTCGCCCTGATAAACGGTCAGGTTGATGTCACGCAGCACATGAAATGTGCCGTACCACTTGTTCATTCCCCGGATGTCGATCGCCACCTCGTCAGAGACGGCGAGTTCCTTGCGGGCTGTTGCTTGTTCAGACATATTTTATCTCCTCACCGGTGAGAGCGGTCGAGTTTGTTTTCCATGTAAACCGAATATCGCGACATGCTGAAACAGAAGATCCAGTAGATCAGGGCGATGACAAGATAGCCGGTATAGGCGGTGGTCGGCGTCGACCATTCGGGATCTTTCAGCGTGGCCGACAGGATGCCCAGCAGGTCAAAGATCGAGATGATCAGGACCAGCGTCGTATCCTTGAACAGGCCGATAAAGGTGTTAACGATGCCCGGAATGACGGTGGTCAGCGCTTGCGGCATGATGATCAGGCGCATCTGCTGCCAGAAGCTGAGGCCCAGTGACATGCCGCCTTCGTACTGGCCCTTCGGGATGGCCTGAAGGCCGCCGCGGATCACCTCTGCCATATAGGCCGAGGCAAACAGGACCACGCCGATCATGGCGCGCAGCAATTTGTTGAAATCGACGCCCGGTTCCAGAAAGTAGGGCAGCATCGCGCTGGCGAAGAACAGCACCGAGATCAGCGGAATGCCCCGCACCACCTCGATGAAGATGATCGAGCTGTAGCGGATGATCGGTGCGTTGGACTGACGCCCCAGTGCCAGAAGCATCCCCACCGGCAAGGAAATCACGATGCCGAAGATCGCCACAACCAGTGTGATGGTCAGGCCACCCCATTTGTTGGTCTCGACGACCTCTGTGCCAAGCGCCAGGTCCAGCGCCATCGTCACCAGCGGCAGCCCCGCGAAGATACCCAGCACGATGGCGGCCATCAGCAGGGCAGGTGCCATTGCGTTGACGACGTCGCCGTAGCGGTCGGACCTTGCCAGCCACCAGCCCGCAAAGGCAATACCGGCCAGGATCAGCGGAAACCAGACGCCGGAAACGATCTGGCTAATGTCGCCCTCATGTTCGATCGGCATGCCGTTCAGCAGCACAAAGGCGATGACCGGATAGGCAAACAGCATGAACAGGGCGACCTTGCCCCGGTGCGGCAGGGGGAAGACAAGCCATGCGATGCCGATGGCCAGCATTCCCATGCAGACATTCACCCGCCAGACCTCTTCCGGGGGATAGAAGCCGTACATGAACTGATACCACTTGGCCTTTACATAGGGCCAGCAGGCACCGGCCTCGTCAAGGCAGGCGTCGCGTTTCAGGCCTTTGGGATCGAAGAACGTGGCCGAAAAGAGCGCGAAATCCAGAACCGTCCAGATCATCCAGATCAGCGCATAGCCGGTGAAGATTGTGATGACCGTCATCAGCAGTGATATGACAGCCTTGCCCGGTGTCGCGTAATCGGCCATCGAGGCGAAGATGTTCTTCCACAGCCAGGCGCGGGGCCCGATCTGGGAGGAAGGGGCCTCCATCAGGGGGGCATCTTCGGTGCGGACGAAAGCGGCGTTATGGTGCGTTGTCATGTGGCTCTCCCTACCGCTCTACCAGCTTCACGCGGTTGTTGAACCAGTTCATGAAGGCCGATGTCAGCAACGAGATCGTCAGGTAGACAAGGATCACGATTGCAATGATCTCGATCGCGCGACCCACCTGATTCAGCGTGGTGCCCGCGAAGACGGCGACCAGTTCGGGATAGCCGATGGCGGCGGCGAGCGACGAGTTTTTCGTCAGGTTCAGGTATTGCGAGGTCAGCGGCGGGATGATCACCCGGAACGCTTGCGGCAGGATCACCTTGCGCATGGCAAGGCCCGGAGGCAGCCCAAGCGCGCCTGCGGCCTCGGACTGACCCTTGGGGACGGCCTGAATGCCCGCGCGGACGATTTCAGCGATGAAGGCGGCGGTGTAGGTCGTAAGCGCCAGGAAGAGCGCAAAGAATTCCGGCGCGATATAGCTGCCGATGCCGTTCTCGAAACCGCGCCGCAGGATCGGCCCCTCTGTCACGAAGTTGGGCCATTCGATGCCCATCGGGCGGCCGGTCACAAGAAAGACCAGCGTCGGCAGGCCAATCAGCAGCGCAACGGTGACAAGGCCGACCGGGCTTTGCTTGCCGGTGCGGTCCTGATTGCGCCTGGCCCACCGGGCAAAGCCCCAGGCCGCGACACAGGCGATAACAAAGGCGATCAGCGTGTAGTTGAACCCCTCTTCAACCAGCGGATAAGGGCCGTAGATGCCCTTGGAATTGAAGTTGAGCAGTCCGGGTATCAACCACCCTTCTTCGCGCGGACCGGGGGCCACCAGACGCAGCACGGCGGTCCAGAAGAAGATCTGAAGCAGCAGCGGCACGTTGCGCAGAAGCTCGATATAGATCGTGGCGAAGGAATTCAGTACGAAGTTATGGGACAGCCGGAAGATCCCCAGCAGAAAGCCCCAGAGCGTCGCAAAGATGACGCCCGCGACAGAGATGATCAGGGTGTTGGCGATCGACAGAAGGAACACGTCCCAGACGGTGCCCTGACCGGGCTCGTAGTCCAGAAGCCATGTGCCGAAAGTGGTGAGAATTTGAATATCGGAAGGGCGGTCGAAAAAGTCGAAACCGAATTCGCGGCCCTGTTCTGCCAGGTTTGCACCGGCGTTGCGCACGGCAATGCTGGCAGCGATAATTATCAGAACGGCCAGAATGACCTGAAAGAAGAGCGATCGGGCCTTGGCGTCGAAGACAAGCGCGGCCAGACCGCTACGCTCGCTCCGGACGGCGTCATCGCTGTCACTGATGGAGCTCATGTTGGTTCCCCGTCGAATATATTTTTTGTTTTTTTGGGAAAGGGACGGGGTTAACCCGTCCCTTTCAATTTTACACGATCACGTAGTTAGCGGATCGGCGGGGCGTACATGAAGCCGCCGTTGTTCCACAGGTTGTTGACGCCGCGATCCAGCTTGAGCGGGGTGTCGGGACCGACGTTGCGATCATAGATCTCGCCGTAATTGCCAACGGCCTTGATCGCGCGTGCGGCCCAATCCTTGGTCAGACCCATCGCAGCACCGTAATCATTGTCGCCCGCGCCCAGGATACGCTGAACGGACGGGTTGTTGGAGCTCATCATCTCATCGACATTTTCCGAGGTGATGCCGTATTCTTCAGCTTCGATCAGCGCGTTCAGAACCCAGCGCGACACGCGCTCCCACTCTTTGTCATCGGCGCGAACCGATGGCCCAAGCGGCTCTTTCGAGATGGTTTCGGGCAGAACGACATGCGCATCCGGATCCGCCAGCTTCAGGCGTTCGGCGGCAACCCCGGACCGGTCGGTGGTGAAGACATCGCAGCGGCCCGCGCCATAGGCGGCGACAACCTCGTCCGAATTTTCAAGGGCAACCAGTTCGAAGGTCATGTCATGCTGCTTGAAGTAATCGGTGATGTTCAGCTCGGTCGTGGTGCCGGTATTGGTGCAGATCGTCGCGCCATCAAGTTCCAGCGCCGATGTTACGCCAAGACTTGCGGGCACCAACATGCCCTGACCATCGTAATAGCTGATGCCGGTGAAGGTGATCCCCAGATCGGTGTCGCGGGTAATCGTCCAGGTGGTGTTGCGCGACAGGATGTCGATCTCGCCCGAGGACAGCGCGGTAAAGCGGTCCTTGGCCGACAGTGACACGAATTCGACGGCTTCGGGATCGTCCAGAACGGTTGCTGCCACGGCGCGGCAATAGTCAACATCCAGTCCGGTCCATTTACCACTGTCATCAGGGGTGGAGAAGCCGGGCAGACCCTGGCTTACACCGCATTTCAGTTTGCCGGCGGCTTTTACATCATCAAGCGTGCCCGCAGCGGCACCGCCGGCGGCAAGCATGGCAATCGCAGCCAATGGATAAAATTTGGGCGTCATTCAGTTACTCCATGTTGGTCGTTTTTTAGGGGCATTCAACAGGTTCCCCGGTTTTGGCAGAGCTTGAGGCTCTTTGCCGTGCTTGCGATCCGCCACCAGTCGTCGGAACAAAGGCGATTTGCCTGTGATCCGAACCGGTGCGCTTGGCGCGACCCCTTGCAGGTGACTCGACGAATAGCATGCCACACTTTGTAAAGCGCGATTCGTCGTTCTGTAAATCGCCCATTCGCGAAGCGTTCCGGTACAGCCGTGCAGGGGCTGTCTGGCGGGCGTGTCAGGGCTTCACGGAAATAATTATAACACGTTGAAATATATATTAATTTTGCCTCACCTTGCGGAATTCCGGACTATTGGACGGTAAACACCTGTTAACGCGACCGTCAAATTTGCGGGAAAATTACAGATTGTTTCAGCGATAACGTTGCGTCAATTTTGTCGTGCGAATGCGGTGGAACCCGGCGGAAAGGTGGTTTTCGCTGCTGCAATTCACGGCGGGCCGACGGTGTTGACCCTGTAAAATGGCGCGTGTCTGGGTGGGCTGTGCGGGAAATGGTTTGAGGCCTTTTGTGCGTTTTGTACGCCCGATATGTACAAATGCCTTTGGGGCGCGGTGCCACCCGCAAACACGGGTCGGACGCGGGGCACAGCCGGGGCGGGCCCGCAACGCGCGGCGCGTTCAGATCGTGGTAACCTGTCCGTGCCAGCATTCCCCCATGAAGACAGAATATCGCATCACCCCGCTGAGCACCTTCCGCCGCGACTCTGGCCGTTTGACCGAATGGGTCCGGCATTCGGGGGGCAGGCTGTGGCTGACCAAACATGGCAAGGCCGTCGCCGCCGTGATCCCGATGTTCCAATGCGAACGGTTGGAGACATGGGAAAGCGTCTCGCTCGCCGAGAAACGCCGCCAGATGGAGGAAGGCTATGCCCGCTGGAAAGCCGTCAAGGCGCTGAGCGGCGACACGGCAGAACGGGATTTCTGGGATCGGGGGATTTGAGGACTTGTAGATGAAAATGCCGGCTTGCCCATTTCACCCGAGCGCGAAGTCCGCCGACTGAACTCATTCGGCCTCGTGTTCCGTCTCCATCACCTGCAAGCCGACATTGCCGATGACGGTGTTGCGCAGGCGGTCGCGGTGCATGAGGACTCCGTCCGAGATGTAGAGGTTTTCAACGTCGAGAATCCACGGGCCGACGCCGGGGGAGGCGACGCGGATCTTGGCTTCGCCCGCGGTGGCGGGTTTGCCTTCAAGGGTCACATAATCGGTGCCGGACGGGATCAGCGCGAACATCGTGGGGTCGGAATTGGCGGCGAGATTCTGCATGATGTAGAGGATCTCGTCATAGTCGGTGATGCGCTCTGCCTTGAAATAGCAGGCACCTTCATACCCGCCCAGGGCGACGGCGGTCAGCCCGGCAATCACGATGGTGACGGGGGCGGTGGCGATGGCTGTCGCGGTGCCAAGCGCGCCGGTAGCCCCGGTGGCGATGCTGGTGCCCGCAGCGGTGGCACTGGTGACGCCTGAACTGATCATGGTGGCGCCGGTGACGGGGTTTTCCAGCGTGTAGGCACCCACGGCCTTGACGCGGTTGGCGGCGGCACTGGCGGCACCGGTCGCCACGTCGCGGGCGGCGGACCCTGCCTTGCCCGCCACGATGCTGGGGCGGAAATCGCAGACCTCGGCCGCGCTGCTCTGGGCGGCGAGGATCAGGGCGAGGGTCAGAATCGGGCGCATATGTGCCTCCTGCATGGGCGTTTCGGCGCACTCTAGCGGAGTGGTGCGGACCCGTGCAGGGGGCATGCGATCACGTTGATGTGCGGGCGTGGTGGCTTAGCCGTCCATCTTGAGGGCAGAGATAAAGGCCTCTTGCGGGATGTCGACCTTGCCGAACTGGCGCATCTTCTTCTTGCCGGCCTTCTGCTTTTCCAGCAGCTTCTTTTTCCGCGTGGCATCGCCGCCATAGCATTTCGCGGTCACGTCCTTGCGCAGCGCTGCGAGGGTTTCGCGGGCGATGACCTTGCCGCCGATGGCCGCCTGAATCGGGATCTTGAACATGTGGCGCGGGATCAGGTCTTTCAGCTTTTCGCACATGGCCCGGCCACGCATTTCGGCCCGGTCGCGGTGAACCATGGTGGACAGCGCATCGACGGGTTCGTCATTCACCAGGATTTGCATTTTGACGAGGGCATCCTCGCGGTAGCCCAGCATCTGATAGTCAAAGCTGGCATAGCCCTTGGTGACCGATTTCAGGCGGTCGTAGAAATCGAACACCACTTCGTTGAGCGGCAGGTCATAGACGACCATGGCGCGGGAGCCCGCATAGGTCAGGTCCAGCTGTATGCCGCGACGGTCCTGGCAGAGCTTCAACACATCGCCGAGATAGTCGTCCGGCACGAGGATGGTCGCCTTGATGCGCGGTTCCTGGATATGGTCGATGGTCGATGGGTCGGGCATGTCGGCGGGATTGTGCAGTTCAATCTCTGTCCCGTCGCGCATGAAGATCTTGTAGATCACCGAGGGCGCGGTGGTGATGAGGTCGATATTGTATTCGCGTTCCAGACGGTCGCGGATGACCTCCAGATGCAGCAGGCCGAGGAAACCGCAGCGGAAGCCAAAGCCAAGCGCGGCAGAGGTTTCCATTTCCGACGTGAAGGACGCGTCATTCAGGGCGAGTTTTTCGATGGCGTCGCGCATATCCTCGAAATCGGCGGCGTCGACGGGGAAAAGTCCGCAGAAGACGACCGGAATCGAGGGTTTGAAGCCGGGCAGGGCGGTTTCGCAGCCCTTCTTTTCGGTGGTGATCGTGTCACCGACGCGGGTGTCGCGGACCTGCTTGATCTGGGCGGTGATATAGCCGATCTCGCCGGGGCCGAGTTCCGTGACGGCTTGCATGGCGGGCCGGTAGACGCCGATCCGGTCGATGTCATAGGTGCCGCCCGTGCGCATCATCTTGATGCGCTGGCCTTTTTTCAGCACGCCGTCGATGACGCGGACAATGACGACGACGCCAAGATAGGGATCGTATTTGGAATCGACCAGCATTGCTTTCAGCGGCTTGTCGGGATCGCCCTCATGGGGCGGGGGCAGGCGTTTGACGATCGCCTCCAGCACCGACGGGATGCCGATGCCGCTTTTGGCGGAAATCAGGCAGGCATCGGACGCGTCGATGCCAATGACATCCTCGATCTGCTCGGCAACGCGCTCGGGTTCGGCAGCGGGCAGGTCGATCTTGTTGAGGACCGGGACAATCTCGTGGTCGGCGTCGATGGCGGTGTAGACATTGGCCAATGTCTGCGCCTCGACGCCCTGAGTGGCATCCACGACCAGCAGCGATCCTTCGACCGCGCGCATGGAGCGGGAGACCTCATAGGCAAAGTCGACATGGCCGGGGGTGTCGATCAGGTTGAGGATATAAGTCTCGCCATCGTCCGCGATATACTCGATCCGGACGGTGTTGGCCTTGATGGTGATGCCGCGTTCGCGTTCGATATCCATCGCGTCGAGCAATTGCTCTTTCATCTCGCGCGCCGAGACGGTGTTCGTGGACTGGATCAGCCGGTCGGCCAGGGTGGATTTCCCGTGGTCGATATGGGCAACGATCGAGAAATTGCGGATATGCGAGAGCTTTGTCATGCAAGCCGATATGATGCGGATTGCGACAACGGTCAAGGTGGCACGATGCGGCGGAAACACTTGATATGGGCAGCGCGCGCGCCAGTTTGACTCTATGGCAGAAGAGGAGATCGCCATGACACGGAAAATTGCAAGAAAGGCGCGGGTGATGGGGCAGGTGCAGGGCGTCGCGTTTCGCACCTGGACGCAGGCAGAGGCGCGAAAGCGCGATCTGCACGGTTGGGTCAGGAACAACGATGACGGATCGGTTTCCGCGATGTTCATCGGACCGGAGGACGCGGTAGAGGAAATGCTGGACCGGCTGCGCGACGGCCCCGGTGCGGCGGCGGTGCGCGACATTGAGGTCGAGAAACTGCCCGCCTCGCCGGATATTTCGGGATTCGAGATCACCGGCTGACAGAAACACGGGCTGTTTCGGCGCGGCGCTGATGTTGTGAATTGAAATCTGTCCATAATTCGGACAGGATGGATTCAGAGGCAATCAGTGTCGGACAAGAGAGGACAACCTCCGCTATCCCGGCACAAGCGGAGCAGTGAAATGCGTTTAGTCATTATGTTTGTGCTGGTATCTGTACTGGCAAGCTGCGGCGGCGGCAACCGGACTGTCGTGAAATCCGGGGGCGCGGTAATGCGCCTGTCAACCGGACCGATCAGCAAGGCGTGCATGGCCTCTGATCGCAAGGCGCGTAACCCGCAGCTATGTGGCTGCATCCAGACCGTGGCCAACCAGACGCTTGACGGCGGCGATCAACGCATGGCCGCACGGTTCTTTTCCGACCCGCATCAGGCGCAGGAAATCCGCCAGTCCGACCGGCTGAACCACGAGGTTTTCTGGAAGAAGTACAAGGCCTTTGCGGGGAACGCAGAGCGTCTTTGCCGGTAGAGGCAGGCGCTGTTCCCGGCGCTGACTGTCCCCGTGCCTGAGCTGACTGTCCCCGTGCCTGAGCTGTCAGGTGCGTGGTTTTCCCTGTATTAACGAGGCTGCCGCGTGACGACCGGGCGTGTTTGTCCGCGCTCGGGGCGCGATTGGTGGCTTGACGGGGGGGCGGGTTAGTTTCAGAAAAGATGAAACTGTCTGCGGGGGCAAACCGGTGATAAGTGGTGTAACCGTGAAGGGTCTGGAAGTGTTCGAGGCGCTGGCGGCGACGGGATCGGTGGCGCTGGCGTCAGAGCGGACCGGGCTGAGCCAGCCGGCTGTCAGCCAGCAGATGCGCAATCTGGAAACGGCGCTGGATGTTGATCTTCTGGACCACCGGCGCAGGCCGATGCAGCTGACAGCGGCGGGGCGGAGTTTCTTGCAACGCACACAATCGGTTCTAAGCCAGTTGCGTCTGGCGCAGAGCGAATTGCGGGTGATGGACCTCACCCATCTGAGCACGCTGAATCTGGGGATGATTGACGATTTCGACAATGATCTGACGCCGCGGCTGGTGACGATCCTTGCCGACAGCATGACGCGGTGCCAGTTCAAGCTGATCTCGGCCCCCAGTCACGAAATCAGCGCCGCCTTGGTGGACCGGAAACTGCATGTCGCGGTGGCGGCCAGCGCCGGAGATCCGTTGGAGGGTGTGGCGGAATATCCTTTGGTACGAGATCCTTACATATTGGTTGCGCCGCGCGGATCGGGTGCGCCTGATGCTGTGATGAACGCGCGGCCCTTCCTGCGCCATGACCGCGCGCAACTGATCGGGCGGCAGATCGAATCGCATCTGGCGCGGCAGGGGCTGAACTGGCCTTCGAGGTTCGAGATCGGGCCGCATCTGTCATTGATGGCGCTGGTGGCGCGCGGTGTGGGCTGGGCCGTGACGACACCGCTGGGCTATATGCGGGCGGCCCGGTTTCACGCCGAGATCGAGGCCCATCCGGTGCCTTTCGAGCCGTTCTCGCGCCGGATCTCGCTGTTTGCGGGGACCGATTGGGCCGATCAGGTGCCGCGCGACGTGGCACAGACCATGCGGATGCTGCTGACCGATATGGTGATCGAGCCGGCGCTGCGCCAATTGCCTTGGCTGGAGGGGGACTTGCGGGTGCTGGAGGCTTAGTTCGCCGTGTTGTCCGCAAATTCAGCTTTTTCGAATCTGTCGTTTCTGTTCAGCTCAGGCCGGCATTACGAGTCGAAGAACGCGCGGGCCGACGCCTCGAATTCACGCGGTTTTTCAGCGTGCAGCCAATGCCCCGCCCCGGTGACCTTGGCGAACCGTGCCTTGGGAAACAGGTCGCGGATCGTGCTGCGATGTTCGGGCAGGACGTAATCGCTGTCGCTGCCGGACAGAAACAGCGTCGGCTTGTCGAAATTTCCACTCATCTCGGGAAAGCCGAGGACTTTGGGCATTTCGGCGTCCAGCGCGTCAAGGTTCAGCTTCCATCGGCGTTCCTTGACGTCGAGCGACTGGGTGAAGAAGGCCTGCAAGGTCTTGTCCTCGACCGTGCGGGCCAGTTGTTCGGACGCGTCAGAGCGTTTCTCGACCGTGCCGAGGTCAACACTGCGCATGGCCTCGATGAACTGGGCCTGCGTGTGGCCGTAGGTGACCGGCGCAATGTCGGCGACCAGCAGACGGTGCAGCAGGTCCGGCTCCTGAAGTGCCAGCGTCATCGCAGCCTTGCCGCCCATTGAATGGCCGATCACGTCGGCGGGGGCGTCCAGCGTGCGGATCACCTGCGCCAGATCCTCGGCCATGTCGGGATAACCATGCCTGTCCGACCAGAAGCTGTCGCCGTGATTGCGCATGTCGACGGCGATGACCTGACGGCTGTCAGCCAGACGACGGGCGATCACCGACCAGTTGCGGCCAGACCCGAACAGGCCATGCACGATCAGGAGGGGCGGGCGCGAGGTTTTCTCACCGAATGTCAGCAGGGTCAGCATGAGAGCACTTTTAGCCTTTGGTGCCGGGCATTTCCAGTGATTTGACGGGGTTGATCCGACGTGGGGCGTGAGGTGATCCGGTGCCGCAGGGGGGTCATCGCCTGAGGCCCGCGCCCGTATGCCACAGATGGGTCCGGCTGCCGCCTTCGTCCATTTCGATCAGCGCCGGGAACGGGCCGTCATCGGCGCGGTGCAGCGGGTCGGGCAGGATGCCGATGCTCATGGCAAGCGCTGCAAGCTCTGGGCGGCTGGCGGCGCCAGTGCGTTGCATCAGGGCATTCATCCGTTGACGCACGGCAGAGACAGAAATGCCCAGTTTCTGCGCGATGGCTTTGTCTTTGTTGCCCAGACCGATCAGGCGCAGCAGCTCTTGCTGCTTGTCGGTAATCTGGTTTCGGTTGGTGAATTCCTGTGCGAAGTGGTAGATATAGCGCTGATGGCCGGCCAGCGCGGCGGCATGCAATGTCCAGCCATGTGCCTTGACGATCGCGATCATCTCGCGCCGCGAATGATCGCCGGCAAAGGTCAGCAACCCGGATTGCGGTGGCGCATGCTGGCGCAGGGGGATTGAAAATCCGGCCCGCATCCCGCGCTTTGCGGCCTCGCGCAGAAGGTTCACACGGGTGGCGGGGATGTGGTGATATTCCTCGACAAATTCCAGCCCGATGGTGATTGGCGTCAGGCAGTGCATCGCGTGGCTGCGGAAATACGACCAGCGATCATTGTCCGGGTCCAGCTTGAGTTCCTGCATCCACCTGGAGTCGTAGGACGTGCGGATAAACAACGTCTTTTTCCAGTCAGTGTAGCCGCTGGTAGAGAAGAAGTCGACAAAGGGCAGGCGCAGGTCCCGCCCCAGCCCGACGATCAGTTGCCAGACTTGCGTGGAGTGGGTTGTGGTTTCGAGATCGCACAGGAACTTCTGGAGAAGATCCGGCACATAGCGTTCGGCCTCGATAAGGGGGCGACGTTCAGCGGGGGGCGCTTCAGACAGTTTCGTCCTCCAGATGCAGCTTCATGTCGATCAGAACTTGTTGCAGGGTGAGGGTTTCCTTGAGCATCCGCTTGGCCTCGTTCACCGTGATGACGCCATCCTGAATGGAAATCTGGTATTCGGCCATCAGCATGGCGAATCGCTGGCTAAGCTTGATGACATCGGTATTGACCCCGCCGGGGCTGTCAGAGTTGCTGCGGCGGTCGTCCAGAGAAATGGTCAACCCGCGCAGTTCCGACAGCGCGGCGGTGACATGCGGATAGCTGGCAGCCCCTTCCAGCCGGGCGACCGCGTCAATCGGCATGAACCGGTCTGCATGTTCCTCGTGGTCTGAATAATACCGGCCGAGCGTTGCCTTGGATTTGCCGGTGATGTCGCAGGCGGGCTCGATGCCTACATCTTTCACCAGCGCCTCGGTGTGTTTTTTCAGGTAACTCCCGATGGTGTTCATCCGCATTCCTCATCTGCCAGTCGTCACGGGAAATTCAACCCGCGGTTCCCCTTAATCGTATAGAATGGAAATGTCATTTATAAAGCAAGCCCACGATACAGAGGGTCTTGTAAAGAGTTGCCGCTTTGCGGTGTGGTTTGAAAGGGGACTTGTCGGTCCTGGCCAGTTGGCCGAACCTGACGGGGCGTGTATTCCTTGGTCACCTGTGCCGGGGATGGTTAAATGTTTTGCGACGGCAAGCATCATGTCGGTGTGAGCCCCCTTCCTGCCTGCATGGGCTTGCCGTCGCGTTTTATCCGTTGTCTCGCGCCGATCCGGCTTGAGGGGCGCGCGCGGCTGCGGCATATCGTGTGACATGGCAAAGCTGTATTTCCACTATTCCACGATGAATGCCGGCAAGTCGACCTTGCTGTTGCAGGCGTCATATAACTACCGCGAACGCGGGATGGATACCTATCTGCTGACCGCACAGGTGGATCAGCGCGCAGGGGCCGCGCGGATCGGGTCGCGCATCGGGATTTCGTCGGAAGCCGACACGTTTGTCGCGGGCGATGATCTATATGCCCGGATTTCCGAGAAACTGGACAGCGGGCGGATTGCCTGCGTCTTTGTTGACGAGGCGCAGTTTCTGGACCCCGAACAGGTCTGGCAACTGGCCCGAGTGGCCGATGATCTGAAACTGCCGGTGATGTGCTACGGGCTGCGCGTCGATTTCCGGGGCGAGCTGTTCCCCGGATCGGCCACTCTGTTGGCGCTGGCTGACGTGCTGCGCGAGGTGCGTACCATTTGCCATTGCGGGCGCAAGGCCACGATGGTGGTCCGGCAGGATCAGGATGGCCGGGTGCTGCGCGACGGCGCGCAGGTGCAGATCGGCGGGAACGAGGCCTATGTCTCGCTGTGCCGCCGCCACTGGCGCGAGGCGGTGGGCGACCGCGCAGGCAGCTAGCGCGTCAGTGCATCCTGCCGCCATCGGGCACCGGGCTTTTGGGTCCGATCAGTACGATATCGCCGTTTTCATCGGACAGGCCAAGGGTCAGACATTCCGACATGAATGGCCCGATCTGGCGCGGCGGGAAATTGACCACGGCCAGCACCTGTTGGCCGATGATGCCCTCGGGGTCATAATGCTGGGTGATCTGGGCCGAGCATTTCTTCTGCCCGATCTCTGCGCCGAAATCGATCCACAGCTTGATGGCAGGCCGCCGCGCCTCGGGGAAAGGTTCCGCGCGGGTGACGGTGCCGACGCGGATATCGAGTTTCAGGAAATCGTCGATTGTAACCTCAGCCATTGGCAAGCGCCCTTGAGCGATCGGCGGCTGCGGCCACGGTGTCTTTCATCAGCGGGGGCAGGCCTTTGGTCGTGTCCATCAGCACCTCAAGCCCGGCCTGCGTGGTGCCATTGGGCGAGGTGACGTTCTTGCGCAGCTGCGCGGGCGTTTCATCAGCGGCTTCGGCCAGGGCACCTGCGCCTGCGACGGTGGCTTTGGCGAGCGTCATGGCCAGATCGGGGGCCAGCCCCTGCGCCTCGCCCGCCGCCGCCAGACATTCGATCATGTGAAAGACGTAAGCCGGGCCAGAGCCGCTGACGCCGGTGACGGCATCCATCTGCGCCTCTGCGTCCAGCCGGACGGTCTGGCCCACGGCTTGCAACAGATCTTCGGCCATCGCCATCTGTTCTTCTGACGCGATGCTGTTGGCGATCAGAGCGGTGATGCCACGGCCCACGGCGGCGGGGGTGTTGGGCATGGCGCGGATGATCGGGGTCTTGTCGCCCAGAAGCGAGGCATAGGTGGCGATGCCGATGCCCGCCGCAACCGACAGGAACAGGGTGCTGCCATTGCCATAGCTTTTCAGCGTCGGCAGCGCGTCCTGCATCATCTGGGGTTTCACGGCGATCAGCACGATGGCGGGATCTTCGGGCAGGGTGGCGTTCAGGTTCACGCCCTGCGCGGTCAGCCAGTCCGAGGGGTTGGGATCGTTGACCCAGACGGAACCGGCGGGCAGTCCGCCTTTCAGCCAGCCTTCGAGCATGGCCGACCCCATCTTGCCGCAGCCCAGAAGCACAAGGCCCCGATTTGCAAGTTCCGTCATGTTCATCGCAGTTCCCCCGTCGGAAATTTCCTTAACGGGGGATAGTGTTACGCGCGACCGTAAGCCTCTGCAATGGCGACCTGAAGCGCGTCTTTCGGGGATTGATCGCCCCAGACCATCAGTTGGAACGCGGGGTAATAGCGTTCAGCACTCAGCACGGCGGCGGTGATCATCGTATCGATCTGATCGGGGCTGGCGACCTGACCGCCTGCAAGGATCAACCCGTAGCGATAGACCATCAGCTTTGGCTCTGCCCAGTAGCTGAACGCGCCTGCCCAGCATTGGTCATTCACCAGGTTGAGGCCTTCGTGCAGCGCGGGCATCTTTTCGGGCGGCGGGTCCATGTCGAAGGTGCAGATCATCCGCAGGGTTTCGTCATAGGCCGACCAGGCCAGGGTGATCGAATAGGTGCGCCATTGCCCAACAACGGCCATCGCGATTTGATCGTCACCGACGCGGTCGAAATCCCACTCGTGGTTCTCGGCCAGATGTTCGACGATGTCGATCGGGTGAAGGTCTTCTTCGAGATATTGTTCGGACAGTGCCATGGCGCCACCTCATTTTGTTGTAGCGCGGGTGCCGGGCGGCGGCCCCTAGCGCTTGGTGCCTGCTCTAGGGTGAGGGGGAAATCCCGTAACCCTTACAACATATGGTGAGGGCTGTGCTTCTGGCTGTAAAGCTAAATATTCGTGACACACGCAATAAGTTGTGGATTAACCGGTCGTCCCTACCAGACTGCGCGCTGGGCAGGGTGGTCCTGTGTTCAACTGATGCAAATCACGGACGATATGCGGACGTGCGAAACGCTATTGGCCCGGCAGGGCAGGTGCACCGTAGCACCCAGCCAGGGCCAGTCGTTTAGGTTCATCGCGAGTTGTGAAGATGCCCGTGGGGTGAGGCGATGCGTCAAAGGGACCTGTTCAACAGGTCTTTCTTGTTTTTAAGATGCCTCGCGATCAGCTTTTTTTGCTGCGGAGCGGACGGGATGAGGCGGGCAGATTTGGGGATATACTTCAAATCTGCGATTTGCGGAAGGATCGTCAGGATTTCTTCTCGCGCGTCGGGACCGACTGATTTCAACGCTTCCGGTCCCGTGAGCAGGCTTTCGGCCCCGGTTCCTTCCACATGGAGGATTTCGTGAGCATCGAGGAGAATATGATAGTATTCTACAACATCAAAAGCATCGTCGAT
Source organism: Primorskyibacter flagellatus (assembly GCF_048268605.1). Classification (NCBI taxonomy): domain Bacteria; kingdom Pseudomonadati; phylum Pseudomonadota; class Alphaproteobacteria; order Rhodobacterales; family Roseobacteraceae; genus Primorskyibacter; species Primorskyibacter flagellatus. Next base: position 97,037 of record NZ_JBLWVF010000011.1, read on the forward strand.
GAATATTCCGGGCAACTCGGTCAGCTTGATGGCCGGGATCAACACCTCGGCAGCGCCGAACATCCGTTTCGCAATTTTCGATTGCACCAGCACCCTATGCTGGCGCGAGACGACAAGATCGCGCGTCGGAAGCCCATCACCAAGCGTGCCAGCCAGAATACGTACCGGGCGCAGCTTCGGGTTTGCGTCGAGTTCGGTCTTGCTCAACTTGCGGTGGCCGATCCAGCGGATTGGCACCGCACCGTGATCCCGCGTCAAGACCAGATCGCCTGCCGCAAGGCTTTCTACGGGACGTTCTCCACACGGACAGCCGACAAGCGCACCTTTTGAGAAACAAAGTGGCAACGTGTCTTGCCGATCCGCAGCTAGGTTATATGCTTCATTGGTCGAGCCATTTGCGTAGATGGGTGACAGCAGTTCCAAGGATTGTATCGGTTGCGCATTGATTGCAGCCTGATCTGCGTTGGCCGACGTTTCCGGTGCCCAGTATGTGTTGCCCAGCGTGTCTTGAAAGAGGACCGCAGAAATGTCGGCCGTCGTCCCGTCCACATAGGTGATGGTCGCGTTAAACAGCATGGTTGCATCATGCGTTTGCGGGGCCCCGCCATCGATACTGAACTGATCATTGGAAACATTGTTGTCAGTGTCGTAAGCTCCTGCGGTGCCGCCGCTGAAGCCATTGCCCGCAGGCGAAAACTCATGGCGATCGAAAGAAAGCGGGTTTGCAGCGGAACCGTAGGTGCCCAAGGCAAGGTTCACCGCAGTTGTGGAAAGCAAGTTGTTGCCTTCCACCGGATCCCAAATTGGCGTCAGACCCAACGAAAAAACAGTAAATGTCGTGGCCATTGCCGTATCCTTGGATGCCTGATCGTTAAACCCATGTTAATCTGCGTTCATAATCAAGTCAAAGAGGAACAAGCTGAGTTCCCGATGGTGGTTAAGAACGTTGGGCCCATGATTTGGTTTTGTCGTTGTCTTCAAACGCGTGCGATCGCATGGCGTCAGGAAGAGTGTTCATTCTTCAATATGGCCAGCAACGCGGCGCTGGCGCGGATGAGCATGCCTGCCAAAACGGTCTGCAAGGCATCGGGCGGACAAGCCGGCAGTCGCAGGCGGATGTCGGGCGTTCCCTTCGCGCTGCCTGTTCGAACTAATTTAACACGCGCGGCAGACGTGTCACGAACGCCGTGAAGTGTCGGAAATTCATGCGTTCACGCAGTGAAATGTGCAGGTCGAACACGTCTTGCCCTGCACCAAGCAGTAAGACAGGCCCTTGGTGGGCCTGCCTTTTGAAGCGCTGCGCGACCAGAGCCGGCGTTCGCTTATTTTGAAGGGCCTGTTGTCTTTGCTGCCGCAGATTTGGCCGTGCTTGCCGAATTGGACGCAGAGGCGGATTTCGGCTCTGCCGTTTTGGCAGGTGCGGTGCGCGTCGTGGTTTTTGCCGGGGCGGTGGCGGCAGCGGTCTTGGGCGCAGGCTTGGCCGCCGGTTCAGCGGGCGTCTTGGCCGCTGTACTCATGGCAGGCTTTTCGGTGGGCTTGCCAGCTCGCACAGCGGTTTTGTCGGCAGCGTTCACGTCGGGCGCTGCGGTCTTTTCGGTCGACCTGGCTGCGGATGAGGCTGGCTTGGGCGCGGGCTTTGCGGCCGAAGTCGCGGTTTTTTTGCTTGCACTCACGGTCGAGGCCGCAGGCTTTTCGGCGGGCTTGGCAGCCGCAGCAGTGGCCTTGGGCGCGGTTTTTTCCGCCGAAGCATCCCCTTTGGCCGATGTGTTCACGGCAGGCTTTGCCGCGTTCTTGACGGATTTGACGCCAGCTTTGGCGGGCTTGGCAGTGGCAGTCACCGGCTTGCCAGTCGCTTTTGCGGGCTTGGCTGCTTTTTGACCGGACGGTTTTGTCGCAGCGGGGGCGGCTTTGGTCAGGTTCTCGCCAGCGTTTGTCATCAGTCCGAACGCATCGCTTTGCGCTTTCTTGGCGATCTCGGCGAATGTCATCATATGCGCGGTCGCCGCCTTGGAATAGCTGGATGCGAAAACCGACATCGCGCGGGCATAATCTGTCGGTTGCGATTTGGCCGCGGACATATCCGACAGCCCTGCCAGCGCGTCCTTGCTCCACTGTGTCGAAACATCAATCGACTTCGACGCTGCATCCAGCGCCACAGCATTGATTTTTTCGTTCAGATCGGCGGTGGACTGAAACGCGCCCGTGAGAGAGGTCACGCCGAAAGGAAACGTCGCCATTGCGTCCTTAATGATCGCGGACATGTCAGGTGTCTTGCTCATACTGAGGTTCCTTTGTTTGGCGGGAAATCTCCCGCTAGGGGGGTGCATCGGGATTTGCGCCCGAGATACCGCGTCGCAACAGGTTGTACCCGGCGGCGCGGGACTGCTCTTGCCCAATGCAGCAACTTAAATGCAAAAATGGCAGGCCCTTGTGGGACCTGCCTTTGCCAAGCGCGCTTTCAGAGAAAACAACGCTTGGAATAGTCACCTTACTTCGCAGCAGTCGCCGACTTTACAGCCGAAGTTGCGTCTTCGCTGAATGTCTTGCCGGCAGCCGTCATCAGTTCCAGCGTGTCAGCCTGAGCTTTCTTCGCGATTTCGGCGAAGGCTGTCATGTGCTCTGTCGCGGCTTTGGAGTAGTTGGACACGAAATCGGTCATCGCCTGAGCGTAATCTGTAGGCTGAGCTTTGGCTTTCGAAACGTCCGACATGCCTTTCAGTGTGTCCTGGGTCCACTTTGTGGACAGCGCTGTCGACTCTTCGACGGCGGTCAGGGCAACGGTGCTGATCTTTTCGTTCAGGTCAGCTGTCGATTTGAATGCGCCCTCGGCTGCGGAAGCGTCGATCGGGAAGGCGGCCATTGCGTCTTTGAACATCGCGGTCACATCATTTGTCTTGGTCATGTCTAATTCCTTTGGCTTGGCGGGAACCTTCCCGCTGTGCATCTCTGCAACCCATATGAATGCTGCGACGCAGCATTTCAAGATCTAATCGCTGCGACGCAGCATATTTTTCGAAATCTCTGTCGGGGTCGGAAAGGCCTGTCCCAGTTTGACAGACCCTTCGTGACCTTGATTGAGCTTGTACCGTTGGGTGGTTTGTCGGAAGAACTGTGACTCGCAGATGGCCGATGCCAAAATAAGGGCCCGCAAGACATCTGAGACGCATCCCGCTTGCGGGGCGGCTTCATGCAGCATTCAGGACGTGTGACACGCGCGCGTCGCGGGAATGGGACTCTGCCCCGGACGCCAGTCCGGGGCAGAGTCAGTGTCAGTGCAAGTGGTGCACCTTTTGAAGGCCGTAGACAGGTGTTTCCAGCCCTTCAAACCGCGCCTTCAATTGCAGGGCCAGATACAGCGAATAGTGCCGGGACTGGTGCAGGTTGCCCCCGTGCATCCACAGGTTCTGCTGCTGCGTGGGCTTCCACATGTTGCGCTGCTCGCCTTCCCAGGGTCCGGGATCCTTGGTAGTGTCCGAGCCAAGCCCCCAGACCTTGCCGATCTTGTCCGCGACCTCCTGGCTGATCAGATCCGCGGCCCAACCGTTCATCGACCCATAGCCGGTGGCCATCACCACGAGATCGGCCTCAAGCCGCGTGCCATCTGACAGCACGACGGCATCGGCCTCGAAATGATCGACCTGGCCTTTGACCAGCTTGACCTCGCCGTCGATGATCAACTGGCTTGCACCCACGTCGATGTAATAGCCGGAACCGCGGCGCAGGTACTTCATGAACAGGCCAGAATCGTCATCCCCCCAGTCCAGTTCAAAACCGGCCTTTTCCAGCCCGGAATAGAATTCGGCATCGCGTTCGCGCATCTGTTCGTAAAGCGGGATCTGGAACTCGTGCAGGATGCGGTAGGGAAGCGAGGCAAAGATCATGTCCGCCTTTTCCGTCGTCATGCCATTGGCGACGGCCTCTTCGGAATACAGCGCGCCCATGCCGATATCCATCAGCGTATCGGACCGGACGATATGTGTGGAGGACCGCTGCACCATTGTCACATCGACATCGTGTTCCCAAAGGGCGGCACAGATGTCATGTGCCGAATTGTTCGACCCGACCACGACAACCTTCTTGCCGGTCCAGGCGTCCGGCCCGTCATGTTGCGACGAATGCTGGATCGTGCCCTTGAAGTCGTCCATGCCGGGAAACTCGGGCATATGCGGCTTGCCCGACATGCCAGTTGCCAGCACCAGTTGCGTGGGCTTCAGGATGACGGTTTCGCCGTCGCGGTTGACCTCGACGGTCCATTGGTTCGCGGCCTCGTCAAAGCCGGCCTTGATGACTTCGGACCGGGACCAGTAGTTGAGCTCCATCACCTTGGTGTACATTTCCAGCCAGTCGCCGACCTTGTCTTTGGGCGTGAAGACCGGCCAGTTGTCGGGGAATTTCATGTAAGGAAGATGGTCGTACCAGACCGGATCATGCAGGCAGAGCGATTTGTAGCGTTTGCGCCATTGGTCGCCCGGACGGTCATGCTTGTCCAGAACGATGGTCGGCACGCCAAGCTGACGCAGGCGCGCACCCAGCGCGATACCGCCCTGACCGCCACCGACGATGACGGTATAGGGCTGCGCGTCATATCCCAGCTTCGCGGTTTCGGCCTCGCGCTCTTCCTTCCAGGTGGTCCGGTTCTTGCCGGCACCATGTTGCGCCCCCATCGGACGGCGTGTGCCACGCTGTTCTTCATGGCCCTTGAGTTCCTGCAACGCGGTCAGAAACGTCCAGATCCGGTCGTCTTTCAGGCGCATCAGCCCCCAGCCGCGCCCGACCTCGGTCTCGAAGGTGATCCAGGCGGTGGTAACGCCGTCTTCCTCGGTCGGTGTCTCGCCGTCTTGCAGGCTGAAGTTCCGGGGCTTCACCGATGCCAGCTGGCTGTCCAGCATCTGGCCGATCTCTTCCGGGCCTTCCGCTGTCTTCAGGTTCCAGGTGAAGGCCACCAGGTCGCGCCAGTAGCTGTCAGTGGCGAACTGTTCCTTGATTCGGTCAACATCGCCATCCGCAAAAGCGGCGTTCAATGTGTCCAGCACCTGCTGCGTGCGGGTTGTCACGGTTGTATCGAGCATCGCGTATCCTCCTCATTCGCGCCTCTATTGCGTGATCCTGTGGTATATCATGCGGCGGATGCCAGCTTTATCGGCAGGATAACCAAGGAAGTCCGGGGAAAGAAGGGCAGGGTGTTGCACGCGCAACGGCGCGCAACACGACGTGTCAGAGCGGGAGGGTCAACCCGGAACGGCGCACCCGCCGCATTACCGTAGAGCGGTCGACGCCCAGCCGTCGCGCCGCCTGCGCCATGTTCCAGCCGCAGGCCTCCAGCACATCTTCTAGCGAGTCCTCTTCAGGCGCGACCGGCCCGGAATCTGACGGAACAGGCAGGTCGGGAAGGTCGATGACATCGCCATCACATAATGCGACGGCCACATCCAGAACCCGCTCCAGCTCGTGCAGGTTTCCCGTCCAGACGCGACCTGCCAACTCGGCCCTTGCCGAGGGTGAAAGCCGCAGCTCGTCCGGTGCCCGCCGCCGCAATAGCCGGTCCATCAACCAATCCAGATCCCGGCGCTTCCGCAGCGGTGGCACAGACAGAAAAGCCCCGGAAATTCGATAGAACAGAGGTTTGTGAAAACGGCCCTCATGGACCGCCTGTCCGAGATCAACGCAACTGGTTGCCACGGGGCGCAAACCGGGGCGCTCGTCCAGCAGCGCCGACAGCAGTGCCTGTACATCCGGTGGAAGCTCCTCGATCCGTCGCAGGATAAGCGTCGCGCGTGTCGGGCCTGGTGGCCCCAAAGCCTCGATAAGCCTGTCCGGCATCTGCGCGGCGCATTCGACGGTGATCAGGTCGCGATCCTTTCCCGTGGCCACATGTAGCGCCCGCGCAATCCGCATCTTGCCCGTGCCGGTTTCCCCTGAAAGGATCAATGGCACATCCGTGGTTGCCAGCCGCTCGGCCTGCATCAGCAGACGTTGCATTTCAGGGTCCGGCCCCGCCAGCGCCGCCAGAGATCCGCCTTTGCGTTGCAGCCTGCGGGTTACGGCCCCCGTCGATCTTGGTGCCTGTGGCGCGATGGCATGACCGAACAATGCGCCGCCGTCGGGCATGTTGACGACGCGGTCCTCGGTCGGCCGGTCCCGCATCAGATCAGGCAGATCGTCGACTGACAAAGCCAGAAAGGAATCGATCCGCTGGCCAAGAAGCGTTGGCGCATTCCCTCGGAACAGCTTGTCGGCACCGCGGGTAAAACCGATGATACGGCCAGAGCCGTCCAGCGTCACCGCTGCCTCTGGATCGACGTCCAGAAACTCGGGACTGGCCGACAGCCGCAGCACCCATTCCCGGCGGCTTTGGGCCATCAGGTTGGCCATTTCGACCCGCCTTGCCGACGCCGTCACCATGCTCATGGCCAGGTTCTGGCTGGATTTGGGCGAAGGAGACTGCAACAGCGAGATGTCCAACACCGCGGCCAGTTGGCCCATACTGTCATAAATGGGTGCCGCCGTGCAGGACAGCGCGGTGTGTGCGTTGCCGAAATGGTCGTCTTGATGGATCGTCACTGGTTCTCCGGTGACGATGCAGGCCCCCGCCGCGCTGGTCCCGGCCAGTTCTTCGGACCAGTCCGCGCCCATGAACAGCCCCGAGCCGCGCAGTTCAGCCTCAAAATTCCGGTCGCCGAAGAAGTCGACGCAGACGCCTTTGGCATCCGTCAGCAATACGGTATAATTTTGTCGGGCAACCTGCCGGAAAAGGCTTTGCAGGCCCGAGCGCGCGGAGGCGATCATCCGCTCAGCCTGCATGCGATGTTCGCGCAGCTCTGTTTCGGTCACGATATGTGCAGGGTCGGCACGGGACGGGTCCATGCCATAAACCTCGACGCAGCGCTTCCAGGAATCCGACACCTGACTGTCCCGCCCGGTTGTACGTCCGTCCAGAACGCTTTCTATTTCCTGAACGTGATTATGCGCGATCATGTCTTCCGCTCAAAATAAGTGCAGAGTGGACATATCACGCCTGCACAGGATTTGCGACGCGCCTAAAGTTGGATCTGTGGATGGCCGGTAGTGCATGAAATCTTGCGGCGGTCGCGCTTTGGCGAGAGGTCGCGCAGGCCCCTTGGCGCGCGCGTGGCGTAGCGGTATGACGGACGTCCCGAAGCCAGACAGAAAGACGCCCCGTGGACACCAGTAATCGCATCGCCCGGACCATTGCCACAGAGATCAGCGCCCAGCCGGGGCAGGTCAACGCCGCTGTTGCCTTGCTGGATGGCGGGGCAACCGTGCCGTTTGTCGCGCGCTACCGCAAAGAGGCGACGGGCGGTCTGGACGATACGCAGTTGCGCAATCTGGCCGACCGTCTGGCGTATTTGCGAGAGCTGGAAGCGCGGCGCGCGAGCATTCTGGAGTCGATCAAAGGGCAGGACAAGCTGACCGACGATCTGGCCCGCGCCATCGCCAGCGCCGAGACCAAAGCGACGCTGGAAGACATCTACCTGCCTTACAAGCCCAAGCGCCGGACAAAGGCGATGATTGCCCGCGAAAACGGGCTGGAGCCGCTGCTGGAGGGCATTCTGGCCGACCGCTCTGCCGATCCGGAGGCCTTGGCGAAAGGTTATTTGTCCGAGGCCGTCGAAGGCACGAAACAGGCGCTGGAAGGCGCGCGGGATATTCTGGCAGAACGGCTGACGGAGGATGCGGGGTTGCTGGGAAATCTGCGGGCCTTCATGCAGAAAGAAGCGTTCCTGACGGCCAAGCTGGTCAAGGGGCAGGAAGAAAAGGGCGCGAAGTTCTCGGATTATTTCGATCACCGCGAGCGCTGGGCGGATGTGCCTTCGCATCGGGCGCTGGCGATGATGCGCGCGTCAAAAGAGGGCGTGGTGACGGTGGATATCGCGCCTGACCCCGAAGAGGGGGCCGAACGGGCCGAACGCATGGTCGCGGCGCGGCTGGCATGCCGGACGGGTGGTGCCGGGGACGTCTGGCTGCGCAAGATGGCGGGCTGGACCTGGCGGGTGAAGCTGTCCATGTCGATGATGTTTGAACTGCTGGGCGATCTGCGCGCGCGGGCACAGGACGAGGCGATCGCGGTTTTTGCCCGTAACCTCAAGGATCTGCTGCTGGCGGCACCGGCGGGCGCGCGCGCGACGCTGGGCCTTGATCCCGGTATCCGCACGGGCGTGAAAGCGGCGGTGATCGACGCCACCGGCAAGGTGGTGGCGACGGACACGCTCTATCCGTTCCAGCCCAAGAACGACACGCGCGGCGCGCAAGAGGCGATCCTGCGGCTGATCAAGGGCCATGGCGTTGATCTGATTGCCATCGGCAACGGCACTGCCAGCCGGGAAACCGAACGGCTGGTCGCCGAGACGCTGAAATTGCTGCCAGCGGACGTGAAACAGCCCACGAAGGTTGTGGTGTCAGAGGCCGGCGCCTCGGTCTATTCGGCGTCGGAACTGGCGGCGCGGGAGTTTCCCGATCTGGACGTTTCCCTGCGCGGTGCCGTTTCGATTGCGCGGCGCTTGCAGGACCCGCTGGCCGAATTGGTCAAGATCGAACCCAAAAGCATCGGCGTTGGCCAATATCAGCATGACGTTGACCAATCGCGCCTGTCCAAATCGCTGGAGGCGGTGGTCGAGGATGCGGTGAACGCGGTGGGCGTGGATCTCAATACCGCCTCCGCGCCGCTACTGGCGCATGTCTCGGGCCTTGGGCCGGGTCTGGCGGAATCCATCGTGGCGCATCGTGACAGCAACGGGGCGTTCGCGGCGCGCAAGGAATTGCTGAAAGTCGCGCGGCTGGGGCCAAGGGCGTTCGAGCAATGCGCGGGGTTTCTGCGCATCCGGGACGGCAAGGAACCGCTGGACGCGTCGTCGGTTCACCCCGAAGCTTACGGCGTGGCGCGCCGGATCGTGAAAGCCTGCGGGCGCGATCTGCGGTCGATCATGGGCGATAGTGGCGCGCTGAGCGGATTAAAGCCTGAGGATTTCGTCGATGACAGCTTTGGCCTGCCCACCGTGCGCGACATCCTGTCGGAACTGGAAAAGCCCGGCCGCGACCCACGCCCGGAATTCAAGACGGCCAGCTTTGCCGACGGGGTCGAGGACATCAAGGATCTGAAACCCGGCATGGTGCTGGAAGGCACGGTCAGCAACGTCGCGGCCTTCGGGGCATTCGTGGATGTCGGCGTGCATCAGGACGGGCTGGTGCATGTCAGCCAGTTGGCGGACCGGTTCGTGAAAGACCCGCATGAGGTGGTCAAGGCCGGTGATGTGGTCAAGGTCCGCGTGACCGAGGTGGACGTGCCGCGCAAACGCATCGGGCTGACGATGCGCAAGGATGGCGGGGACTCTGCCCGGTCTGCAAAGGCAGAGCGTGATGCCGCCCCCGGCGCGGCGAGGGGTGGCCCCGGCGGCAAAGGCAGTAATGGCGGTGGCCGCGGTCCGGGCAAGGGGCCGCGGGGTGCCTCCAGCCATTCAAGCAAGCCCGCAGGCAAACCGGACCAACCGGGCGCTTTCGGTTCGGCCCTGCTGGACGCGCTGAAGAAGAAATAGGACAGGGCCAGGGGCCAAGCGTCGGACCTGACGGGTGGCTCGCGCGACCACAGCGTGACGGTCGGCGCAGAGCCGCGCCCGCTTGTCCGCCTATTTCCCCAACAGCCTTAACAGCCCTTTGGCGGCCTCCTCCTCCAGCTTGCGTTGGAGGGCATCTTCAATGCTGTCGCCTTGTTCGACCGTGACGCCCAGCTCCTTCTCCAGCTTCTCGCTGACCTGGCTGCGGACCTTGTCTTCCAGTTCCTTGCGCTCTTCGGCGAGGTTGCGGTCAATCGCTTCGCCCATATCCGCGCGAATGGCGGGCGCGCCCCACGGCCCCTTGATGCGGACCGGGATGGCCAGCCCGCGCCCGTCGCGTGCATTCAGCGCCGTCGGGACGACCAGATAATCCAGGGTCCGCGCGCCGAGGTTCACCTTGCCCTCGCCCTCTGCCGTGATGCCGGGCAGGGACATCAGCAGGTCGCTGTTGCGCAACACGCCGCCCGCGATGGTGTAGCTGGCGGTGAGCGTATCAAAGACGGTGGTGCCGCCGCCAACACCGCCCGCGCGGAAAAGCTGATCCAGATCGATGCCGGAAATCCTGCCGGGGCCGGCCTTCACCGACCCGTCGCCTTTCAGCGAGGACATGATCGCGGCAGTGCTTTGCCCGACACCAAGGAAATTCAGCGTGGCGTCGGCCTTGCCGGAGAACCGGCTCACGTCCGCGGCGTCTTTCAGAAGCGTCTGCATCTCGACGCCAGAAGCGCGCAGCTTGCCGCCGACCGACAGGCCGTTGCGGTTGTTGGCAACAAATTCGCCGGTGACGAGGCCGTCATAAGCACGCACTTCGTTGAGGGCAAAGACCGCGCGCGACCGATCGAGCGTCATTACAGTGCGGGTCTTGCCAAGCTTCAGTGTACCAAGATCAATGGCTCCGGCCTCCAGCGAAATCTCTCCGTCAAAGGCGGCGAGGCCGGATGCGTCGAAGGGGGATGTGGACCAGCCGGAAGACCCGCCAGAGCCGCGACCGGACCCGCCGCTGCCGCCCGCACCCCCCTGCGCGAGGCCGGAGAAATCCAGCGCATCGGCGTTGAGGCGCGCGGTGATGCGCGGCTTGGCCGCCAACGTGATGTCAGCGGCGGCCTGCAATCTGTTGCTATCCAGAGTGAGTTTTCCGTCACGCAAGGCCAACCTGTTGCCGTCGGACAGGGTGATCTGGCCCGTGCCGCTGGCCTTGCGCCCCAAACCCTGTGGCAGATCGACGCCCGCAATGCCGAGCGCGGCCAGAAACCGCGCGGTATCGGCAAGGTCAAGCGACAGCGCGCCCTGCGCTTCGGGCTTGGTGCCGAACGTGCCGTCAAACTTCGCCGTGCCACCCGGCGCGTCCAGCGAGGCGACCAGAGGTCCGGCGGCACCGGTCATCATCGCCTGCGGGCGGCCTATCGTGGCGGCGATACGCACTGGGTCGCCCTGGGGCCGAAGCGTCAGGTCAAACGTGGCAGGCCCATCGCGGTCCGGCCATGACAGGTCCAGATCGACGCCCTCCATGACCACCGGATCGGCACCCGCGGCCCGCCAGTTCAGCGACGCATCGCTCAGCCGCAGACGGTCCAGTGTGAAGACGGGGATGGCGGGCGTCTGATCAGAGGAAGAGGCGGCTGGCGCGGCCTCGGTCCTGTTGGCCTCTGTCGTGGACAGTTCCCAATTGCCGCGGCCATCTGCATCGGTAATCAGCGTGATCCGGGGCGCGTCGGCCTCGATCATACGAAAGGTGATGTCGCCGGACAGCAGCGCGGCGGCGTCCACGCCGATCCGCGCGGCCTGCGCGCTCAACAACGGCGTGTCCCCGGCCCAATCGGCATTCGCGACTTCCAACGGACCGGTGCTGATCGACAGCGTTGGCCAGAAGGTCAGCGAGACATCGCCCTGGATCGTGACCTCGCGGCCCAGCTGCTTGGACAATTGCGACGACGCAAGATGCGCGAGCCGTTCGCCCGGCAGCATCAGGACGCCGACGACGGCCAGAAGAATCAGGATGACGACCGCAGAAAGAAGGCGGAATACAAGGCGCATCGGGCTGCTCCCTTACCGATTACCATGGGGTTTTGCGCGTAGCGTGACGCGAAGGCGTGTTGCACGCAAGCGAGATGGTATCGTCTTCGCCCTTTTCTGCCGCAAAGTCCGGCTGTAAGAGGGCACATGACGCAGAACCCTCCGAATCTCCGCCCTGACCTTGCGCCGCGTGCGCGCTATGATGACAGCCGCCGTGTCGGCCAGCCGACAATCGGCATGGTCAGTCTTGGTTGCCCCAAAGCGCTGGTGGACAGTGAGCGCATCCTGACCCGGCTGCGCGCCGAAGGCTACGGCATCTCTGCCGACTATTCCGGCGCGGATGCTGTGATTGTGAACACCTGCGGATTTCTGGACACCGCCAAGGCCGAGAGTCTGGAGGCAATTGGCGAGGCGCTGAACGAAAATGGCCGCGTGATTGTCACCGGCTGTCTGGGTGCCGAGCCTGATTATATCACCGGGGTGCATCCGCGTGTTCTGGCGGTGACCGGCCCACATCAATATGAACAGGTGCTGGACGCGGTGCATATCGCCGTGCCGCCCGATCCCGACCCGTTCATCGACCTGCTGCCCGCATCAGGCGTCAAGCTGACACCGCGCCACTACAGCTATCTGAAGATTTCGGAGGGCTGCAATCACAAGTGCAAGTTCTGTATCATCCCCGATATGCGCGGACGGCTGGCCTCGCGTCCGGCCCATGCCATCCTGCGCGAGGCGGAAAAGCTGGTTGAGAACGGCGTGAAAGAGCTGCTGGTGATTTCGCAGGACACCTCTGCCTACGGGCTGGATATCCGCCATGCCGAGGACCGGGGCCACCGGGCGCATATCACCGATCTGGCGCGCGATCTGGGGTCGCTGGGCGCTTGGGTGCGGCTGCATTACGTCTATCCCTATCCCTCCGTGCGCAACCTGATCCCCTTGATGGAGGGGGCTGCCGGGGCGGGGGACAGCAAACTGCTGCCCTATCTCGACATCCCGTTCCAGCACGCGCATCCTGATGTCCTGAAACGCATGGCGCGGCCAGCCGCCGGGTCCAAAACACTGGATGAGATCGCCGCCTGGCGCGACATCTGCCCGGACATCACGCTGCGCTCGACCTTCATCGTCGGCTATCCCGGCGAGACCGAGGCCGAGTTCCAAACCCTTCTGGATTGGATGGACGAGGCGCAACTGGATCGTGTCGGCTGCTTTCAATACGAAAACGTCGCCGGTGCGCGGTCCAACAATCTGCCGGATCATGTGGATGCTGCGGTCAAGCAGGACCGCTGGAACCGGTTTATGGAAAAGGCGCAGGCAATTTCCGAAGCCAAATTGGAGGCCAAGGTCGGCACGTCGCAAGAGGTTATCGTGGACGATATTGATGCGGAGGGCATCGCGACCTGCCGCACCAAAGCCGATGCGCCAGAAATTGACGGCAATCTGTTCATCGATGCAGGGACCGACGCGTTGTCCGTTGGCGATATTGTCCGGGTCAAGGTCGATGAGGCCGGCGAGTATGACCTGTGGGGTGAATTGGTGTGATGCGGTATGGCGTCATGCGTGCTTCTGATCGGCGTCAGAATGCGGTCTTCCGTGTCCGACCCGTAAAAAGCCTTGCGACGCCAGACGCTTAAACGCCTCGACGGTGAATATTTTCCTTGAAGCGAAGGCTCATGCGCGCAGCGTCGAGACGCAAGAGATGAGGTAAGTCATTGATATTATAGGAATAATGGAGATCTCAGGCAGATTCTGGAAAATCCGAATCATTGGGTCGTTCATTTCGATGTGAATTCGATATTTGAGCGCTTTCCATCGCCGGACCTGATGTTTCTTACAGGTCCAAAGGTCTCACCTGCACGAATTACCATAATATCGGCGGATTTACCCGGCTAAACTGGGGCGACAAAGCGTCAGGGTGACGCTAATATGATGAGGCAGCCGACAGAGCGGACCGAGGGCCCAACACCTCAGAAGCAAAGCCGGTCACAGGGAGAAATTGCCGCATCCGCACCAGTCCCGCGGTACCAGATCAAGACCCTGTGTATGCGCAAAACCTTTATCCGCCTCCGTGCGGCGTATGATTTGAACGAGTATTTTTTTATGACGAGACGACGGTGCCCCAGCAATGGGGCACCGTCATTCGTTTGAGCGGCCCATCTTTGCGACAGGTTTTGAGGTGGGCGGGCGCTGTCGAAGCATGCCCCTCAGAGCGTAAACACCATCAAACAAACTGTTCGCGGATCAGTCTTTCTTCCAGTCCATGACCGGGGTCGAACAGGATATGATGCTCGACTGACGCGTCCGAGTGGATGTCCACCACGGACACGTTGCGCACGGATTTCCCATCGGTGTCTGCCATCACCGGTCGCTTTTCCGGCTCCAGCACCTCGAACCGGACATGCGCCGATTTTGGCAGCAGCGCGCCACGCCAACGCCGTGGGCGAAAAGGCGCAACCGCCGTCAGGGCAAGCACATCCGACCGGATCGGCAGAATCGGGCCATGCGCCGAGTAGTTATAGGCCGTCGATCCGGCGGGGGTGGCCACCAGCGCTCCGTCGCAGACCAGCTCGGCCATGCGCAGTTTGCCATCGACGCTGATCCGAAGATGCGCCGCTTGCGGGCCCGCACGCAGCAACGACACCTCGTTGATCGCAAGATTCTCATGCCGCGTGCCATCGGTGGTTTCCGCCTGCATCAAAAGCGGGTTGATCACGGCCTTTTCCGCTGCGGCCAGCCGTTCCTCAAGGCCCGCTTCGCTGTATTCGTTCATCAGAAAACCGACCGTGCCTCGGTTCATGCCGTAAACCGGGGCGGGCAGGTCACGGGTGCGATGCAGCGTTTCCAGCATGAACCCGTCGCCCCCCAGGGCCACGATCACGTCGGCATGCGGTTCGGCATGATCGCCATATTGACGACTCAAGGCGGCAAGCGCTGCACGGGCAAGTGGCGCATCGCTGGCGCAAAAGGCGATTCGAAGGGGCATGAAAGGTGCATTCTTCCTGAAACAAGACGATACACTTCCAAAACAAACACAAGTTTCTTCGAAGAGCCAGCATTGGCGGACTGAATGATCCGGATTGTCGCTTTACGATCTTTGCACTTTGGCTGACGTGGGGTAGGAACTGGCATCCTTTCCAAACGCACCCCCGCAACCGGAGTGACCGCCTATGACCGTTCCGCCTCGAAATACTGGATTTTTCACTGAACCGCTTTCTGATCGTGACGCGGATGTTTTTGCCGCGATCACGGGCGAGCTTGGCCGCCAG
>NZ_JBLWVF010000012.1:0-106111 GCF_048268605.1 Primorskyibacter flagellatus
AACCCGCTTGCCTTCCTCACCCCAGAACGCCTCCGGATCCGAAACAGACGCCGCATAACGCCGCTCATATCCCGACGCATCAACATGCGCCTTGCCAGACAATTCCGAAGACGGAGGATAGGTTTTGGAAGTTTCGGTTGGGGTCTGTTTGGTCATCAGAGGCTCCTCCCTGAGTGAAGCATTTCGTGGCTCGATCCTGGCCATATTTGTGGCCAAAAATCGGGTCCGTCCGTTGCGGTAAATATACCGTGATACGAAAATAATTAAACAAGTATCAGAAAAATAACAGTTTTACTGTAAATTATTTTCATAAGGGCGCACAAATCAGTAAAAATATTTGCCTGACCTTAAGGAAACCCCTGTGAAACAGCACTCTCTTGATTTTGCGTAGTTCAGTGAAAATTAAAGGTAGCGCAATCATTTGGACCGGGATGGTCCATCAAGGGGTGCGGCAAAATGTTTCAGTATGCTGTTGTATGCCGCTGACGCCCACTGATGGGCCGCTGCTCAGTGCGTTCAACCTAAGCCTGCGTCGCAGGTGATTCTCCCTCTGCGTTCTCTGCACAATCATCGCGACGTGTGTCGACATGGAAAAAATCAAGAGCCTTCTCGAAAACAATTGTCAAAACGGCTGCGAAGGGGGCTTTGGCGTGGTTTGAAAGCCGGGGAGGGGCGTCCT
Organism: Primorskyibacter flagellatus; assembly: GCF_048268605.1. Lineage (NCBI taxonomy): Bacteria > Pseudomonadati > Pseudomonadota > Alphaproteobacteria > Rhodobacterales > Roseobacteraceae > Primorskyibacter > Primorskyibacter flagellatus. The sequence goes on from NZ_JBLWVF010000012.1 coordinate 680, forward strand.
AGTCTTCGTGGATGTCCTCAGCGGTGAAGATACCGCCCTGGAACCGCACTTCCGGAGTATCCGGAGCGGGCCGCGCATTATTGGCATCAACCGTCGGCCTGTAGTCTTCAGAGTTGTCTTGCGGTTTCCAGCCCAGGTAACCGACTTTGGAGTTATCCCACCAGCCGGCGTCATTGTCAGACGCGCCGTAGATTACCGGGCATCCCAGCTTGGAGGTCGCAAAGGCCCGTTCGATCAGCCGAACGAAATCGTCTTGGCTTAGCCAGGTGGACAGCTGCCTGTGGTCGGAGGGTTCGGGCAAGCAGCTTCCGATGCGCACGATGGCGGTCTCGATCCCGAATTTGTCATGGTACATGTTGGCGAGCGCTTCGCCGAACACTTTGGACACGCCGTAAAGGCTGTCCGGCCGAGGGTAGACATCAGAATCAAGCCGCTCATTTTGCGGATAGTACCCGATTGCGTGGTTGGAACTGGCAAAGACGATCCGATTGCAGCCTTGTTTGCGCGCGGCTTCATAAAGGTTGAAAACGCCGTCAATATTGGCGGAGCTGATCACGTTCCAACTGTCCTCGATGGAGCGCCCACCAAGATGCACAATACCGTCACAGCCTTTGACGAGTGCCTCGACTGCGGCCTTGTCGCTGAGGTTGCAGGGCATCAATTCTTCATTCGGACCTGCTTTGCCCAGATCCGCGATGTCGGACAGGCGCAGCGTATCGGCCAGATACGCCAGTTTGCTGCGCAAGACAGATCCCAACCCTCCTGCCGCGCCGGTGATCAGTAGTCTTTTCATGGCATTGTCCTTCAATTATTTCCTACTGCCCGAAGGCCCGCAACGCAGATCGAAGTTTGCCTATACGGCTGCGTGGATGCCGCAATCCTTTAAACCTTATCCGGCAAAACGCTTTTGCGGCAGGCCGGTCGCGCCCAAATCGGTGATGGCGAACAGCCCGCCAGCCTGGGGTTGATCCGTACCTTCCGTCAGGTCTGCGCCGATCGAGGTAACAAAAAGGATGTCCAGATCCTTGCCACCGAACATCGGTTTGGTGGGCTTTTCAACCGGCATATCTATGGTCAGAAGTATCTTGCCCTCGGGAGAGATCCGATAGACCTGCCAGCCGCTGACGCCGGCCATCCAGTAACAGCCTTCGGAATCGACCGTGCCGCCATCGGGCCGACCGGCAACGTGGCGTGTGTCGAAGAACACGCGCGCCGGGCCGGGCGTTCCGGTCTGGGTATCGTAGTCGCAGGCCCAGATCGTACGGACCCGCGCATTGCTGTCGGAGAAATACATGGTTTGCCCATCGGGAGAAAAGGCAAGGCCGTTGGTGGTGTAAATACCGTCTTTCCAAGGATGCACGACGCGGTCTGCATCCAGACAATAAAACCGGCCCATCGGTTGCGGCGCGCCGCCGTCTTTCATCGAACCGGCCCAGAACCGGCCCTGCGCGTCGGTGGCACCGTCGTTGAACCGGTTATCTGGCAGATGTGCTTCGGGGTCAGAGATATGGTCGCGTCGTCCGCTTTCCGGGTCGTAAAGACAGAAGCCCGATTTGGTGGCCAGCACAAGCCCGCCTGCCTCCCGGACTGCCAGACAACCAACCGGTTCGCCAAATTCCTGCGCGGAATTTTTGCGCGTCACGGGGTCATAGCGGTGGATCAGCCCGGCGGAGATATCCACCCACCACAGCACCTGTGCGCGGTCGTCCCAGACGGCACCTTCGCCAATCATGCTGCGGCTGGAGACAACACATTCAATTTGCATGAAAAAGCCTCATTGTGAATACGGTCTTTGGCGAGCCACGCCGCCGGATAAGAAATCATCGTGCCGGACTGCCGAGGACACCTGGCGGTGTTCCCAGAAGTCTTTGATCTTTGCGTTCACCCAGAGATGGCATGCAATAGTTCCAAGGACAACTCAGGTTCTCAGCCGTGACCGGGCACCCTGCGAAATGCGCCCACCGCCACTATCCCCAACCGGCGTGCGGCCGGCGCTTGTCTTGACAATTTATCGCATCACGTTCTGCCGGGTGTGGACTCTACCCTCCCTTTGTCGACTATGATGAGGCCGACTTGCATTGGGACTGCGTCGACCGCTGAACGATGACGTGACTGACTTGCGCCTCTGCATATGCTGTGGGGGCGGGGCATGACCTGAAACATGTAACAAATAGAGGCTCCCTTGACCGACACCCGCATCGCCGACATTCGCGTCACGCCAATTGCCTTTTCCGATCCGCCGCTGCGCAACAACGCTGGCTGCCACCAGCCCTATGCGTTGCGTTCCATCATCGAGGTGGAGACGGAAGGCGGCATCGTGGGCTTGGGCGAGACGCATGCCGGCAAAGAGCTGCTGGACGGGATGACAGACCTCGCCCCGCGATTGATCGGAATGGATGTGACCGATCTCAACGGGTTGTGGGCACATGCGCGGCGTGCGCTTTGGCCGATGCCCGATCCTCGGGTACAACTGCGCGTGGTTGCCGGGATCGAGGTTGCGATGTGGGACGCGTATGGCAAGGCCACTGATCGGCGGGTCTGCGACCTGCTGGGCGGGCAAATGCGCAAGACCGCCCCATTCTCGGCCTATCTGTTTTACAAATTCGCCAAGCACGCAGGCAGCGACACCGCCGATATGTGGGGCGAGGTTGCCACGCCTGAACAATTGGTCAACGAGGCCCACACGCTTGTCGATCAACACGGGTTCCGGTCGTTCAAGGTCAAGGCCGGCGTTCTGCCGCCCGACGAAGAGATTGCCGGGCTGGAGGCCCTGCGCGAGGCGTTCCCGAATGCGCCGCTTCGGCTTGACCCGAATGGTGGCTGGCATCTGCATACCACGCTGGACCTGCTGCCCAGGCTTGACGGGCTGGTGCAGTATCTGGAGGATCCAACGCATGGCATTCCGGCCATGGCAACCGTACAGGCAGCAACGGAAATTCCGCTGGCCACAAGCATGTGCATTACCAGCGACGCAGATTTGCCCGAGGGGATTTCGCGCAAAGCCGCGCAAGTGATCCTGTCTGACCATCATTATTGGGGCGGGCTACAGGCGACGCGGGAATTGGCGCGGATCTGCGCGATCTGGGGTGTCGGGTTGTCGATGCATTCAAACTCGCATTTGGGTATCAGCCTGGCGGCGATGGCGCATCTTGCCGTGTCCTTGCCGCATCTGAGTTATGACTGCGACACGCATTACCCGTGGCAGACGGATGAGGTGATCGAGGGTGGAAAGCTGCGCTTTGACAAGGGAGCGCTGACGCTGCCCGAAGGGCCGGGGCTAGGGGTGACGCTGGACCGCGATGCCCTGAAACGGCTGCATCAGAACTATCTCGATTGCGGCTATACAGAGCGTGATGATGCAAGCGAGATGCGAAAACACCGTCCCGACTGGCAATACGCGCATCCGCGTTTCTAACCCCCCCGTTCGAAAAGGACCGACATGCCAACGGCTTGTGGGCGATACTTGCCGGAACGAAAGACGATACAAATGCAGCACATCACCTATGACGCCGTCAACGCGCATCTGTCCTGGCCGGATGCCATTCAGGCGTTGAAAGAGGGCCACAAAGCGCCAAAACCAGAGCTTGACGATATGTTCCTCGGCCCGTCAGACGCGACCTTGCTGAACAGGGGGGCCTATATCGAAGGCTTGGGTTATGGGGCGAAGGCGGTAACGGTCTTCGGTGCCAACGCACGGCGCGGCTTGCCGACAGTACAAGGCGCAATGTTCTTTTTTGCGCCCGAGGACGGTCAGCTGCGCGCCATCATCGAAAGCCGTCTTGTCACCGAATGGAAGACCGCAGCCGACAGCGTTCTGGGCGCGCGGCTTCTGGCCCGCCCGGACGCCAAGCGGTTGCTGATCGTGGGGGCCGGTACGGTCGCGGCCTCGCTGGTGCGCGCCTATTCCGACGGGTTTTCGGGATTGGACAGTATTCAGGTCTGGGCGCGCCGGGGCGAGCAGGCAGAGGCGCTGGTTGCGAAAATGCAGAAGGAAGGGTTTGGTGTCGAGGCGGTTCCGGACTTGCAGGCGGCGGCCGGGCAGGCCGACATCATCTCGACCGCCACGATGGCACGCGCGCCTGTATTGCTGGGCGATTGGATCGCGCCGGGCACACATGTCGATCTGATTGGGGCCTTCAAGGCGGATATGCGCGAGGCTGATGATGCGCTGATGCGCAAGGCAAGCGTCTTTGTCGATAATCGCGACACGACCCTGCACCATATCGGCGAGTTGATCATGCCGCTCGCCTCTGGCGCACTGGCCGAAAGCGATGTTCTGGGCGACTTCTATGATCTTGTGGGCGGCGCGCCGGGGCGTACGAATAGCGATCAGATCACCGTGTTCAAAAACGGCGGCGGCGCGCATCTTGACCTGATGATGGCACGCTATATCGCCTCGGTTGCCTGAGGCCGGATCAGAGCGGAATGTACTCCACCGGATCGCCCGCATCGCGCGCCGGATCATGCGGAGGACGCACCAACAACGCGTCTGACAGGCCCAGAACGGATAACAAGGAGCTGTCTTGCCGCTGGTCGGGCAGAATGCCGTTTTCTGTCAGCCGCGCCCGCATGTAATGTTCGCGCGGGCCGTTGGCAGGCTGGGATTGGGCCAGAACGGTTTGCTTGCGCAGGGCTTGCGCGCGGGGCAGGCCCAGCATGGCCCGGATCACCGGGGCCACGAAAACATGTCCGCAAACCATGGCCGAGACGGGATTGCCGGGCAGTCCGATCATCATCGCGCCGTTCAATGTCCCTGCCATCAGCGGTTTGCCGGGCCGCATCGCCACTTTGTAAAACGCGCGGTCCATGCCCAGGTCGCCCGCCACCTTGCCAACCAGATCGTGATCACCCACCGAGGCACCACCGATCGTCACCACCAGATCCGCGCCTTGGGCAAGATCAAAGGCAGTGCGCAACGAAGCCTCATCATCGCGGGCCAACGGTAACAGCCGCGGCCGGGCACCCAAATCGCGCAGCAGCGCATGCAGGCCGAACGTATTGGATGCGATGATCTGATCCGGGCCGGGGACTTCGCCGGGCATCACCAACTCATCGCCCGTGGACAGGATAGCCACCTCAGGTCGGCGGGTCACGGGCACCCGCGCCACATTCATCGAGGCCAGCAAGGCGACAAGCGCGGGCGTCAGACGAACGGGCGCGTCGATGGACTGCCCCACACGAAAGTCACCGCCTTCAGCGCGGATATGCGGCCCCTTGTCCAAGCCCTCTGTGACGGTGATGACATCGCCATCGCGCGTCACATCTTCCTGGATCACGATGCGGCTGGCACCTTGGGGGACGGGCGCGCCGGTGAAGATACGCACAGCCTCGCCCGGCCCAACCGAGCCGTCAAAGCGCGTTCCGGCCGCCGCTTCACCGATGACCTTAAACCGGTCGCCGGGGGCTGCCGCGACAACCGCATAGCCATCCATCGCAGAGGCCGAAAACGGCGGCTGATTGCGTGTCGCCGAAACGGCGCGCGCCAACACCCGACCGTTCGCCGCGATCAACGGGATCTCTTCAACGGGCAGTGTAGGGGTGCGCGAAAACAGCCGGTCGAGCGCGTCTGATACGGGAATCATGTCGCCTCAAAACGGCCGGATTTGCCGCCATCTTTCAGCACCACACGGATGCCGCCGATCTGCATCGTTTTGTCCACCGCCTTGGCCATGTCATAGATCGTCAGCGCAGCCGTGCTGACCGCGGTCAGGGCCTCCATCTCTACCCCTGTCTGGCCGGTGGTCTTGACCGTGGCCTCGATCCGCAGGCCGGGCAGATCCGCATCCGGCGTGATCTCGACCGCGACCTTGGTCACGGGCAGGGGATGGCACAGAGGGATCAGTTCGGGCGTTTTCTTGGCCCCCATGATGCCGGCCAGCCGGGCAACACCGATCACATCGCCTTTTTTGGCACGGCCTTCGGTGATGATGTCAAATGTTTCGCGGGCCATCAGAACATGGCCCTCGGCCACGGCCACACGCGCCGTCACAGCCTTGTCGGAGACATCAACCATATGGGCATCGCCCTTGGCGTCGAAATGCGTCAGGCCACTCATGCCGATACCGGATCTGACAGAAGCTGCCGGGTCGCGGTCGCCACATCCGCCTGCCGCATCAGGCTTTCGCCGATCAGGAAGGTGCGGGCCCCGTAGGAGGCCATATCGGCCAGATCGTCGCGCGTGTTCAGACCGGATTCAGAGATCAACAGGCGATTGTGCGGCACGCGTTTGGAAAGCGTGCGCGTTGTGTCCAGCGAGGTCTCGAAGGTCTTGAGGTTGCGGTTGTTCACCCCGATCAGCGCCGATTTCAGCCGCAGCGCGCGGTCCAGTTCCGGCCCGTCATGCACCTCGATCAGTGCATCCATACCCCAGTGATGCGCCGCGTCCTCCAACTCCGCCGCCTGGGCATCGGACACGCTGGCCATGATGATCAGGATGCAATCGGCGTGCAGCGCGCGGGCCTCGGCGACCTGATAGGTGTCATACATGAAATCCTTGCGCAGCGCGGGCAGCGACGTGGCGCTGCGGGCCTGGGTCAGGAAAGTCTTGGCCCCCTGAAAGCTGGGCGTGTCGGTCAGGACGGACAAGCAGGTGGCGCCGCCATCCTCATAGGCGCGGGCCAGCGTGGCGGGGTGGAAGTCCTCCCGGATCAACCCCTTGGAGGGCGAGGCTTTCTTGACCTCGGCGATCAGGCCATAGCCTGTCGCGGCCGCCTTGCGCAGCGCCTCGGCAAACGGGCGCACGGGCGGGGCTGCGCGGGCGGCGTCCTCGACCGCGCCAAGCGGCGTGGCAGCCTTGTCGGCGGCGACTTCCTCCAGCTTGTAGGCTTTGATCTTGTCGAGGATTGTCAGGGTCATGGCGTCGTCCAATTGATCTGTGTCTCGCCCCTTGCCTTAAGCCAGTCGTTGACTTGGGAAAAGGGGCGCGAGCCGAAAAAGCCGCGGTAAGCAGACAATGGCGAAGGATGGGCGCTGCCGAGGATAAGATGGTCGGGGCCTTCAATATGCCGGGCGTATTTCTGCGCCGGTCCCCCCCAAAGCAGAAAGGCGCGGGGGCGGTCCGACAATGCCGTCAGCACTTCCTTGTTCAACCTGTCCCAGCCAAGCTTCGCATGCCCCTTGGCCGCCCCTTCTGGCACCGTCAGCGCGGTGTTGAGCAAGAGAACGCCCTGATCGGCCCAGTCTGACAGGTTGGTCTGTGTTCGTGTGAGGTCCAGATCGTCATGCAACTCTTTGAAAATATTTCCAAGACTGTCCAGACGTCCGCCAAAGTCGTCGGGGATGGAAAAGGCCAGCCCGTCCGCCTTGCCGTTGGTGTGATAGGGATCCTGTCCGAGGATGACCACCTTGGTGTTGTCCGGCGAACATAGGTCCAACGCCCGGAAAACCTGCTGGTCCGGTGGATAAATCGGGCGGGTTTCGGCCTCCAGCCTAGTGACGATCCCCGGCAGGGTTTCGGAGAAGAAGGGCAGATGCGCCCATGCCTCTGGCACCGTCAAAGCCATCACGCGGCTTGGGTGATGCGGGCCAGCGCCTCGATCCGGGCTTTCGCGGCACCGCTGTCGATACTCTCGCAGGCCATGGCCACGCCTTCGCGCAGGTCGTTCGCCTTGCCAGCCACAACCAGCGCACCCGCCGCGTTCAGCAGCACCGCGTCGCGGTAGGCCGAGGGCGCACCGTCCAGCAGCGCGCGGAAGGCCGCGCCGTTTTCTTCGGGTGTGCCACCGATGATGTCCTCGAACGGATGCACGGGCAGGCCCGCATCCTCGGGATGCAGTTCCGATTCGCGGATCGTGCCGTCTTCTTCCAGCGCGGCCACCCAACTGACGCCGGCGATGGTCAGCTCGTCGGTGCCGTCAGAGCCATGCACCAGCCAGGCGCGTTCGGACCCCAGCTTGCCCAGCGTCTCCGCCATCGGGCGGATCAGATCGCGGGTGAAAGCCCCGGTCAACTGGCGTTTCACGTCTGCCGGGTTGGTCAGCGGCCCGAGAATGTTGAACATCGTGCGGGTGCCAAGCTCGGCCCGGACAGGGCCGACATGGGCCATGGCGGGGTGATGCATGGGTGCCATCATAAAGCAGATGCCTGCTTCTTTCAGGGCTTTTTCAACCGTTTCCACGCCGATCATCACGTTGATGCCCATCTGGCCCAACGCGTCCGCCGCGCCCGATTTCGACGACAGGTTGCGGTTGCCATGCTTGGCGACCACGACACCGGCACCGGCCACAACAAAGGCCGTCGCGGTCGATATGTTCAGCGTGCCCTTGCCGTCGCCCCCGGTGCCGACGATGTCTATTGCCCCTTCGGGCGCACGAACCTTGTGGCATTTGGCGCGCATGACGGCGGCGGCGGCGGCATATTCCTCGACCGTTTCGCCGCGTGTGCGCAGGGCCATCAGCAGCCCGCCGATCTGGGCCGGGGTGGCTTCGCCCTCGAACAGGATCTCGAAGGCCTGATGCGCCTCTGCGGCGGTCAGGGCGCGATCCGGGGCGGCCCCGATCAGGGGCTTGAGCGCATCACTCATGCGGGCACCTTCATTTCCTTCACGAAGTTTTGCAGCAGGGCGTGGCCATGTTCGGACGCGATCGATTCCGGGTGGAATTGCACGCCGTGGATTGGCAGGGTCTTGTGTTGCAGGCCCATGATGGTGCCATCCTCCAGCTCTGCCGTGATTTCCAACGCGTCGGGCAACGTGTCCCGGTCCACCACCAGCGAATGATAGCGCGTGGCGTCAAAGGGCGAGGGCAGGCCCGCGAACACGCCCTTGCCCGCATGTTGCATTGCACCCATCTTGCCATGCACGATCTCGTGGCAGCGCACGACCTGACCGCCAAACGCCTGCCCGATGGATTGGTGGCCAAGGCAAACCCCCATCAAAGGTGTGCGGGTTTCCGCCGCCGCCAGCACCATCGACAAGCAGATCCCCGCCTGATCAGGTGTTCCGGGGCCGGGAGACAGCAGGATGCCGGCCGGTTTCAGCGCCATGGCCTGCTGCACATCCAGCGCGTCGTTGCGCCAGACCTTCACATCCGCGCCCAATTCGCCCAGATAGTGGACGAGGTTATAAGTGAAGCTGTCGTAGTTATCGATGAGCATCAGCATGGGTCGATTTCCCTGTCTGGGGCTGGTGGCCGGGGCCTTGGTCGCGGTATACATGCTCTGGCTTGGCAGGCAGCGTCAAGGGCTTGGCACGTCGCAGGCACATGTGCGGCCATGAAGGACAACGAGAGGGCAGTAAAGTGGCAAAGGGTTTTCTCTCCGGAGCAGTGTTTGGCACCGTGACCGCCGTCGCCGGGGCAGGCGTCTTGTCGTTGGCTGTCGGAATGCCGCAATCGCAACGCCCAGAGGTTGTCGCCGTCGAGGTCCCTGCCGGGTCCGCCTTTGACGATGTCCGCGACGACCGTGCCGCCACGCGCCCTGCGTCAGAGACAAGTGGCCCGGCCGGAGAAGCCCCCCGGATCACTGCGCCGGTGCCGGATGATCTGGCGCGGCTTGCCGATGCCGACACGACGCCGGTGGCGGCACCTTCGCCGGATATGGGCGCGAATGCAATGCCCGCGCCTGATGCCGGGGTATCAAGCGGTGCTGTGACAGTGCAGTCCGAAACGCCGGCCCCGGTCGCCGTGGAGCCATCGGCCGCGCCCGCGACACCTGAGGCAGAGACGCGCCTGACGGTATCCACCGAACCCGCGGATCCTCCGGCACCACCGGTGGAGGAACGCCTGAACGGTCTTACCCCGCCTGATGACGCGCTTGATGATGACGTGTTCGTCCAAAGCATGCGGGCAGAGGCGGTCAGCGGTGGACCGGTGCCACAACCCTGGCGCCCGGACGCCGGTGTCGCGATGTTTGACGCGCCAGCTCAGCCCGCGCCACCTACGGCCGAGGATACCACGCCGCCGACGGCAATCGACACGCCCCCGGCAGCCACGGTCAGCGGCCTTTCCGAGCCATCTGCCCCGGCACCGTTCGTGATTCAGAACGATCCTGGGTTGGCGCAGGATAGAGCCGATGATGCGCCGGCTGGCCGTGACATGTCTGATGCGAGGGATGCAACCGATGGCTCCCGGTCCGAAGCTGAAGAGCCTGCGGATGCGCCCGTCCTGACGGACACGCCGGAAGTCGCTGGCGCCGAAAAAAGACAATCATCAGAAATTGTTACTGCCGAAGGAGAGACTGCTCGATCTGTTCCCGATGATGGCAACGAACAGCCCGCAGACCGGGAGAGCACTGCTGACACTGTAGCGCCGGCAACTGGTGGCGGTGGCGATGTCGGGCCTGGTTCCGACGATGGTGCGGATGCGGGGTCTGACGAAGCGGATGACATGGACTCTGTCGAAGCGACCCCGACGGCTGACAGCGGCCCATCGGATGAACCGCCGGCAATCACGATGTCGGACGCACAGCAAGGCGAGGGGCCAGAGCCAGCCGATGCAGATCGCGATGAGGCCAGCGCAGACACCGGCGCTGAGGCAAATGTGAACCTGGGTGCTGATGAGCCGAGCATGGCACCTCCAGAGGAAATGATTGCTGAGAGCGCCCCCGTGATTGGCAGTCAGCCAGTCCAAACCACTGCGCCCGACGCAAGCGCAGAGTTTCCCGGCAACGCGGTGGCTCTGGCGGAACTGTCGCCGCTTGAACGTTTCGGCGCTCCCTTCCAACCTGCGGGCGAAAAGCCATTGTTGTCGGTGATCCTGATCGATGATGGAACAGGCCCGCTTGGGCCGGACGCAATTGACGGTTTTCCCTTTGCGGTGACCTTTGCACTTGATGCCGCCAGCCCCGATGCGCGGCAGCGGATGACGCTTTACCGAGAAAAGGGCTACGAGGTGATGGCGCTTGCCGATCTGCCGCAAGAGGCTGGCGTCAATGCGGCAGAGGACGCCCTGGACGCGCTGTTGAATGATCTCCCGGAAGTGGTGGCCGTGCTTGAGGGCGATCAGGCCGGCCTTCAGGGGGCGCGGGCAATTTCTGATCAGGTGACGCGGACAGTCCTGCAAAGCGGTCACGGGCTGGTCATGCGGCCCAATGGCCAGAACTCTGCGCAAACGCTCGCCGCGCAACAGGGCGTGCCCGCCGCAACAGCGTTTCGGGATCTTGACGGGCAGGGACAGGGCCAGACCGTGATCCGAAGGTTCCTTGATCAGGCGACGACGCGGGCAACCTCGCGCGCAGGCCGGGAACAGCCGATCATTCTGCTTGGTCGCCTGCGTGCGGAAACGCTGGCATCGCTGATGCTCTGGGGGATGCAAGACCAGACCAAGGATGCCGTCGACATCGTACCGATTTCGTCTTTTCTGTTGCAGCAGGCTGACTGACACTTAGTCGCCAATGGCGATTTTTTGCGCGGTTTTCCACCAAGACAGCGCTTTTCCCGTCCTTTTATGCGCAACACAAGGCGGCCCGGTCAGCTTTGCTGACCGGGCCGCCGGGCGACGCCGAAGGCGGCGCAATCGATGCCCTAAAATGAACGATCGGATCAGAGGTTGCCGGACCCGGTAAAGCGCGCGGCATCTTCCGCAGCCATGCGAATGGCGTTGGATTTATGCACGGTCTCCTGATACTCGGCTTCCGGGTCGCTGTCATAGACCACACCGCCACCGGCCTGAATATACAGCTTTTCGTCTTTCACCACGGCCGTGCGCAGCGCAATGCACATATCCATATCGCCGCCCGCGCTGAAATAGCCGACACCGCCGCCGTAGACGCCGCGCTTTTCCGGCTCCAGCTCGTCGATGATCTCCATCGCGCGCACTTTCGGCGCGCCGGAAACGGTGCCCGCAGGCAACCCGGCCAACAGCGCCGACAACGCGTCGTGGTCGTCGTCCAATTCACCTACAACGTTCGAGACGATATGCATGACGTGGCTGTAGCGTTCGATGATGAATTGCTCGGTGGGCGTCACGGTGCCGATCTTTGACACGCGACCGGTATCGTTGCGTCCCAGATCCAGCAACATCAGATGCTCGGCCAGTTCCTTCTTGTCGGCCAGAAGATCGGCCTCCAACGCCTTGTCCTCGGCGGGGGTGGCACCGCGTTTGCGCGTGCCTGCAATCGGGCGGATTGTCACTTCCCGACCAAAGACCCGCACAAGGATTTCCGGCGACGCGCCGATCACCTGAAAATCGCCGAAGTTGAAATAGAACATGAAGGGCGACGGATTCGTGCGACGCAGCGACCGGTAAAGCGAGAAGGGCGGAAGCGGGAAATCCTGCGTCCAGCGTTGCGCGGGCACGACCTGAAAAATATCGCCTGCGCGGATGTAATCCTTGGCCTTTTCGACTGCAGCCTTATAGGCATCCTTGGTGAAATTCGACACCGGATCGGCCGTCTGCCCAGCCTCGCCAAGATCGCGGCTGGCCTGCGGCATGGCACGCTCCAGATCGCGCACCGCGTCCATCACGCGCTCTGCGGCCTGCGCATAAGCCGCGCGTGCCGACAGGCCTTCACGGGTCCAGGCGGGGGCCACGACCGTGACCTCGCCCTTGACGCCATCCAGAACCGCAACGACAGAGGGACGCATCAACAGCGCATCGGGCAGGCCCAACGTGTCCGGATTGACGTTCGGCAAATGCTCCACCAGCCGGATCATATCGTACCCGAGATAGCCGAACAGTCCGGCCGCTGCCTGTGGAAGGTCGGCGGGCAGGTCTATCCGGCTTTCGGCGATCAGCGCGCGCAGCGTGTCCAGCGGATGGCCGTCCAGCGGGGTAAAGCTCTCGCGGTCGAAGCGTGCCTGCCGGTTGATGCTGCTCTGTTCGCCGTCGCAGCGCCAGATCAGGTCAGGCTTCATGCCGATCATCGAATAGCGGCCACGCACCTCGCCGCCAGTCACCGATTCCAGCATGAACGCGTCCCGCGCCGCGCCTGTCAGCTTCAGCATCAGCGATACCGGCGTGTCCAGATCAGCCGCCAGACGGGCATGCACAATCTGGTTTTGCCCGGCATCATAGGCGCGGGCAAAAGTTTCAAAGTCGGGGGTCAGTTGCACCATTCTCGAACCTTACTGGAATTGCGCGTGAACCGCGTTGATCGCTTGCTGGTTCAGTTCCAGCCCGATGCGCGACTGGATGTCCGTCGCCATGGCGCGGAACAGATCCTGCGAGATTGACGCCCCGGCCTGCTCGCGCAACGTTGTCACCAGTTCCTGCGCATCGGTGCTGTCGCTATCGGCGGCCGAGATTTGGTCCAGACGCACCAGCAGCACGTTGTTCGATGCCGTCACGGCGCGCGCTTCGCCCGGTGCCATGTCGAACACCGCCAGCAGTACCTCTGGCGGCACACCGCCTGCAAAATCGCCGCGTGTCGCGCCAGCCTCGGATCTGGGGTCAAGCCCGAGGGTCTCAAAAGTGCTGTCCCCGGCCAATTGTCCGGCCATCTCTTCGGCTTTTGCGGCCAGCGTTTCCGTCCGGGTTTGCGTCAGCCAATCCTCTGCGACCTGATCTCGGACCTCGTCAAACGGCTGGGCCTGAGCTGCAATATCGGAATCAAGCCGCATGGCGTAAATGCCGCCATCGCCCAGCAGGTCCATTTCCGGGAAGTCGTCGGCGCTGAGCGCGGTCGCGGCGCTGCGGAACGCTTCGTATCCGGTGATTTCATCCTCGGCCTGTCCGCGCCACTCGACTTGGCCAAGCTGCATATCGGTCGCCTCTGCGATCTGTTCCAGCGTTTCGCCGCCAGCCAGTCGGTCATCCAGATCCTGCATTTGGGCTTCGATCGCACGGCGGGCATTGTCCAGCGCAAGATCGTCACGCAATGCGGCTTGTGCATCCTCAAAAGAGGTCACCTGCGCGGGCAGAACGCCGTTCACACGAAACAGGGCCGGACCAAGGTTGGAGGCGAAGGGGCCGACGATATCACCAACCTCAGCGCCAAACACGGCCTCGCCAGCAGTGCCCAGTTCGTTCTGAGCCACATCGCCCATATCGACATCGGCCAGTGCCAGGCCCCGGTTCTCTACCAGTGTTTCGAATTGCGTGGTGCCCGCATCCAGACTGTCGCGCGCGGCTTGTGCGGCGGCGTCATCGGCAAAGACCAGACGCTCGGTCAGGCGACGTTCTGGCTGGTTGAATTCCGCATCGCGACGCTCATAGGAGGCGCGCAGATCGTCTTCGGACACCTCGACGCTGTCGATGATCATCTCGGGGGTCAGCCAAGCATAGGTGATCGCCTTGGCTGCGGCTTCGGTGTAAAGCGCGATATTCTCGTCATACCAGGTCTTCAGATCCTCCTCGGATGGGTCTGGCAGATCGGTGGCCAGCAGCGCAGGATCGACCTGCGCCCAAGTAAAATCACGGGTCTCGCCGGCATAGGCGACAATCGCGTCGGCATAGGCGTCAGGGATCGTGTTGCCGGACAGCACTGCGGCTTGCAGCATGGTGCGGGCGGTCTCATCGCGCAGTTGTTCTTCGAACTGCGCCTCTGTCAGCCCGGCATTCTGAATGGCAAAGCGGTAGGCTTCGCGGTCAAAACTGCCATCAGCACCCTGAAACGCTGAAATCTCGCGCAATTGCCGCGCCACGATTTCGTCGCTGACAGAAATGCCAAGCCGCGACGTTTCGGCATCCAGCGCGCGTTCTGTTACCAGTCGTGACAGCACGGCGCGGTCCACACCCGCCGCCTGGGCATCGGCAAAGGTCAAGGCAGAGCCGCGTTCAGCCTCAATCGCGCGGATTTCGTTTTGCAGCGCGCGCGCATAGGTGTTGACGTCGATTTCCTTGTCACCGACAGAGCCGACCGATCGCACGGTGCCGCTGAAATTGATCGCGCCAAAGCCCATGAGGCCGACGATCAGCAGACCCATCAGGATCCAGACCAGCGTTTTTCCGACGCTCTTCACCGGTGAAGCCATGATTTTCCCTTGCCTGTTCGTGCCGTGTCAGTTGATGCGGTGTCTTTTAAGCGGTCCGGCCGCTGCTGCGGATGTCTACGCTGCACCGCCGGTTGGGGCAAGGGGCAGCGAAAGCGTCTCCAGCCGTTCGAAAAGCGTCGCGATCCCGGCCGCATCGACATTGGCGAAGGCCACGCGAATATGCCGCGCGCCAGTGGCATCATCGCGCGGCGTGAACATCGTGGCGGGCAGGGCGAGGACATGCGCCTGACGCACGAGAAGCGGTGCAAGCGCGTCGGCGGACATGGCGAAAGGATGTTCCAGATACGCGAAATAGGCACCGACACCGCGCAGGTGCCAGCCCTGCGGCTCCAGCCGCGGAAAGCCGGTTTCAATCGCCGCGCGCCGGGACAGGATCTCGGCCCGTTCGCCCGCCAGCCATTGCGTGAGGTTCTGCAATCCCCAAAGGGCGGCACGCTGACCAAGTTGCGACGGGCAGATTGTGACCGCGTCGATGAATTTTTCGACCTCTTCCAGACGCTCGGGCGAGGTCATCACCGCCCCCACGCGATGGCCGGTCAAACGAAAGGACTTGGAAAAGGAATAGAGCACAATGACCGTGTCGGCCCAGTCCGGATCATGCAGAAGGTCATGCGGCGCGCCACTGCGGCTGTCGAAATCGCGGTAGGTCTCGTCAAGGATCAGCTGGATTCCGGCGTCGCGCGCCAGATCGCGAAAGGCGTGGATCACCTCGGCCGGATACTCGACCCCTGTGGGGTTGTTTGGGCTGACCAACGCAATCGCCCGCGTGCGGGGCGTGATCAGTGCGGCGGCGGCTTGCGGGTCGGGGACAAGATCCGGCCCGGTGGAAAGCGGCACCGCCCGCACGCCCGACATATCCAGCCACATCTTGTGATTGAAATACCACGGCACCGGCAGGATCACCTCGTCGCCTTCACCGCAAAGCGAGGCGATGATGGCCGCGAAGGCCTGATTGCAGCCAGAGGTGATGCCCACCTGTTCCGGCAGAACGGTGCCGCCGTACCAGTCCGACCAGCGCGCCGCCAGTTCCGAGCGCAAGGCAGGCAAGCCCAGGTCGGGACCGTAAAGATGGGTGGCCGTGTCCTCCAGCGCTTCGGCCATCGCGCGGCGTAGCGCTTGCGGCGGCGGGGCCACGGGGGCTGCCTGGCTGACATTGATCAGCGGGCGATCGGCTGGAAAGCTGACCCCGTTGAGCCATGCCCGCGCCGCCATGATCGGCGGGCGAAAGGTGGCGGCGGTGCGTGGCGTCGTCATCGACCATCCCTGTGGTTAACGGCGTTTGCGGACAACAAGGCTTCCGCGTTGTTCGAAGCTTGCATGTTACCCGCGATGCATAGCCTTAATCCGTGCCGCGATAAGGTTCCACATATTGCAGGGCCATGTCCCAGGGGAAGAAGATCCAGGTGTCCTGACTGACCTCGGTGATAAAGCTGTCGACCTGCGGGCGGCCCTGCGGCTTGGCGTAAACGGTGGCGATATGCGCCTTTGGCATATGCTGGCGCACGACTTCCAGCGTGCGGCCTGTATCGACCAGATCATCCACCACCAGCACACCGGTGCCGTCGCCGATCAGATCCATGTCGGGCGACTTGATGACCTGCGGCTTGCTTTGCGTTTGGTGGTTGTAGCTTTTGATGCTGATCGTGTCGACGGTGCGGATGTCCAACTCGCGTGCGACGATCATCGCGGGGGCCATGCCGCCGCGCGTGATTGCCACCACGGCGCGCCACCCCCCGTCCGCAGGGCCGTTGCCATCCAGTCGCCATGCCAGCGCGCGGGCATCGCGGTGAAGCTGGTCCCAGCTGACGTGAAACCCTTTTTCATGCGGCAGTTGGTTGGTCATTAAGAACTCCTGATTAGCGGCTGAGCAGCAGGCGCAGGCCAAGCAGGCCCATGACACCGGCCGCGATACGGTCGAAAATGAATTTGGCGCACAGGTAGCCTGCGCTGATGCGGCGGGTGCTGAGCAGCATGACAAGGACAGACCCTACCAGAAACTCCACGCCGAGGTGATTGAGCACAATCAGTCCCTTATCCCCGACGCTAAGCCCGGCGGGAAAGATCACCACCAGCACGGCTGCGGAAAACAGCACCGATTTGGGGTTGGACAGATTGACCAACATGCCGCCCAGAAACGCTCGGGCAGGCGGGGTGGGGGCGTCGCCCAACGGATTGCGCGCATGCCGCCATGTCTTCCAGGCGATATGGATGAGGTAGAATGCCCCCACGATCTTGCAGGCCGTATAGGCCCAGGGCACGATCTGAAAAACGGCGTCCAGTCCCAGCAGCGCCAGCAGGGTCCATGTCGCCGCCATGACCCCCAGACCCCAGGCGGTGAACAGCCCCACGCGTCTGCCATGGGCCAGCGTGTTGCGAATGATATACAGCATCGCGGGGCCGGGACTGGCGATTGCCGCCAGCAGGGTCACGTTGAAGGCGATCACATGGGCGAGGTCCATCGCGCCCTAGCCCTTGGTGATGTCAGGCGCATCCACGGCCTTCATGCCCACGACATGATAGCCGGCATCCACATGATGCGTCTCGCCGGTCACGCCTGCGCCCAGATCTGACAGCAGATACAGCGCCGAGTTGCCGACATCCTGAATGGTCACGTTGCGGCGCAGGGGCGAGTTATACTCGTTCCATTTCATGATGTAGCGGAAATCTCCGATGCCGGAGGCCGCCAGCGTCTTGATCGGGCCGGCAGAGATCGCGTTGACACGGATATTGTCCTTGCCCAGATCCTCGGCCAGATAACGGACCGATGCCTCAAGCGCGGCCTTGGCCACGCCCATGACATTGTAATGCGGCATCACGCGTTCGGCCCCGTAATAGGTCAGCGTCAGGCAGGAGCCGCCGGTTTTCATCATCTTCTCGGCGCGTTTCACCACCGAGGTGAAAGAATAGACGGAGATGTCCATTGTCATCGCAAAGTTGTCGCGGCTGGTGTCCACATAACGCCCGCGCAGCTCTGTCTTGTCGGAAAAACCGATGGCGTGGACGATGAAGTCCATATTGTCCCAATGCTCTTGCAGACCGTCGAAAAGCGCATCCACCGATGCCTCGTCGCCGACATCGCAGGGCAGGACAATATCGCTACCCAAAGACGCCGCCAGCGGATCGACGCGTTTCTTCAGTGCTTCACCCTGATAGGAAAAGGCAAGCTCTGCGCCGGCATCGCCAAGCGCCTTTGCGATACCCCATGCGATTGACTTGTCATTGGCCAATCCCATGATCAAACCGCGCTTGCCGGCCATTAGTTGATTAGACATAAGGATCCCTTCGCCCGAAACTTCTTGCAAAACCGTTTAGGGGATAGGCCGGTTGTCGGCAAGCCTCGGGCCGCGTATGGCAGCTTTGGTGTATCATAGACGTGCTTATTGACACCTACCTGCGACCGAAAGGATTCCCATGACCGACCGTAGTGGCATCTTCGCCGGAGACGACCCTTTTGTAATTGCGCAATCCTGGCTGGACGAGGCCAGAACGCAGGAAATCAATGACCCGGATGCCATGGCGCTGGCGACCGTGGATGTGAACGGGCTGCCCAACGTCCGCATGGTCCTGCTGAAAGAGATCGAGGCGGCGGCCTTTGTCTTCTACACCAATTACGAAAGCGCCAAGGCCCGTGAGATCACCGATACGGGCAAGGCGGCCTTTGTCATGCATTGGAAATCCCTGCGCCGACAGGTCCGTGTGCGTGGGCTGGTCACGCGCGAAGACGGGCCGCAAGCGGATGTCTATTATAAATCCCGATCGCTCAAAAGCCGCCTTGGTGCCTGGGCATCGCAGCAATCGCGCCCACTGGACAGTCGCGCGACCCTGATGGCCGAGGTTGCCAAGGTCACTGCGCGCAAAGGCACCAATCCGGACCGCCCGCCATTCTGGGGCGGCTTCCGGATCGCGCCGCTGGAGATCGAGTTCTGGGCTGACGGGGCGTTTCGTCTGCATGATCGGTTTCGCTGGCATCGCAGCGACGTCTTGGATGCATGGCAGGTCGTTCGGCTCAACCCCTGACGCGGATTCGCGACAACTCTGCCAAGCTTTGAAACGCTTGCAGTTCGCGTCACATGAACTGCAATTAGGCCGGTTATTCTAGGTTTTTTGGTTGCATTGATCAAGCCTGTGTCGCAAGACGTATGTGGGGACAAGGAATGGTTATTAACTTGGAAATGGATATGGCACCCGGCGAATATGTGCAGGGGAAGGTCAAGTGGTTCGATCCGGCAAAGGGATTCGGCTTCGTTATTGCTGACGAAGGTGGTCCGGACATACTGCTGCATGCAAACGTGCTTCGCAATTTCGGGCAAAGCTCCGTTGCGGATGGTGCGCGCGTGGAAATCGCCGTGCAGCGCACGGATCGCGGTGTGCAGGCGACCGAAGTTCTGGGGATCGTTCCGCCACTTGGTGCCGAAGGATTGCCGCTTGCCGATTTCGAGGAGATCGACCCGGAAATCATCGCGAATGCGCCGCTTTTGCCCGCGCGGGTCAAATGGTTCGACAAGGCGAAAGGCTTTGGTTTTGCGAATGTCTTCGCGCGGCCCGAGGATGTCTTTATACATGTCGAGGTGCTGAGACGATCCGGCCTGTCCGACCTTCAGCCGGGCGAGGCGCTGGCAATCCGCATGATCGATGGCAAACGTGGTTTGATGGCGACGGAGGTTTGTTCTTGGGAAACCGCAGTTTAGGTCTGGCCCTGGTTTTTACGATTGCCGCAGGGCAGGCTGGGGCTGCATGCCGTGATGATCGCGTATCGTTGCGCGGTGACTGGGGCAGCGCACAGTTCTCTGTCGAAGTTGCCGATGATGGCCAAGAGCGTGCGAAAGGCCTGATGCACCGTTCGGAGATGCCCAAGAGCGCGGGCATGCTGTTTGTCTATGACACGCCGCGATCGGTTGCCTTCTGGATGCGCAACACGCTTATCCCATTGGACATGATTTTTGCGGATGCCAGCGGCGTGGTGCAAAAAGTGCATTCCAACGCCGTTCCCCTTGACGAGTCCGCGATTCCCGGTGGCGACAACATCCAGTATGTCCTGGAAATCAATGGCGGACTGGCAGACGCGATGGGCATCACATCGGGCAGTCAAATGCAGCATCCGGCCGTTGGAGCGGCGGCTGCGTGGCGCTGCGACCGATAAATATCAACTTCCTGCCGAAATGCGTCAGAATCGGCTTTTCAATCGCGGCAGTCACGTCTATTGAGGCCGCTGTTCGGGGCGTAGCGCAGCCTGGTAGCGCGACGGTTTTGGGTACCGTAGGTCGCAAGTTCGAATCTTGCCGTCCCGACCACTTTCCCAGGTTTTCAAACAATTCTGTATGAAGTGATCCTGCCCCAGGCCGGTCGTTTTGTTCTGTTCAATGTCACGAATAGGATGCTTAACGGCGGTTCTTTGGGGATCGGCGTTTCGGGAACCATAATCATCTGTTGATTGTCTGCGCGGACCATCGCGACCACCACATATATGTAGGGTTGCGATTTCTTCGCTACATCTCGACCATTCGTGAGGCGGGGACATGGCCGCATTGTTCCGACGGTCTGCCGTGTTCTTTGCGCCACGCCATGCGGGAGCGGCACGGCGCGATTTTAAATTAATATACGTTAACAAAACCTAAACGATGGATGAGTGTAATTCATTAAGTATCTATAACTAAATAGAAAAATACCCTTATAGGGGGTGTTTTGCTTGTGGATATGTCTGGGGGCGACTCGTCGTGTTCGACGCGAAGATGCGTCAACCCAAAAGAAGCCATGAAAAGGCCAATAAATCCGTTGACGGGCTATGCCTAAATACGTCAGATAGTGTAAGTCAGTCGTTGAGCCACAATATGTAGTGGCGGGCAGGCGGGATCAGAAGGCGAAAGCGCCTTGATCGGGACACATGAAACGAACAGCGCGACAGGTTTTCGATTACGCGCCGTTTTCACCGTCCCCTGACCCGGAAAACGGCACAGGTGCCCGGCAAACGGGCGCAAAAATGAAAACGCTGGTAATGGGGCAGCCTGATATGAAGATCGAAAGACAATTCACTCGCGCCGGACAAGATGCTTATGCAGGCATTGATTTCGTCAGCACGACCTCGGAGATCCGCAATCCCGACGGCACCGTGGTCTTCCACCTCGACGAGATCGAGGTTCCCGCGAAGTGGAGCCAGGTTGCCAGCGATGTGATCGCGCAAAAGTACTTTCGCAAGGCCGGCGTCCCAACCCGTCTGAAGAAGGTCAAGGAAAAGGGCGTACCCGAGTTCCTTTGGCGCTCTGTTCCGGCCAAGGACGGCGTGGAGAAAACCGGCGAGACCTCGTCCAAGCAGGTGTTTGACCGTTTGGCCGGTGCCTGGGCCTATTGGGGCTGGAAGGGTGGCTATTTCACCACCGAGGCCGACGCCCAGGCCTATTACGACGAAATGCGCCACATGCTGGCCACGCAGCGCGCCGCCCCCAACAGCCCGCAATGGTTCAACACCGGCCTGCATTGGGCCTACGGCATCGACGGTCCGGGCCAGGGCCATTACTATGTTGACCACGAAACCGGCGATCTGACCAAATCCACCTCCGCCTATGAGCATCCACAGCCCCATGCGTGCTTCATCCAGTCGGTCAAGGATGATCTGGTCAGCGAAGGCGGCATCATGGATCTTTGGGTGCGTGAGGCGCGCCTGTTCAAATACGGTTCCGGCACGGGCACCAACTTTTCCTCGCTGCGCGCCGCGCAAGAGCCGCTGTCTGGCGGTGGCAAGTCGTCCGGCCTGATGGGCTTTCTGAAAATCGGTGACCGCGCTGCCGGCGCGATCAAGTCGGGCGGCACCACGCGCCGCGCCGCCAAGATGGTGATCTGCGATGCCGATCACCCCGATATCGAAGAGTTCGTGAACTGGAAGGTCAAGGAAGAGCAGAAGGTCGCCAGCATCGTTGCCGGATCCAAGATGCACGAGCAGATGCTGAACGGTCTGTTCGCCGCGATCAAGGCATGGGACGGAGCCGAGGCCGACGCTTATGATCCCAAGGTCAACGACGCGCTGAAAACCGCCGTGCGCGCCGCCAAGAAGGTCTCGATCCCAGAGACATACATCAAGCGCGTGCTGGATTACGCGCGGCAGGGCTATGGCTCGATCGAGTTTCCGACCTATGACACCGATTGGGACAGCGAAGCCTATGCCTCTGTCTCGGGCCAGAATTCCAACAACTCTGTCCGCGTGACCGATGCCTTCCTGAAGGCCGTGAAGGATGATGCCGACTGGGAACTGATCCGCCGCACGGATGGATCTGTCGCGAAAACCGTCAAGGCGCGCGCCCTGTGGGAAGATATTGGCCACGCCGCTTGGGCATGTGCCGATCCGGGCATCCAGTATCACGACACCGTCAACGACTGGCACACATGCCCCGAAGACGGCGCGATCCGCGGGTCGAACCCGTGTTCCGAATACATGTTCCTGGATGACACGGCGTGTAACCTTGCGTCGATGAACCTGCTGACCTTTCTCAAGGACGGCGTGGTCCAGTCCGAGGACTACATGCATGCCACGCGCCTTTGGACCCTGACGCTGGAAATCTCGGTGATGATGGCGCAATTCCCGTCCAAGGAAATCGCGCAGCTGTCCTATGACTTCCGGACGCTGGGTCTGGGCTATGCCAATATTGGCGGGCTGCTGATGAACATGGGCTTTGGCTACGATTCAGACGAGGGCCGGGCGCTGTGCGGCGCGCTGACCGCGATCATGACCGGCGTGTCCTATGCGACCAGCGCCGAGATTGCGGGCGAGTTGGGCACCTTCTCTGGTTACGAGCGGAATGCCGATCACATGCTGCGGGTCATCCGCAACCATCGCAATGCGGCTTACGGCAAGACCTCGGGCTATGAGGCGCTTGCGACCAAGCCTGTTGCGCTGGACCATGCAAACTGCCCCGATGCCACGCTGATCGAGTTGGCGCAATCCAGCTGGGACGAGGCGCTGCGCCTTGGTGAAAAGCACGGCTACCGCAACGCGCAAGTGTCTGTAATTGCGCCGACCGGTACAATCGGTCTGGTGATGGATTGCGACACGACCGGGATCGAGCCGGACTTTGCCCTGGTCAAGTTCAAGAAGCTCGCTGGTGGCGGTTATTTCAAGATCATCAACCAGTCAGTGCCAGCCGCGCTTGAAAAGCTGGGCTATTCCTCCAGCCAGATCGCCGAGATGGTGGCCTATGCTGTCGGTCACGGGTCCTTGGGCAACGCACCGGGGATCACCCATACCGCATTGATTGGCCACGGTTTTGGCGAGACAGAGATCCAGAAGGTTGAAAGCGCTCTGGCCGCAGCCTTTGACATCCGGTTCGTGTTCAACCAATGGACGCTGGGCGAAGAATTCTGCCGCGAAACGCTGGGCATTCCGGCGGAAAAGCTGACCGATCCCACATTCGATCTGCTGCGGCATCTGGGCTTCACACGCGCCGACATCGACGCGGCAAACGATCATGTCTGCGGGACAATGACACTGGAAGGCGCGCCATTCCTGCGCAAAGAGCATTACTCGGTCTTCGACTGTGCCAATGCCTGCGGAAAGAAAGGCAAGCGTTTCCTGTCGGTCGACAGCCACATCTACATGATGGCGGCGGCGCAAAGCTTCATCTCGGGTGCGATTTCCAAGACGATCAACATGCCCAATGACGCCACGATCGAGGATTGCCAGAAGGCGTATGAGCTGAGCTGGTCGCTGGGTGTGAAAGCCAACGCGCTCTATCGCGACGGGTCCAAACTAAGCCAGCCGCTGGCATCCGCGCTGGTCGAGGATGACGAGGACGCAGCGGAGGTGCTGGAAAGCGGGTCCCAGCATGAAAAGGCAACGGTGCTGGCTGAAAAGATCGTCGAGAAGATCATCATCAAGGAGGTTGCGCAGCAGCAGCGCGCCAAGATGCCCGACCGTCGTAAAGGCTATACCCAGAAGGCGATTATCGGGGGTCACAAGGTCTATCTGCGCACCGGCGAACATACCGACGGCACGCTGGGCGAGATATTCATCGACATGCACAAGGAAGGGGCGGGCTTCCGCGCGATGATGAACAACTTCGCCATCGCCGTGTCCGTCGGCCTTCAATACGGTGTGCCGCTGGAAGAGTTCGTCGATGCCTTCACATTCACCAAGTTCGAACCGGCGGGCATGGTGCAGGGCAATGACAGCATCAAGAACGCGACCTCGATCCTGGATTACATCTTCCGCGAATTGGCCGTGTCCTATCTGGACCGCACCGATCTGGCGCATGTCAAACCCGAAGGTGCGTCTTTTGACGACCTAGGCCGCGGCGTAGAAGAGGGTGTGTCCAACATCAAGGAGATGTCCGAAACGGCAGCTTCCCGTTCGCTGCAAGTGCTCAAGCAGATCAGCTCGACCGGCTACTTGCGCAAGCGTCTGCCGCAGGAACTGGTGGTATTGCAGGGCGGTGCGTCGCTTTCCGGGCTTGCGACGTCCGGAGCGGTCGAAGCATTCGTGCCCGAAGTGGCGGCAATGACTGGCGGCGGCGGTGGCTCTACCGCAGTGTCCTCCGGCACGGTCGGGATGGACCAGCGCGTGAAGGCAAAAATGCAGGGCTATGAGGGCGAAGCCTGCGGCGAATGCGGCAACTACACGCTGGTCCGCAACGGCACCTGCATGAAGTGCAACACCTGCGGCGGCACGTCGGGCTGTAGCTAAGAAATTGAAGGCTGGGGATGGTGTGGTAGCACCGTCCCCAGCCTGCCACCTGCTTATTCAGTGTGGGCAGATGGCGAAATTAATCGGCCTTACGGTCGACGATAGATAAACAACACGGCCGATTTGAGTTTTCAATGACGCACTGAGTTACCCACAGACTTGCCACCAACAATAGCTCACGGTCTGTGGATAAGGAGGCAAATACATGCCTGATAAGAGAGACTACTGGACCCAGCGGCGTCCCGATGGGAAATGGGAATCAAAGCGTGAGGGCGCGTCGCGCGCATCAGCGGTCACTGAAACCCAAGCTGAAGCGTGGGAGAAATCTAAGGATTTTGCACGCGACCGTAGCGGTGAAGCGTATCTGAAGGGTCGTGATGGCCTAATTCGGGAGCGAAATACCTACGGGCACGATCCGGAGAACTCAAAGGGATAGCAATCAGAGCAGCTGCGCTTGCTCTGCGCTTTGGACAGGTCGCAGGCAGAAAGCAAACCGAGCGGTGAACCAACCGAACCTGTTCCAGAGAACCTACAGGGTGCCCTTGCGGCACCCTTTTTTCAAACCACCGGCGGCACCTATCCACGAGTCGAATGTCGTAGTTGGGCAGAGATCAACTGTCGTGACATGTTGCTTGCAGGAAGCTGCGAAATGATAACTGTCCACCGGACGTTTTTACGTCGGTCGTTCTTCTGTCCCGTCTGCCTGAAGCCAGCCCCGGTCGACAGCCGTCCTGAATGTAGTTCATCGCACGCGCCGCGATCGTCTGGTTCCGGCTGTGTTTCAAGGATGCTGTTCCGTCTTTCACGTTAACGAACCTGACCCGGCGATGCAGATTGCCGGGATGGTTGCTTGGTCAAATCCTGGTGTATTCTGGCCTTCCTCGATTGCCATTCTTGAATACGCGACGTCGTCTCCCCAGATCGTTGTCTGATGTGCTTGACGATGGGGTCGTCAGAAATTGAATCCACATCAGGGTCTGGCAGAAGCAGGCAATCATCCTGAACGCCCAGTCATGAGCCCGAGGCGGTAGCCATGTCGCCGACAATAGTGGAGGATGTGATCATGTTTGACGCAAAGAACCTCCCACTGAACGATGATGTGAATTTGGTGGCGCAGGCACCGGTTGTGTAATCGCAGAACCTCTTGGTTTTATTATCTCAGGTGAACGGGTATTCTGTCGATGATACGGGTGCGTTGGTGCTGACAACAGTAGCCGGCAAGACGATAACGGCTCGCAGACGCTAGGCAGGCGAGAGACGCGCTGAGACGCGTGAAGTAGAAAACAAGAGGCTGGAAATGACTGATAGCACGACGCAACCCGCCGGGAAGCCAGCTTCGAAAGTGGCAATTTTCGTGGTTCTGCTCCTGATTGTGATGGTTGTTCTTTACGCTTTGGCGGATCGCATGGCACCGTCCTCGTCTCGCGGCATTGTTTCCGCCTATGTCGTTCAAATCGCGCCACGGGTGTCGGGTGAAGTGACCGATGTGCTGGTCGATGACGATGCCGTGGTTCAGGCGGGCGATCCGCTGTTTGCCATCGATTCGCGTCCGTTCGAATTGGCGGTCAGACAGGCAGAGGCCAATCTTGAAACCGCGCTTCAGAACGTCAACGCCTCTGGTGCCTCGCTGGTGGCGGCACAGGCTGCCGTCACGCAGGCCCGTTCCGCACTGGACAACACCCGTGCCGAGGCTGACCGCACCTTCCGGCTGGAAGAGCGTGGCATCGCGGCGACAGCACAGGGCGATCAGGCCCGCGCCGGTGTCGCGCAAGCAGAGGCCGCGCTGCAAACCGCCGAAGCGAACCTCAAAAGCGCGCGGGCCAAGCTGGGACCGCAAGGAAAGGACAATCCCGCCATCCTTGGGGCGGAGGCGCAGCTGGAAAAGGCGCAGTACGATCTTGCCTCCACCACCGTGACCGCACCGCATCTGGGCGTGGTGACGAATGTCACCCTGTCGGAGGGGCAGTTCATCGGGGCGGGCAATCCGGCACTGACCTTCATAGATGCCGAGGCCGCCTGGATCACGGTGGACCTGCGCGAGAACCAGTTGCAGGGCATCGGTGCCGGCGATTCGGCGCATCTGCTTTTCGATGCGCTGCCTGGGCAGATATTTGAGGGGCGCGTTCAAAGCGTCGCCTGGGGGATCAATCCGGGGCGCAACGTTCAGGGTGGTCTTGTGGTCAATCAACCCTCGAACCGTTGGTTCGAACCGGCCAGACGGATTCCCGTCCGGATCGAGATTGACGGTGGCATGGAAAACTGGCCCCGCGCCGTGCGGGTGGGGGGCAAGGTTCATGCGGTGGTTTTCGCGCAAAGCGACACCGGTCCGATTGCCTTGATCGCAAGGGGCATGCAGCGTCTGCGGTCCTGGTTCAGCTATCTGCACTGAACACGCCAATGTATGTCACACCTCGCCCCGACCCGATAGAAGATCCGCTTTATGGCATCCGCCTTGGGCTGATGGGCGCGTTGGCATATCTCGCGATCCCGATCCTAAATCCGGCGCTGCCTCCGATCATCGCGGCCCTGCCGGTCGGTCTGATTGCGTCACAACGCCGTGCCTTTGATCCGGGCAAGGCCATCGGCGGCGTGGTTGCGATGATCGTGCTGCCCTGGATCATGACATGGTTTGTTGAATGGCTGCGGCCCATGCCCTTGGTCTATGTCGGGGCCATGTGGCTTGTGTATTTCTCGGGCTTTCTGTTGATCCTGCGGTCCGGCGCGCAGGCAGGCATGTTGATCGTTGTCGTGGCCGTGCTGATGTCTGTGATGGGGATGCATGGCAATGCAACGGTCGAGTTTCTGCGTGACGGGTTTGTGCAGGCCTCGCTGGTGGCATTGGTGGTGGGTCCTCTGGTCTATCTGCTATTACCGCCGCGCACCCGCGAAAAACAGGTGGACGACCCGAAGCCGGGCGGCGGAAACACGACGCTTGGGGCGGCGATCCGCGCGTCGGTATTGCTGGGGCTGAGCTTCTGGCTATACGCCGTGATGCAGCCTTCGGATATGATGATGGCCGTGGTCGCGGCCATGGTTCTGGTATTCCCGACCCGCAACGCAGTGTTCGATGAGGCGCGGCAGCGTGTGCGTGCCACGTTCTACGGCGGGGCGATTGCTGTCGGCGTGCTGGCGCTTTTCACTCTGTCGCCAAACCTGCCGATCCTGCTGGGCCTGATTTTTCTCAGCGGATTATGGCTGGGCCAGAAGATGCTGAACGGCACACGGCCAAGCATGGTCTATCAATACGCCTTCTCCGTCGCGCTGGCCCTGATCGCCGGGGCGCTCAGTACGCAGGATCCGGTTTATGCCACTTTCACGCGGATCGTCCTGACGTTGACCGGGGCTTTCACGGCCGCCTTCACCGTGGCACTTCTGGACGCAATGACCGGCTGGCGCGAAGAGGCGGAGCCGGCTGCTCAAGGACCCACAGTGACATGATGTATATCGTAAAACTTCTTGTGACCCTGTTGGTATTTGTGGGCGTTGTCATTCTCATTGCCCGCATGGTTTTTACCGTGCCGACGGTAGAGGAGCGGACCGATACGACGGCACTGGAGCCAGCATTGGATGGCCCACTGGCCGACGCTCTGATCGAGCGTGAGGCTGCCAATGCAGGCTTGACCGGCGTTGCGCCGTTGCAAAACGGTGCCGACGCATTTGCCGCGCGGATGATCCTTGCCGATGCGGCAGTGTCGTCCATAGACGCGCAATATTACATCTGGCATGGCGATCTGACCGGAACTTTGCTGCTTGATGCGCTGGTGCGCGCCGCCGACAGGGGCGTGCGGGTTCGGCTGCTTCTGGATGACAATGGCACTGGCGGGCTGGACCCGGAACTGGCAAAGATGAATGCCCATCCCATGATCGAGGTCCGTCTGTGGAACCCGTTCAACCTGCGCCATTTCAAGATGCTGTCTTATGGGTTCGATTTTTTCCGGCT
Organism: Primorskyibacter flagellatus; assembly: GCF_048268605.1. Lineage (NCBI taxonomy): Bacteria > Pseudomonadati > Pseudomonadota > Alphaproteobacteria > Rhodobacterales > Roseobacteraceae > Primorskyibacter > Primorskyibacter flagellatus. The sequence continues at coordinate 29,156 of NZ_JBLWVF010000012.1, forward strand.
GAACCGGCGGATGCACAACAAATCCTTCACCGTGGATGGACGCGCCACGATTCTTGGGGGCCGCAATATCGGCGACGAATATTTCTCTACCGGGTCTACAGCGCTTTATGTCGATCTGGATGTTCTCGCCGTAGGTGCAATCATTCCCGAAGTGTCTGCCGATTTCGATAAGTACTGGGCCGCGCCTTCGGTGCATCCTGTCGGTCCGATTGTCGGCGCTCCGCAGGACGCAGACCCGGTTGCCGATCGTCTCGCCTCGTATCAGGCAGACCCGCAAATGGCGGAATACCGTGCTCTGCTGCAATCTTCGGACATCGTTGCCGCGCTCGCGGCGGGTGAAATGGGGGTGGAGTGGACAAACTCCATGCTGGTCAGCGACGATCCGGTAAAGGGGGAAGGGGCCGTTCCGCGTGAAGACCTGTTAGCGTCGCGGCTTAGAAAGGCCGTGGGCGAAATTGAAAGCAGTTTCGATGGTATTTCGCCCTATTTTGTCCCCGGAAAGGCAGGGGTCAATGCCTTTGCGACACTTGCAAGCCAGAGGGTTGTCGTTCGGATGCTGACCAATTCGCTGGAGGCGACGGATGTGCTTCCGGTGCATGCGGGCTATGCCAAGCACCGCGAAGATATGCTGAAAGCCGGAGTCGTCCTCTATGAACTGCGCCAACAGGCGGCGGTTGACGCGCCAATAGATCGCCTGGGCCCGTTCGGGTCGTCCGGGGCGAGTCTCCACGCCAAGACCTTTGCCGTGGACGGGAAACGCATCTTTGTCGGTTCCTTCAACTTCGATCCACGCTCGACCACGCTCAATACCGAAATGGGGCTTCTGATTGATAGCGAACTGTTGGCGCAAGGATTGCACGATGCTTTTGACAAAGATTTGCAGGGCCTCGCATGGCGGGTAGAGCGCAAGGATAATGATCTTGTCTGGATCGATCCCGAGGATGGCTCGACAGTGACGGATGAACCGGGGACGACGTTTCTCAAACGTGCCGCGCTGACGGTGATTGGATGGCTGCCGATCGAGTGGCTGCTTTGACGGATCCATCGGAAAAACCCTCCGGGAACGGAGCGCTTGAAGATTGGCGCACCGGATGAGCGGGCGTCCCCTTTGCATCGTAAGCTGGAATATCCGTAAAGCCGTAGGCCTTGACTGGCGGCGTGATCCGGCCCGCGTATTGCGAGTGCTGTCTTCTATGAAGCCGGACATCATACTGCTTCAGGAAGCGGATAAACGGCTGTCGCCCCGCCATCCGGCGTTGCCACTGGATCAGGTGGCAAGAGCTGGATGGACTGCTTTGAACGCCGATCCCAGGACACCTTCGATCGGTCATCACGGCAACGCCATATTGTTGCGGAGCGACTTTATCGCAACTCGCATCGAGCCGGTCGATCTGCCCGGTCTGGAGCCGCGCGGCGCTCTGCTCGCCCGCATCCAGGGATCGTTCGGGGCCGTGACGGTGGGTGGATTGCATCTTGGCCTGCGCCATGCCGACCGCCGACGCCAGATCGCAAACGTCATTGAAGCGGCAGAGCGTATCGGGGGGCGAATCGTTCTGGGAGGCGACCTGAATGAATGGAGAAGGTCCGACGAGGCTTTCGGTTTGCCGGACGGCTGGAGAACATTGGCACCAAGCGCAACATTCCATGCCGCGCGTCCTACTCTGCGGTTCGACCGGTTTCTGATCGGACCGGGTAATGGCGATCCCGTCGCGGATGTTCCGCACAAGGGGGAAAGCCTGCGCGCATCGGATCATCTTCCAATTCGGCTTCTGGTCGATACGTAGGGCGTTGCACGGCAAGTTGGTGTACGGCCGTCGACAATAACAGCGATGATGTGATCGAATGGTGCAACCACTTTTGAAATCGCAACGGTTTGTGCAGAAACTCCTTGAAGGGGCGGGCTGAGCACTGCGTAGCATCTGTCGGGCACTGAAAGCCTGACATTGTTAAAATCGATTTCTGCAACCGGCTGTGGGTCCGACGAGCGGGAAGGGGCCTCAACGCAAAAAGGCCGCCTTAGGGGCGGCCTTGTCAGATTGGCGAGCGCAAAGGCTCAGCCTTTTTGCGGAGCAGACTGTTGTTGAGGCTGCTGTGCGGCTGCGCGGGGCGCTGCGGCACCCTTGGTTGCCAGCGGGTCGTCTTGACGCTGCACGGAGCCTTCGAAATGCGCACCGCTTTCAATTGCGATGGTCTTGTGGATGATGTCACCCTCGACCCGAGCGGTCGCGGTCAGGCGAACCTTCAACCCGCGCACACGGCCGACGATGCGGCCATTGATCACAACGTCATCCGCCATCACTTCGCCTTTGACGGTGGCGCTTTCGCCGACGGTCAGTAGATGGGCGCGAATGTCGCCTTCGACGGTGCCTTCGATCTGGATATCGCCGGTCGTCTTGACGTTGCCGGTGATGTGAAGGTCGGGGCTAAGCACCGACGCAGGCGGTTTTGCCTTGGGCGCCGAGGCTTGAAAATCAGATTGCGGACGGGGAGCGGAGGACGAGGCATCGGCGGTTGCCGATTTCGGCGCGTCGTCGGCTTTCGGCCCGGGCTCGTTGATCTTGCTCTTAGAAAACATCGTTTGCAGCCTTGATATAGGTCATTGGATTGACAGCGTTGCCGCCGACTCGGACCTCATAATGTAGATGGGTCCCGGTCGAGCGTCCAGTATTGCCCATATCACCAATGCGACTTCCGCGCGAGACCCTTTGCCCCTTCTTCACGCGAATCTTGGACATATGCGCGTAGCGGGTTTCGATGCCGAATTCGTGCTGGATCTTCACAAGATTCCCGTAGCCCGACTGCCATCCCGCATGGATAACCACGCCATCCGCCGTGGAATAGATGGGCGTGCCGTGTGGCGCTGCAAAATCGGTACCTGCGTGCAGGCGGCCCCAACGGTAGCCGAAGCCGCTGGTGAAGCGGAACGAATCCTTCAGCGGGCTGGCAAACGGTGCCTTCTGGGCCGCGATTCGATACAGGTTCAGCCGGTCCATCTGGCCAAGGATGCTGTTGGCGCGCATCGCATCATCGGACGGGCCTTCGCCGCGTGTCGACAGGCTGAGCGGCGTCAGCGGACCACCCTGACCGGAATAGCCCTTGCGGACCTGAGACAGGATACGGTCCGGGTCCATACCCGCGGCGGTAAACATCTTGTCGAGCGGTTTGACCGAGACGGTCATGGCTTCTTCAAGCTGGCGGAAAATGCGGTCGTTTGCATCCTCCATGACGCGGATCTCGCTGGCCATCGCGTCGGCCTGGGTCAGGGCGTGCTGCGCATCGGCGAGGATCTGGTCACGCTCGATCGCTGTGCGCTCCAGTGCTTCGGCCATGAAATCCATGGTGCCGTCGGCGCTGTGGTCGCCTTGCGCCAATTGCACGTCGCCATCGGCAAGCTGGGCCTCGATGGAGGCAAGCTTGCGGGTGATGTCCTTACGCTGGGTCATCGTATCGCGAAGCGTGGCTTGAATGACCTCGATGCCGGCTTCCAACTCGCTGCGGCGGGTTTCGGACTGCAACAATTGTGACTGCATCACGGACACCTGCGCCAGCGCGGTGTTGAAGCGTTCCTGTGCGGCCAACGCTTCTTCGGCGCGGATGTCGCGTTCGGTGGAGAGCGCGTTGAGGCGCTGCTGATAGGTCGCCTGATCGCGAATGGCCTGCTCGCGGAAATTGCCGGAGCCGATGGAATCCATCAGCACGATGGCTGTTGCGATGATCGCCCAACCGACGATAACCGCGCTCCCGGTAGAGGCGAGCGCTTGCGTGCCGGGCTTGAGACGGATGAACCGGGTGTCGGTTTCGGACCTCAGAAAGAGTCGGCGTTCCGGGAAGAAGCGCTCAAGTAGCGCATGTGTCTTGATCGCGAGTCGCGTTCTCACCTGTCCGTCCTTGTCCAGCCCCGTTTACGGCACTCAGGTCAACTGGGACCGGGTACCTTGGATGCTGGCTTATCCAGACGTTGGCATTTTCGCAACGATTTTGGGTTAGTCGATTCGTCGCAAGGTGGCGTTTTGGTCGAAAGCGGCAAAAAACCGCCGATCTAGAATGGTTTGCGATCCGGATTACCCGGCGATGGTCAGGTCAGCGGCCAGTAGAAATCCGGGGGCAACCCCGCTTCGGCACGCTTTTCTTCGTTGAATGGCGGCTTCAAAGAGCTATGGAAATACCGGCCGACAAGATCGTGGAATGCCAGTTTCGGGTCCATTTCATGGCGTCCGCACAAAAAGTGAAACCATTTGGAGCCGTAGGCGACGTGATGGACCTCTTCGGCGTAGATCGTTTCAAGCGCGGCCACCGCCTGCCTGTCGCCCGCCTTGGTGAACAGCGCGATCATGCCGGGGGTCACGTCCAGTCCGCGGGCCTCCAGAACCATTGGCACAACCGCAAGGCGGCCCATGAAATCCTCGGCTGTATCTTCTGCGGCGCGCCACATCCCGGCATGGGCGGGCAGGGCACCGTAATGGCTGCCCGCATCTTCAAGACAGTCGCACATCAGATTGAAATGTTTCGATTCTTCGTCCGCCGCCTTGACCCAATCGTCGTAATAGCCAACCGGCATCGGAATATCCGAGAAGCGCGCGATGATGTCCCAATGCAGATCCACTGCGTTCAGCTCGATATGCGCGACGGCGTGCAGCATCGCGATGCGGCCCTGCGGCGTGCCGGGTTTGCGCTTTGGCATTTGTCTGGCGTCAAGAAGCTCTGGCCGGGCGGGGCGCGACGGTTGCATCGGCGGTACCGCGCGCCCGATTTCCGGCGTTTCACCTGCTTCGCGGGCGGCAAACCAGTCCGCCGCGTGGCGGCGCGATTTGGCGGTTTTCTCACGGCCGTCCGACGTGGTCAGAACGTCCACTGCCATCTCGCTCAAGCTTAACATCGACACTCTGTTCCTTTGTGAGCAACCATGGGCCACATCTCGTCGCGAGGGATGTGCAGATCTTCTGGTTGAAAGACGTGTGACGGCCGTTACACGTCTTTTGCGGCGGCCAGAACTTCTTCTGCATGGCCGGGGACTTTCACTTTGCGCCATTCGCGCGCGATGCGACCGTCGCCGTCGATCAGGAAGGTCGAGCGTTCTATCCCCATGAATGTCTTGCCATACATGGATTTCTCTTTCCACACGCCGTAGCGTTCGCAGGTATCTCCGCCTTCGTCTGACAGAAGCGGCACGGTCAGCCCGTGCTTGGCCACGAATTTTTCATGTTTGGCCACGCTGTCCTTTGATATGCCGTAGATCCGCACGCCCAAAGTGGCAAATTCCGGCAGAAGACCTGAAAAGCCGATGGCTTCTTTCGTGCAGCCGGAGGTATCATCACGCGGGTAAAAGAACAGCACGACCGGGGCGGGCCGCAAGGCCGATAGGGTCATCTCGTCACCGCCGTCGCGTGGCAGGGTGAAATCCGGTGCCATCTCGGCAGCTTGTGCGGAATCTGTGGACATTTGCGGCTCCTTATCCTTTGCAGCGTTAGAGGTTTCATATCAAACTCGACGCGACAAGCGTAATCGCGAAAGGCATCATGTCCAGTGACCAACGCAGAAAGACCTGAACAGCCTGCAAGATCGCGGCGGGGACTGCATCTTGCAGGTTGGCTGTTGGTGGTGCTGCTGTTGCTGGGCGCGCTTGCAGGAGCAGGGGCACTATACGTTGTGGGGCGGCCCATTGCCGCGCCGGACTGGCTGCGCGACCGGATCGAGCAGCGCATCGGGCAGACCGTTCCCGGACTTGCAGTGGCTTTCGGTGAGGTCACGTTTCTGATCGAACGTAACGGCGCGCCCAGACTGTCGCTTTACGACGTGGATATCGGCACCAGTGACGGGCGGAGCCTTGCCTCGCTCAGCGATGTTGAGGCTGTGCTGTCACGCGGGGCGTTGCTGCGCGGCGAACCGAAGCTGAAGTCGGTCACGCTGGCGGGAGCTTTTGTCACCATGCGGCGCGATCGGGATGGCCGCTTTGGGCTGTCTTTCGGCGATGCTCTGGCACCCGAAGGGGCTGCGCCGGACCTGCCTGCGATCATCACAGCGGTGGACACCGCACTGGCCAACCCGCGCCTTGATGCGCTGGAGGAGATCACGGCCGAAGGTTTGACGCTGCGCTATGAGGATGCCCGCGCCCGTCGCGGCTGGACCGCCGATGGCGGGCGGCTTGCGCTGACGCGCGGTGACCGGGCGCTGTCCCTGCGCGGTGATTTCGCGGTTCTTGGCGGGGGAACAAATGTGGCCACGATCGCGCTGAACGCCGAAAGCGCGCTCGGGGATCCAGGGCTGGTCTTTGGTGTGACGCTCGCGGATATGCCGTCACGCGATATTGCCACGCAAGGCCCGGCGCTGGCCTGGCTCAAGGGGCTGAGGGCACCGATCTCGGGGTCGATGCGCGCGCAGATGTTCGGCGATGGCAGCCTTGGCCCGCTGAACGCGACGCTGGCAATTGGCGAAGGTGTGCTGCAACCCACCGATCAGACCAGCCCGGTGCCCTTCACGGGCGCGCGCAGCTATTTTACCTATCACCCCGATACGGAAACACTGGTTTTCGACGAAATCTCGGTCAAGTCCGACTGGGGGCAGGCGCTGGCAGAGGGCCGCGCGACGTTGACGGGCCTGCAAAGCGGCTGGCCCAGTGCGATGCTGGGGCAGTTCCGTGTCTCCGACATCCGCACCAATCCCGGCGGTTTTTTTGAAACGGATCTTGCCCTGAAAGGCGCCGAGGCTGATTTTCAGCTGGAGCTGGACCCGTTCCGCTTTTCGCTGGGGCGGATGCGACTGGTGGACGAAGACCTGCCGCTGCGGATCTCGGGCGAGGCAGCAGCGGGGGAAGAGGGCTGGCACCTGGCGCTGGATGCGCGCGTGGCCAAGGTAGCGCCTGCTCGTGTGGAAGAGCTTTGGCCACCGCATGTGGTGACCAAGACTCGCAAATGGGTGCGCGAGAATGTGCAGGGTGGGGTGTTGCAGGATGTGCAATTCGCGCTGCGTGTCGAACCCGGAAAGCCACCGGCAACATATCTGGGTGCCGAATTCGAGGACGCGCAGGTGCAATACGCGCGGACCCTGCCGCCGGTCACCGGCGGGTCGGGGCAGTTTGTCATCAATGGCAAGCGGTTGTTCGCGACCGTTGACAAGGGGCAGGTCGCGGCAAGCGAAGGGCAGCCGCTGGATATTTCAGGTTCCACCTTCACCATTCCGGACATAACCCAGCGCCCTGCAACCGGCAGGTTGGAGTTGAACGCAACGGGCCGGATCCCGGCGGCGCTGGCCTTTCTGAACCGTGAACCGCTGTCGGTCATGGATCGCGCCAAGCGGCCGGTCGATGTGGCCGAGGGGCGCGCGACCGTCACCGGATGGATGGAACGGCCATTACGCAAAGGCGTGAAGCTGCCCGACATGACCTTCCGCTTCGACGCGGATCTGACCGATGTGCGAAGTGACAAGCTGATCCCCGGCCGTACCCTGCGCGCGTCGCAACTGAAGGTGGAGGCCACACAGGAGAGCGTTAGCATCAGCGGACCCGCGCGGCTTGGTGCCGTGCCATTCAATGGCACATGGAGCATGCCCTTGGGCCAGCCCGGCGCGGCCAGCAAACTGACTGGAAAGCTGGAACTGGGACAGGCTTTTGCGGATGAGTTCGGCATCGCGCTGCCGCGCGGGATGCTGTCGGGAAAGGCGCAGGCAGATCTGGCACTGACGCTTGAAAAGGACCGTGCGCCAGCGTTTTCCCTGTCGTCAAATCTGGCGGGGCTGGGGATGCGGCTTGATGCGCTGAACTGGGGGCTGAGCCAGCGCCAGACCGGCAAGCTGGAGGTCGCAGGGCACCTTTCGAAGCCTGTTCAGATCGACCGGTTCAGCCTGTCGGGGGCGGGTCTGAATGCGGGCGGCGACGTCCGGCTGAATGCCAATGGCAGTCTTGACCGAATTGCGTTGAACCGCGTGCAACTGGGCGGTTGGCTGGATGCGCCGGTGGTGCTGACGGGGCGCGGTGCAGGCGTGCCGCTTGCAATCACGCTGCAAGGCGGAACCGTCGATATGCGCAAGGCAAGTATCGGTGGCGGATCAGGTGGCGGTGGGGGCAGCACCGGGCCAATCACACTGGCGCTTGACCGGTTGCAGATCTCTGACGGGATTGCGTTGCAGCCGTTTCGGGGGACGTTCACCACCGGGGGCGGGCTGGATGGCAGGTTCACCGCACGCATCAACGGCGGTCCGGATATTGCGGGTGTCGTCTCGCCGCAAAGGGGCGGGGGCAGTGCCTACCGCATCCAGTCGCAAGAGGCAGGCAAGGTATTTGCGGCGGCGGGCTTGTTGAAGAACGTGGCGGGCGGCGAGATGGACCTGACCCTGCGGCCGACCGGCCGGACCGGCACGTTTGACGGGATATTGAAAGTGACCAATCCGCGCTTGCGCAGTGGCAACGCGTTGGCGGCCCTGCTGGACGGGATCAGCGTCGTCGGACTGCTTGACCAGATGAACGGGCCCGGCATCTACTTTACGGATGTCGAGGCGAAGTTCCGGCTGACGCCCGCGCAGGTGATCCTGTCGCAATCCAGCGCCGTTGGACCGTCGATGGGCCTGTCGCTGGACGGATATTACACGCTGGCCAGCAAGGCGATGGATTTTCAGGGCGTGATCTCTCCGATCTATATCCTCAACGGAATAGGGTCGCTGTTCACCCGCAAGGGCGAGGGGTTGATCGGGTTCAACTTTACCATCAAGGGCACGTCGGATACGCCACAGGTCGGCGTGAACCCGCTATCGATTCTGACGCCCGGCATGTTCCGCGAAATCTTTCGCAGGCCGCCGCCGACCACCCAGTGATGCACCCAAACCTGAGATGAAGAGCCCGCCATGAAGCTTGCCGATTTTGACTTTGACCTGCCGGATGAATTGATCGCCACGCGCCCTGCGAACCCGCGTTCCTCGGCGCGGCTGCTGGTGGCGCAGGGCGATGACATCCACGATGCGGTGGTCACGGATCTGTTGACGTGGCTGCGCCCCGGCGACCGGCTGGTTCTGAACGATACGCGGGTGATCCCGGCGCGCTTGTCTGGCTTGCGCGAACGTGATGGGGTCGAAGGACTGACGCAGGCTCGGATCGAAGTCACGCTGCTGGATCCGGCGGCGGATGGTTGCTGGATGGCGCTGCTCAAACCGCTGAAGAAAGTGCGCGACGGCGAGGAGATCACCTTTTCGCCTGACCTGTCCGCGACGGTCGAGGCGCGCGAGGATGGACAGGCGCGGCTGCGCTTCAACCTGTCGGGCACCGATTTTGATGCGGCTCTGGCAGAGGCGGGGGCCATGCCGCTGCCGCCCTATATTGCCGCGAAACGCCCCGCCGACGAACAGGACAAGACCGACTATCAGACCGTGTGGGCGAAACGCCCCGGTGCCGTGGCCGCCCCCACGGCGTCGCTTCATTTTGACTCCGAATTGCTGGCACTTCTGCGCGAAGGCGGCATCCAGTTTACCCATGTGACATTGCATGTCGGCGCGGGCACCTTCCTGCCCGTCAAGGTCGAGGATGTGACCACCCACCGGATGCATGCCGAATGGGGCGAAGTCACGGAAGAGGCCGCCGCCGAGATCGCGGCCACACGCGCGGCGGGCGGGCGTGTCATCCCGGTGGGGACAACGGCGCTGCGCCTGATCGAAAGTGCGGCAGCAGATGGTGAGATCCGCGCCTGGTCCGGCGATACGGATATATTCATCTATCCGGGCTACGAATTCCGCATCACCGACGCGCTGATGACCAATTTTCATCTACCCAAGTCGACCTTGCTGATGCTGGTCTCGGCGCTGATGGGACAGGACACGATCCGGCATATCTATGCGCATGCGGTAGAGGCAGAATACCGCTTCTTTTCCTACGGCGATGCCTCGCTGCTTTTGCCGCCTTGCAAAAGCGACGCCGAAGGATGAAGAGCGTCGCTGCGAAGACAGTTGATTCTTCGCACGGCCTTTAGGCTGAAACAAAGGCCCTGGCGCCAAAACTCTCTTTCGTTCCGCCGGAGGCACGATGCTGTACGTTCTCAAAAACTCATGGGCGCTTTTGCTTGGCATGATGCTGCTGATGCTGGGCAATGGCCTTCAGGGGTCGCTTCTCAGCGTGCGGGGCGGCGAGGCGGGGTTTTCCGCCTTCCAGATGTCGATGGTCATGTCGGCCTATTTCCTGGGTTTCCTGTTCGCGTCGCGGATGACGCCCGGAATGATCCGGCGTGTTGGCCATGTCCGTGTCTTCGCAGCACTTGGGTCGTTCATTTCGGCCGTGCTGATCATGTATCCGACGTTTGAACATCCGACGGCCTGGATCATCGGCCGTGTGATCATCGGGTTTTGCTATTGCGGCGTCTATGTCACCGCCGAAAGCTGGTTGAATAACGCCGCCAGCAACGAGACCCGCGGACAGTCGCTATCGCTTTACATGATCGTGCAAATGGTCGGAATTATTGCTTCGCAGGGTTTGCTTCTGGTGCCGGATCAGTCCGGCTATCTGCTCTATGTGATTCCGTCGGTGCTGGTGTCTATCGCCTTTGCCCCGATCCTGTTGTCGATCTCGCCGACGCCGGCGTTCGAGACGACCAAACCGATGAAGCTAAGCGTGCTGTACCACACCTCGCCTTTGGGCTGTGTTGGCATGTTCTTGCTGGGCGGTGTTTTCGCATCGCAATTCGGCATGGCGGCGGTGTACGGAACGCAGGCGGGCATGACGCTGACGCAAATCTCGATGTTTGTGGCGTCGTTCTATGTTGGTGCGCTGGTGTTGCAATATCCGCTTGGCTGGCTCTCCGACCGGATGGACCGGCGCGAATTGATCACGATCTGCGCCGGTATCGGCGGTGTCGCGGCATCGGTTGCGGTCTTGCTGAACGGAAATTTCGCGCTGATGCTGGTGGCGGCCTTCCTGATCGGCGGCATGTCCAATCCGCTTTATTCGCTGCTGATCGCCTATACAAACGACTTCCTCGGGACCGAGGACATGGCCGCCTCGTCTGGTGGATTGCTGTTCATCAACGGGCTTGGTGCCATTGCGGGCCCGTTGATCACCGGCTGGATGATCGAGGTGTTTGGACCCGGCGGGTTCTTCGTGTTCATTGCCGGTCTGATGCTCTCCCTGACGGGCTATGCCCTCTACCGGATGACACAACGTGCGGCACCGTCGATTGAAGAAACCGCGGCTTATTCGCCGCTGACCGCGGGCTCGACACCCGTCGCTGTCGAGGTGGCACAGGAACTGGCAATCGAAAGCGCGCAGGACGAGCCTCAGGACGCCACTGCATGATGTGACGGTTTGTCGTAATTTGTTACTGTTTCAAACTGTTAATGAGGTGTTAGCATTCTCGCATCTGCGGGGGGGCAAACCGCAAGGAGTGTGAGCCATGGTGGCACCTGAAGATGTTCTCAAGTTCTGGCTCGATGAAATCGGGCCAAAAGGTTGGTATCAGGGTAGCAAGGAGCTGGACGCGCAGATACGCGACAAGTTTCTTGAGAGCTGGCAAGGCGCGATGGAGGGGCGTCACGCGATGTGGCTGACCTACCCGTCCGGGGCGCTGGCCTATATCATCCTTGTCGACCAGTTCCCCCGCAACATGTTCCGCGGCACAGAGCAGTCCTTCGCGTCTGACAAGATCGGTCTGGCCGCTGCGAAACAAGCGGTCAAACGCGGCTGGGATCTGAAGATCGACGAACCTGCGCGGCAGTTTTTCTACCTGCCAATGATGCATTCGGAAAACCTGTGTGATCAGGACAGGTGCATCCGGCTGATGAGCGACCGGATGAAGGAAACCGGCGCAAGCAACCTTACCCATGCACAGGCGCATCGCGAGATCATTCGCCAGTTTGGACGGTTTCCCTATCGCAATGACGCGCTTGGACGAAAGACAACCGACGCCGAAGCAGAGTTCATGGCCGCAGGCGGTTACGCGAAAATGTTGAAGCAGATCAACGTCCCGGCCTGACAGGTCCTATTCGATAACGGGCGCGGGCGGCCCCGTGTCGCCCCGGTTCCCGTTGATGCCCTTCAGCTCTTCGGCTAGCGTGCTTTGGCATGACAGAACGAACCGGAGGTCCACGCTATGGCGTCGCAAACATTCGACATGATCGTGATCGGTGCGGGGCCGGGCGGCTATGTGGCCGCCATTCGTGGCGCGCAGCTTGGGCTCAAGGTCGCCATTGTCGAGCGCGAACATATGGGCGGCATCTGCCTCAACTGGGGGTGCATTCCGACCAAGGCGCTGCTGCGATCATCCGAGGTTTTTCACCTGATGCAGCGCGCCGGTGACTTTGGGCTGAAGGCCGATGGTATCGGCTATGATCTGGATGCCGTGGTCAAACGGTCGCGCGGCGTGGCCAAGCAACTGAATTCCGGCATCGGCCACCTGATGAAGAAAAACAAGGTCACAACTTTCATGGGCGAGGCGACGCTGCCTGCCAAAGGCCGGGTCAGAGTGAAGACCGACAACGGTACGCAGGAGCTTGAAGCCGACAATATCGTGCTGGCCACCGGAGCCCGCGCCCGGGAATTGCCGGGGCTTGAGGCGGATGGCAAACATGTCTGGACCTACAAGCACGCGCTGCAACCGCCGCATATGCCCAAACGTCTTCTGGTCATCGGATCCGGGGCCATCGGCATTGAATTCGCCAGCTTCTACAATACGCTGGGCGCGGACACGACCGTTGTTGAAGTCATGGATCGGATCCTGCCGGTCGAGGATGCCGAGATCTCGGCTTTTGCAAAAAAAGCCTTTGTGAAACAGGGCATGACCATACGCGAAAAAACCATGGTCACGAAACTTGAGCGCGGTAAGGCAGGCGTCCAGGCCCATATCGAACAGGCAGGCAAGACCGAGACACAGGCATTCGACACGGTGATCTCTGCTGTGGGGATCGTTGGCAATACCGAAGGTCTGGGGCTGGACGCGCTGGACGTGAAGGTCGAAAAAACCCATGTGGTCACGGATGAATATTGTCGTACCGGTGTGCCGGGCCTCTACGCCATCGGAGACCTCGCAGGCGCGCCCTGGCTTGCACACAAAGCCAGCCACGAAGGCGTGATGGTTGCGGAACTCATAGCAGGCGGTCAGCCGCACAGCGTATCACCCGAAGCGATTGCCGGCTGCACCTATTGCCAGCCGCAAATCGCCAGCGTCGGTCTGACAGAGGCGCAGGCCAAAGAGAAAGGTTTTGACATCAATGTGGGCCGTTTCCCATTCATCGGAAATGGCAAGGCTATTGCTCTTGGCGAGGCGGAAGGCCTGATAAAGACCATCTTCGACGCCAAGACCGGCGCGCTGCTTGGTGCCCATATGGTCGGTGCCGAGGTCACCGAACTGATCCAGGGCTATGTCGTCGCCCGACAGCTTGAGACAACCGAAGAAGACCTGATGCAAACCGTCTTCCCGCATCCGACCCTGTCAGAGATGATGCATGAAAGCGTGCTGGATGCCTACGGCCGCGCAATCCACGTCTGACTCCCCATAAAATGGGCAAAGAAAAAACCAATCACTGCTTCTTCTTGGTAAAAATACTCCGGGGTGTGTGAGGGGCTGGCCCCTCACTCCCGCAATTTCAAACAGGCATGTCGGATAATTCATCACAAAAAGGGTTCAACACCCATTTGCCTGTGCTCACCTGCTCAGCGCGTGTTTTCCGTCAGGCGGCGCTTCACATATTCAGAAACGTTTCCGATCATCGTGTCCATATGCGGCTCTTCAAAGAAATGGCCCGCGCCGTCGATCTCCTGATGGGTGACGGTGATGCCTTTCTGTTCGTGCAGCTTGCCCACAAGCGTCCGTGTATCCGCAGGTGGCGCAACGCGATCCGTGGTGCCGTTGATCACCAGACCAGAGGACGGGCAGGGTGCCAGGAAGGAAAAATCATACATATTGGCAGGAGGGCTGACCGAGATGAACCCGGTGATCTCGGGGCGGCGCATGAGCAATTGCATGCCGATCCATGCGCCAAAGCTGAAACCCGCAACCCAGCAATGCTTGGAGTTGTTGTTCATCGATTGCAGGTAGTCTAGGGCCGAGGCCGCATCCGACAGCTCGCCTATGCCCTGATCGTATTCGCCCTGGCTGCGCCCGACACCGCGGAAATTGAACCGCAGGACCGTGAAGCCCATGTTGTAAAACGCATAATGCAGGTTGTAGACAACCTTGTTGTTCATCGTTCCGCCAAATTGCGGATGCGGGTGAAGCACGATGGCGATCGGCGCGTCGCGTTCCTTTTGCGGGTGGTAGCGGCCTTCGAGGCGGCCTTCGGGTCCGGGAAAAATCACCTCGGGCATGGTCGGGTCTGGCTCCTGGTAGGGTGCGGCAATATTCTTGACGAAATCACTCAAGCACCTTAGAATGGTTCTAATCCGGCTTGAGGCCGGTCAGGCTGCATGGCAGATAAGCCCTGCGGCAGCAGACGTCAATCGTTTCGCGAGGGGAGTTCGGTGCGTTGAAACTAAGCACGAAGGGGCGTTATGCCATGGTGGCACTGGTTGATATTGCTCTTCAGCCGCAAGGCGATCTGGTGACGCTTGGGGATATTGCCAAACGTCAGGACGTTTCGCTGCCTTATCTCGAGCAGCTTTTTGTCAAGCTGCGGCGTTCTGGGCTGGTGGATTCGGTCCGCGGTCCGGGCGGGGGGTATCGTCTGGCGCGTCCAGCGAGCGAGATTCGCGTTGTCGAAGTTTTGGCGGCCGTGGATGAGACAGTTGATGCGATGCATAAGGGCGCGGGTGCGTCAGGTGGGCTGTCGGGCAGTCGCGCGCAATCGCTGACCAACCGTTTGTGGGAGGGATTGAGCGCGCATGTCTATGTGTTTCTGCATCAGACCCGCCTTTCGGACATCGTGGGTAACGGGTTGGCACCCTGTCCGGCGGTGCCAACCTTGTTCGCCGTGGTGGATGAGGAATGATGTCGCTCTGTGACAGGCCGTTTGCGCGCGTCTTGCGCGCCCGAAGGAGGGGGCCAGCCCCCTCTGCCGCCTGCGGCGGCATTAACCCCCGGAGTATTTTTGCCAAGAAGAAGGGTTGGGTGTGAAGTCGCGCGTTTACCTTGATTATAATGCGACGGCGTTGTTGCGGGTCGAGGCGCGTGACGCGATGATTTCGGCGATGGATGTTGTCGGCAATCCGTCATCGGTGCATTCAGAAGGTCGCGCCGCAAAAGCGATTGTCGAGAAAGCTCGGGCGCAAGTGGCGGCAGCCCTGGGAGCGGAAGGTGCGGATATTGTCTTTACATCGGGTGCCACCGAGGCGGCGGCTTTGGCCTGTATCGGCAGGAAGCTGGACGGGGCGGCGATAGAGCATGATGCGGTGATGGCTTGGGTATCAGACGGCCTGGTTGTCGATGGTGCGGGGCATGTGACGGTAACGCACCCCGAAGGCAGTGCCTTGCAACAGGCCAATTCCGAGACCGGGGTGGTGCAGGACTTGCCGCAGGGGTTGGCTGTCAGCGATATGACGCAGGCTTTTGGAAAGCTGCCCTTTGCGTTCAACTGGTCGGGCGCGCAGATGGCGCTGATCTCGGCGCATAAGCTGGGTGGCCCAAAAGGTGTGGGCGCGCTGGTGATGAAGCGGGGCACGGATCTGGCTGCACAGATTCGGGGCGGCGGGCAGGAGATGGGGCGTCGGTCCGGAACGGAGAATGTTATCGGGATCGCGGGATTCGGTGCCGCGGCAGAGGCGGCGGCGCGAGACCTTGATGCCGGTATTTGGGATCGGGTCGAAAAACTTAGAAACATTCTAGAAATAGCTATTGAGGCTGGCGCAAAAGAGACTATTTTAGTCGGGAAATCAGCGCGTCGTCTGCCCAACACCTCTTGCCTTGCGACGCCGGGCTGGAAGGGGGAGACGCAGGTCATGCAGATGGATCTTGCGGGCTTTGCCATTTCGGCGGGCTCTGCCTGTTCCAGTGGCAAGGTGCGCGCCAGTCGCGTACTGACCGCGATGGGATATGACGAGGCCGTGGCGGCGAGCGCGATCCGCGTGTCACTGGGGCCTGCGACAACAGAGGATGAAGTGCTGCGTTTCGCTGAAACGTGGCTGGAGAAGTATCACAGACACCGGGCCCGCGCCGCTTGAGGCCCGGGATTCGAGCGAAGGAGACAGACATGTCGGCATTGGATACCACAAACGTCAAGGAAGGCGTGGACCGCGAGACCGTTGACGCGGTGCGTGAGGTTGGCGGCAAGTACAAGTACGGCTGGAACACCGAGATCGAGATGGAATATGCCCCCAAAGGGCTGACTCCGGATATCGTGCGGCTGATCTCGGACAAAAACGGCGAACCGGAATGGATGACCGACTGGCGGTTGGCGGCTTACGATCGCTGGTTGCAGAAGGAAGAGCCGGACTGGGCGATGGTCGATTATCCCGAGATCGACTTTCAGGACCAGTATTACTATGCCCGTCCCAAAAGCATGGCCGAAAAGCCCAAGTCTCTGGATGACGTCGATCCAAAACTGTTGGACACCTACAAGAAGCTGGGCATTCCGTTGAAGGAGCAGATGATCCTTGCCGGTGTCGAAGGGGCAGAGGCCGCGCCCGCAGAAGGCCGCAAGGTTGCAGTGGATGCGGTGTTCGATTCCGTATCCGTCGGCACGACCTTTCAGAAAGAGCTGAAAGCGGCCGGCGTGATCTTCTGTTCGATCTCCGAGGCGATCCGCGACCATCCCGAACTGGTAAAGAAATACCTCGGCTCCGTCGTGCCGGTGTCGGACAACTTCTATGCGACATTGAACAGCGCCGTGTTCAGCGACGGGTCGTTTGTCTACGTGCCACCGGGCGTGCGCTGCCCAATGGAGCTGTCCACCTATTTCCGGATCAACGCCGAAAACACGGGGCAGTTCGAACGGACGCTGATCATTGCCGACAAGGGCTCCTACGTCAGCTATCTTGAGGGCTGCACCGCGCCGATGCGCGACACCTCGCAGCTTCACGCTGCGGTGGTGGAGATCATCATCGAGGAAGACGCCGAGGTGAAGTATTCCACGGTGCAGAACTGGTATCCGGGGGACGAGAATGGCAAGGGCGGGATCTACAACTTCGTCACCAAGCGCGCCGATTGCCGGGGCGACCGGGCCAAGGTGATGTGGACGCAGGTCGAGACCGGCTCTGCCGTGACGTGGAAATACCCGTCCTGCATCCTGCGCGGCGATGACAGCCAAGGCGAGTTCTACTCGATCGCCATCACCAACCACCACCAGCAGGCCGATACCGGCACCAAGATGGTGCATTTGGGCAAGCGCACCAAGTCGCGCATCGTGTCCAAGGGGATTTCAGCGGGCGTGGCGCAGAACACCTATCGCGGGCTTGTCTCGATGCACCCCAAGGCGAAGGAATCGCGCAACTATACGCAATGCGACAGCCTGCTGATCGGCGACAAATGCGGCGCGCATACCGTGCCGTATATCGAGGTTCGCAACAATTCGAGCCGGGTAGAGCATGAGGCGACCACGTCCAAGGTGGATGACGACCAGATGTTCTATTGCCGTCAGCGCGGCATGGACGAGGAAGAGGCCGTGGCCCTGATCGTCAACGGTTTCGCCAAGGAGGTGCTGCAAGCCCTGCCGATGGAATTCGCCATGGAAGCGCAGCAACTGGTTGCGATTTCGTTGGAAGGGTCGGTTGGCTGACCTGGCGATAAACGCGCTGTTCACGGCGTCGGTTCTGCAAGGGCACCGGTTCAAAAAGGCCAGCGTTCCAAGGCAAGCGCCAAATTCCTGACAGGAGAACGGACATGATCCTGACCACCACAAACTCTGTCGAGGGGTATTCCATCGCAGAATACAAGGGCATCGTCGTGGGCGAGGCGATCATGGGCGCGAATGTCGTGCGCGACGTGTTTGCCTCGATCACCGATATTGTCGGCGGGCGGTCGGGCGCATACGAATCCAAGTTGCAGGATGCGCGCGACACCGCGCTGCGAGAGTTGGAGGACCGGGCCGCCGCGTTGGGGGCAACCGCGGATGTCGGCATTGATCTGGATTACGAGGTCGTGGGCCAGTCGATGCTGATGGTCTCGGCCAGCGGGACGGCGGTACGGCTGGGCTGAACGATGAACACCACTGTCATCACACAGGCGCGGCAGACGCGCCCTGAATTGGCCATGCCCGTGCCGGAGGCTGCTTTGCTGCGCGCCGAATACGCGCGGGCAGAGGTCATTCTTGAATATGGCAGTGGTGGATCCACGGTGCTGGCGGCCGAGATGCCGGGCAAGACGGTGTTCTCGGTGGAAAGTGACAACGGCTGGGTGCAGATGATGCGTGCCTGGTTCAACGACAATCCGCCGAGCGAAGGCACGTCAGTCGATGTGATCTGGTCCGAGGTGGGCGAGACAAAAGAATGGGGACGTCCGGTTGATGACAGTCAGTGGCGGCGCTATCCGCGTTACCCGCTGGAGGTCTGGGGCCTGCCGGAATTTCGTCAGCCCGATGTGGTGCTGGTGGATGGTCGGTTCCGCGAAGGCTGTGCCTTGGCGGCGGCATTCATGGCACAGCGTCCCTTGGTGCTGCTGTTCGATGACTACGCGCAGCGCAAGAATTATCATGCGGTCGAGGAATTCCTTGGCACGCCGGAGATGACCGGGCGGATGGCCCGGTTTGATGTAACACCGCAACCCGTGCCACCGGCGCAGCTCTTGCGGATCATGCAGTTGATGGTGCGCCCCTGAGCGCGTCAGATGGGACAACGGAAGGAAAATAAATGCTTGAGATCAAGAACCTGCACGTCGAACTTGAAGAAGAGGATAAGCAGATCCTCAAAGGCGTCAACCTGACCGTTGAGGCAGGGAAGGTGCATGCGATCATGGGGCCAAACGGATCGGGCAAATCGACCCTGTCCTATGTGCTTGCGGGTCGCGATGGCTATGAGGTGACCGAAGGATCGGCCACGCTGGAAGGCGAGGATCTGCTGGGTCTGGACCCCGAAGAGCGTGCTTCGCTTGGTCTGTTCCTAGCCTTTCAATATCCGGTGGAAATCCCCGGCGTCGGCAACATGACGTTTCTGCGCACGGCTGTGAACGCGCAGCGCAAGGCGCGCGGCGAAGACGAAATGTCCGCGACCGAATTCCTCAAGGAAATCAGAGCCAAGGCCAAGGAACTTCAGATCGATGCGGAGATGCTGAAGCGGCCCGTCAATGTAGGGTTCTCGGGTGGCGAGAAAAAGCGCAACGAGATCCTGCAAATGGCGATGCTGGAACCGAAGATGTGTATTCTGGACGAGACCGATTCCGGTCTTGATGTGGATGCGATGAAGCTGGTCGCTGACGGCGTGAACGCGTTGCGTGGCGAAGGCCGTGGTTTTCTGGTCATCACCCACTATCAACGTCTGCTGAACCACATCAAACCGGACGTGGTGCATATCATGTCGAACGGACGGATCGTGAAAACCGGCGGACCGGAACTGGCGCTTGAGGTCGAAGAAAACGGCTATGGCGACATTCTGGCGGAGGCAGTGTAATGGCAATGGCACAAGCAAAACTGGACGCGACCGATGCGCGTCTGGCCACCCTCAGCCTGCCGGAAGGCGGCTGGGCCGAGCCTGCGCGCCGCGATGCGCTGGCCCGTGTGCAGGCAACCGGCCTGCCGGGGCGTCGCGATGAGTATTGGAAATACACCCGGCCCGACATGCTAACGGCAGAAACCGCCGCCGAAGCCGCTATTTTCGACGCTGACGAAGCGCCGGTCTTCGGTGAGGTTGACCAGTTGAAACTGGTTTTCGTCGATGGTGTATTCGATGCTGCTGCCTCTGACGATCTGGCGCTGGATCATGTGCGCATCGAACGTCTGGCAGAGGCCGGCTCGGCGGACATCCATTGGGCGCGTGATCTGTACGGCACATTGGAGACCGCTGGGCAGACGCCCGTGGCGCGCACGCTGGCGGCGCTCAACACGGCGTTTGCGAGTGACGGCGTGCTGATCCATGTGACCGGCGCGGCCCCCAAACCCATCGCGCTTGTCTACCATCACGCCGACCCGAAATCGGACGTCATGCTGCATCATGTGATCCGCATGGACGCGGGCGCGGCGCTGACCCTGCTGGAAAGCGGCCCCGTCGCGGCACGGTGCAACATGGTGATGGAGATCGACGTGGCAGACAACGCCGCGTTCAACCATGTCCGCGTTCAGGGTCGCGATCACGAGCGTCAGGCCGCCACGCATATCTTCACGCGGCTGGGGCAGGAAAGCCGGTTCAAATCCTTCACCATGACGGCCAATGGCGTGATGACGCGCAATGAATGCGTGATCGAGCTGACCGGCGACGATGCCTCTGCGCATGTTGCAGGGGCGTGCATGGGCGACGGCGATTTTCTGCATGACGACACCGTGTTCATCACCCATGATGCGGTGAATTGCGAAAGCCGTCAGGTCTTCAAGAAGGTTCTGCGCAACGGTGCGACCGGTGTTTTCCAGGGCAAGATCCTTGTGAAGGCAGGCGCGCAGAAGACCGATGGCTATCAGATCAGCCAGTCGCTTTTGCTGGATGGGGACAGCCAGTTTCTCGCCAAGCCAGAGCTGGAGATCTATGCCGACGATGTGGCCTGTTCACATGGCTCCACCTCGGGTGCGATCGACGAGGATGCGCTGTTCTATCTGCGGGCGCGCGGCATTCCGCATGGGATCGCGACCGACCTTCTGACGCTGTCCTTTCTGGCCGAAGCGGTAGAGGAAATCGAGGATCCGGATCTTGCCGAAGAGATCGTGACCCGCATGGAAGCGTGGCTCGCGCGGCGGCGCGGATAGGGTGCCGGTCACCCAGGACATCGTGGCCACCTATCGCGGGCCGGGGCGCGTGATGCATCGCCTGTTGTCGATGGGCCAGCGCGAGGATCGCGCGATTGCCATCGTGATGGCGGGCTGCGCGGTGATCTTCGTCGCGCAGCTGCCGCGTCTGGCACGCGAGGCGCACCTGACCGGGGAAGAGCTGAACCCGATGCTGGGGGCCTCGCTGCTGGCCTGGGTCTTTATCGCGCCGCTGATGCTATACGCGCTGGCGGCGCTCAGCCATCTTGTTGCGCGCCTGCTTGGAGGGCGCGGAAGCTGGTTCGATGCGCGTCTGGCATTGTTCTGGGCGGTGCTGGCGTCTTCTCCGCTGATGTTGCTGAACGGGTTGGTGGCCGGTTTCATCGGGCCCGGCCCGGCGCTTAGCTTTGTCGGGTTGCTATGGCTGGCCATCTTCGGCTGGTTCTGGGCGCGTTGCCTCTGGGTGGCAGAGCGTCCTCAGACGTCCGTGGGGGCAGGGGCATGAGCCCGCAAGCCTTCCTTCAGCTTGCGGTGCAGACGGTGCTGGCACCGCGCGATATTGCCCGGCTGCTGATCTCTGCCCGGTTGGGGCGAGAGGCATTGCTGACCGCCTTTGCGCTGGTCGTGGCGTTGAACACGCTGGTCTTTGCGGGGATGGCCGTCCTCATGCCGCCTGACCCCTCCGTGGCAATCGGAAATCTGTCGCCTCTGGCATTCATGTTGCTTCTTGGCGGATCGGTGGCCACGGCTGCCGTAGTGATCACTTGGGCCGGTCGCGCGATGGGCGGCACCGCGAAGTTCGAAGACATTGCCCTGCTGCTGATCTGGCTTCAAGCGCTGCGCTTTCTGATGCAAGTGGCGCTGATCCTGATCAGCCTTGCTCTGCCGGGGGCCGGCGTTCTTGTGGTGATCGCGGCAGCTGTCGCGGGACTGTGGGTCATGCTTAACTTTATCGATGCGGCGCATGGGTTTGGCAGCCTTGGAAAATCCGTCTTCGTGCTTTTCATTTCGCTTCTGGGCGCGGTGGTGGGCCTTTCAATTCTGCTGTCCCTTGTCGGGACTTCTACACTGGGACTAAGCAACTATGTATGACGTGACGCAGATCCGAGCCGACTTTCCGATCCTCTCGCGGCAGGTCAACAACAAGCCGTTGGTCTATCTGGACAACGGTGCGTCAGCGCAGAAGCCGCAGGTTGTGATTGATGCCATCACCACGGCCTATGCGCAGGAATATTCCAACGTGCATCGCGGGTTGCACTACCTGTCCAATCTTGCGACAGAGAAATATGAAGCGGTGCGCGGCACCATCGCGCAGTTTCTTGGTGCGATGGACGAGCATGAGATCGTCATGAATTCCGGCACGACCGAAGGCATCAACACCGTCGCCTATGGCTGGGCCATGCCGCGGATGGAACCTGGCGACGAGATCATCCTGTCAGTGATGGAGCATCACGCCAATATCGTGCCCTGGCATTTCCTGCGCGAGCGTCAGGGCGTTGTCCTGAAATGGGTCGATGTCGACGAGACGGGCGCGCTGGACCCACAAAAACTGCTGGATGCCATCACGCCCAAGACCAAGCTGATCGCTGTCACCCATATGTCCAACGTGCTGGGCACCGTGGTGGATGTGAAGGCGATCTGCGATGGCGCGCGCGAAAAGGGCGTTCCGGTGCTGGTCGATGGCAGTCAGGCGGCGGTGCATATGCCGGTGAACGTGGCCGAGATCGGGTGCGATTTCTACGCGATCACCGGGCATAAACTTTACGGACCCTCCGGCTCTGGCGCGATTTATATCCGCGCGGACCGCCAAGCCGAAATGCGTCCCTTCATGGGCGGTGGGGACATGATCCGCGAAGTCCACAAGGACGCGATCACCTATAACGACCCGCCGATGCGGTTCGAGGCCGGCACGCCCGGCATCGTGCAGATGATCGGGCTGGGCACGGCGCTGGACTATATGACGGGCGTCGGCATGGACAATATCGCCGCACATGAGGCGAGTCTGAGGGACTATGCACAAGCAAAGCTGGACGGGCTCAACTGGCTTCAGGTGCAGGGCCACGCGAAGGGCAAGGGCGCGATCTTTTCCTTCACGCTGGACGGGGCGGCACATGCGCATGACATCTCGACCATTCTTGACAAAAAGGGCGTGGCGGTACGCGCGGGCCATCACTGCGCAGGGCCGTTGATGGATCATCTGGGCGTTACCGCGACCTGCCGGGCGTCCTTCGGCATGTATAATACCACGCAGGAGGTCGACTCGCTGATCGACGCGCTTGAATTGGCGCATGATCTGTTTGGCTGAGTGATGGACCATATGAAATGTCTGGCGCTTATGCCGGAATTTGCCATTGCAGTCACAGGTCGCGGCGGCTATACGCCGAACTCAGGCACTCATAGCTCAACCGGACAGAGCGTCGCCCTCCGAAGGTTTTGGGATATGGGTGCAAGACGTTGAAAGGTAAGATGGAAATCAAACGGTTATCGCGGAATCGTACAGAAACCGCAAAGATACGCCGCTAAAAGCGCGGTCCCGTAGCTCAGCTGGATAGAGTGCTCGCCTCCGAAGCGAGAGGTCACAGGTTCGAATCCTGTCGGGACCGCCATCCTTTCACCAAATAGACAGCCCCCAATTCCCGGAACGATCCTCCACAGCCGTCCAGTCAGTTGCAGGCAGCAATCTGATATGGTGAGGTTGGCCACATCCAAGAACACTCCTGTCTCAGCTATGGCAAGTCATGGATAACTGAAAAGTTGAAGGAGGCCGGCCCGAACACCGGTTCTGTATTGGGCGTTTACTGCGCCAGAACGACATATCCGTGATGGAGCATTGGCAAACACAAGGTCACGACGCGCAGCAATCATACGTTCAACTTGCTGGCTTGGGACGTCAAAGCGGATCAATCGAGCCAGAAATGGGCTGGAGAATTCTCGCCGAAGCACTCGAGCGATTGCTCAAACGGGATATAATTGAATGTGTTGCGACGGTCGGTTGACTCCGCTCAATACTGTTCCCCCGACGATCACAAGATCCTGCGCACTGCTTTCGTGCTGTTCCTGATCACAATGCAAGTGATATCGTCAAAGCTAGAGAAGGCGGTGAGGGCAGCAAGGACAAGTAGCCGAGATTTCCAGCTCTCTGCTACTTGACCGTTAATAGCCGTGCCTGGTTGCGATTCCGGCAACCTATGCTCACCTCACGAACTTTTTGAACTTCACCCGTTTCGGTTCCAGCGCGTCGACGCCGAGGCGGCGTTTCTTGTCTTCCTCGTAATCTTCGAAGTTGCCTTCGAACCATTCGACATGCGCGTCGCCTTCGAAGGCGAGCATATGCGTGCAGATCCGGTCAAGGAAGAAGCGGTCGTGGGAGATGACCACGGCGCAGCCTGCAAAATCCACCAGCGCATCTTCAAGCGCGCGTAGGGTTTCGACGTCCAGATCGTTGGTCGGCTCATCCAGCAGCAACACGTTGCCACCCTCTTTCAGCAGCCGCGCCATGTGAACGCGGTTGCGCTCGCCGCCTGACAGCAGGCCGACCTTCTTCTGCTGGTCGCCGCCCTTGAAGTTGAAAGATCCGCAATAGGCGCGAGAGTTGACCTCGGCATCGCCCAGCTTGATCACTTCGGCACCGCCCGAGATTGCCTGCCATACGGTGTCATCGGCGTTCAGGTCGTCGCGCGACTGGTCAACATAGGACAGTTGCACGGTGTCGCCATAGGACACGGACCCTTCGTCGGGCTGTTCCTGCCCGGTGAGCATCTTGAACAGCGTTGATTTACCCGCGCCGTTGGGACCGATCACGCCGACAATGCCGCCGGGGGGCAGGCTGAAGTCAAGATTCTCGATCAACAGCTTGTCGCCCATAGCTTTTTTCAGGTTCTCGACCTCGATCACCTTGGCACCCAGACGGGGCCCGTTGGGGATGACGATCTGAGCTTTTCCGACTTTTTCGCGTTCGGACTGCCCGGCAAGTTCTTCATAGGCCTGAATACGCGCTTTGGATTTGGCCTGACGGGCCTTCTGGCCCTGCTGCATCCATTCCAATTCGCGTTCCAGCGTCTTTTGCTTGGACTTGTCCTCGCGGGCCTCTTGCGACAGGCGCTTGGCTTTCTGTTCCAGCCAAGAGGAATAGTTGCCCTCATATGGCATGCCGCGGCCGCGATCGAGCTCAAGGATCCAGCCGGTGATGTCATCCAGGAAATAGCGGTCATGGGTGACGATCAGGATGGTGCCCTTATAGGCGATCAGGTGGTTTTGCAGCCAGGCGATGGTTTCGGCGTCAAGGTGGTTGGTCGGTTCGTCCAAGAGCAGCATGTCGGGCGCTTCAAGCAGCAGCTTGCACAGCGCGACGCGGCGCTTTTCACCGCCCGACAGCGTGGTGACATCGGCATCGTCGGGGGGGCAGCGCAGGGCCTCCATCGCGACGTCGATCTGGCTGTCCAGATCCCACAGGTCGTTGCTGTCGATTTCGTCCTGAAGGGCGGCCATCTCGTCGGCGGTCTCGTCCGAGTAGTTCATCGCCAATTCGTTGAACCGGTCGAGCTTGGCCTGCTTGGAGGCCACACCCAGCATGACATTTTCGCGCACGCTGAGGCTTTCGTCGAGCGTGGGTTCCTGCGGCAGATAGCCGACCTTGGCACCCTCGGCGGCCCAGGCCTCGCCGGTGAAATCCTTGTCGATCCCGGCCATGATCTTCATCAGGGTGGACTTACCCGAGCCGTTCACGCCGACAACGCCGATCTTCACGCCGGGCAGGAAGCTGAGCCGGATATTTTCGAAGCATTTCTTGCCGCCGGGATAGGTCTTGGAGACACCATCCATGTGGTAGACGTACTGATAAGCTGCCATGTCTGAAACGATCCTGCTCTGTCCTGAAAGTGTTGACTGCATATAGACTGCCTGACAGTTGGCTGCAACGTGGCCGATGCCGCTGATCCTGCTGTCTGGCAGGCCGGTCAACAGGGAACGCCTTGCCGGGGCGAACGTCGGGGGCTTGATGAGGTGTGGGGGCTTTTCGTTGTGCAAGTCGCGTTTGCGACTGCGTATTGAGAAAGGCGGAGGTCGAAAGCCGTTGATCTTCGCACTCAGGAGTAGTTTCTGTTCTGCGGGCCGCAGCTACTATACGATTTCCGGTCCGACGAGGAGGAAGATGAAACAGCGAGGGGCATATCTGCGGGCCGGCATGCGCGTGGGCCTTCTGGGCGGATCGTTTGATCCGGCCCATGCCGGGCATGTCCGGGTGACATTGGAGGCGCTGCGACGGTTCGGCCTCGATCGGGTCTGGTGGCTGGTCAGTCCGGGCAATCCGCTCAAACCGCGCGGGCCGGCCCCGCTGGAACAGCGCATGGCGGGCGCGCGGGCCATCATGCAGCATCCCAAAGTGCATGTCAGCGACTTCGAGGCACAGGCAGGCACGCGCTACACCGCCGATACAGTGCTGCGGTTGCGCAAGATCCACCCCGGCGTGCGTTTTGTCTGGCTTATGGGGGCGGATAATCTTGTGCAATTCAGCCAGTGGGACAATTGGCAGCAGATCATGCGGTCGGTGCCTGTGGGCGTACTGGCGCGGCCCGGAGACCGGATTTCGGCGCGCACCTCCGTTGCGGCGCGGGTCTTTCGGCATGCGCGACTGCCGGCGCAGGCCAGTCGACTGTTGCCAAATGCGCAGGCTCCGGCATGGTGTTTCGTGAACATGCCGATGGTTGATCTCAGTTCCAGCGCGATCCGGGCTGCCCGCCACAGCGGGACAGGGGCGCAATCAGCAGGTACTCACGAGAACTCGACTTGTGGCACGGCGAATGGTGGGGTTAATTCTGGGACATGACAAAACGTATTTCGAGACGGGCATTTCTGGGCGGAACGGCTGCGTTGATGGTGGCCACGCCCGCGCTTGCCAATGCACCAACCCGTTCCTTGCGCCCCGTGGCACGCGGCGAAGCGCGGCTGGCCGTGGCCCAGACGCCGCCGGAAGAGCTGATCGCCCGCGCCAAGCTGAACGGTCAGGTCAGCTATTGCCTGTCGGACGCCGATACCGGCAAGATCATCGAGCAATACGCCCCGAATGTCGGACTGCCGCCGGCCTCGGTCGCCAAGGCGATCACGGCCGCATACGCGCTGGAGGTTCTGGGTCCGGAACATCGCTTTCGCACAAGACTGCTGGGCAGCGGGCCGGTGCAGGAAGGCGTTCTGAAAGGCAATCTGATCCTTGCGGGCGGGGCAGACCCGACGCTGAACACCGACGGGCTTTATGCCCTGTCGGAAGGGCTGAAGGCAGCAGGCATCCATACCGTCGAGGGCGATTTTCAAGTTTACGGCGGCGCATTGCCCATGGTGCCCGTCATCGACATCTCGCAGCCTGATCACGTTGGCTATAACCCGGCCGTGTCGGGGCTTAACCTGAATTTCAACCGCGTGCATTTCGAATGGCGCCGCGAGGACAGCGACTATGCCGTGACGATGGAAGCCCGGTCCAGCCAGCATCGACCGGGTGTGCATTTTGCAAAGATGCAGGTCATCGAACGCAGCATGCCGGTCTACACCTACAAAGACAGTGGCGCTGCCGATGAGTGGACGGTTGCACGCGGCGCGCTTGGCAAAGGCGGGGCGCGGTGGTTGCCAGTGCGCAAGCCTGAACTTTACGCCGGCGAGGTTTTCCAGACTTTCGCACGCGCGCAGGGGATCGCGTTGCGCGCGCCGAAGGTGATCGCAGAATTGCCGGAGGCCGCGGCGGAACTGGCGGGGCAGGACAGTGGGCCGCTCAGCGATATTCTGCGTGACATGCTGAAGTTTTCAACGAACCTGACGGCAGAAGTGGTCGGACTGGCCGCGACGACGGCCCGGTCCGGCAAGCCTGTTTCTGTGCGCGCGTCGGCAGAGACGATGAGCGCATGGGCCAATGCGGCGTTCGAAACCGACGGCATCGCACTGGTCGATCATTCGGGGCTTGGCGATACCAGCCGGGTGGAATCGCCCGATATGGTGGCCTTGCTTGTGGCGGTGCGCGAACGACTGGGGCTTTTGCCGCTGCT
Source organism: Primorskyibacter flagellatus (assembly GCF_048268605.1). Classification (NCBI taxonomy): domain Bacteria; kingdom Pseudomonadati; phylum Pseudomonadota; class Alphaproteobacteria; order Rhodobacterales; family Roseobacteraceae; genus Primorskyibacter; species Primorskyibacter flagellatus. Next base: position 56,902 of record NZ_JBLWVF010000012.1, read on the forward strand.
GAAAGAGATCCCGATGCGCGACGCCAATCGGAAGGTTCTCAAGTCCCATCCTGCAACCGTTCGTGCCAAGACCGGGACGCTGAATTTCGTAAGCGGGCTTGCGGGCTATGTGGACACGACCGACGGCAAGGCGCTGGCTTTCGCCATATTTGCCGCCGACACGGACCGTCGCGACGGGCTGGAAAAAGCAGAGCGGGAACGCCCGCCGGGGGCGGCCTCGTGGAATGCGCGGGCGAAGATCCTGCAACAGCAGTTGATCGATCGGTGGTATATTCTGCACGCGAGCTAGGGCGCGGCGTCAGCACATGGCACCGCGGAAACAGCGCCATCTGGGTTGCTTTCAGTTCAGCAGGGCCAGCCGCGGTGCCGCGGCACCGACGATCGGCAGCAGGCAGAGCAGGAACAGGCCCAGTAGGGTCAGCTTTCTGCGGTTCATTCTTCAATCTCCGACAAGAATAATTTCGATCAAAGTCATAACGGCGGTAATTGCCTGTTTTATGACATATCAAAAAAGACATGTTGTCGGCAGTCAGGAATAGCTTACCTGCACCATTTTGAGCAGAAAGCCGCCCGGTTAGGCGGCTTTGCGGGGATTTTGGGCAGATCAGTGTGCGTCAGGCGCGCAGGTGCCGGGCGCGGGCACCGCGTTCAATCGCTGCGGCGTGCAACCGGTCGAGGTTCAGCTCGTAGCGGATTTCCTCCAGCAGGCGCAGTTCCGGTTCGTAAAGCTGACCGTCGGCGGCGGCCACATCGCAGGCCAGTGCGTAGGCGGTTTCAAACAGGCGCTCCGGCAGGTTGTCTCGGATCAGACCGAACAGCGCGTCCAGCCCATCCTCTTGTTCGAACAGGTCGAACACCGTTTGCGTGGTGCTGTTCATGCGGTCGATGTCATATTCAGCAAAGACCGGCAGATTGTTCACCGCCGACTGGATCTTGACCAGCTCCGACGTGCGGATGTTCTCGTCTGAGGCAGAGATCGCGACCATCAGGGCAACAAGGCAGTCCTGCGGCGTCATCGGGTGGGAGGGCGTATCGTCGTCTTCGGTGCTCACAAGACTGATCCTTGGAATAAGAGGAGGTTGCGTTGCAGATTATTGACCTATGCCCGCGCCCGCAATAGGTACGCGAGCGCTGCGTGCCCCAAGACGGGGCGCGCGACCCTAGGAGACTTTCCGCATGTCCGAGATCCGCGACGCCGCCCTTACCTCGAAAGCCTGGCCCTTCGAAGAAGCGCGCCGCGTGCTCAAACGCTATGAAAAGGCACCGCCCGAGAAGGGCTATGTGCTGTTCGAGACCGGCTATGGCCCCTCGGGGCTGCCGCATATCGGCACGTTTGGCGAAGTGGCGCGGACGACCATGATCAAGCGCGCCTTCGAGGAAATCTCGGACATTCCGACGCGGCTGATCTGTTTTTCGGACGATCTGGACGGGATGCGCAAGGTGCCGGGCAATGTGCCCAACCAGCAGGCGTTGCAGGAGCATCTGCAAAAGCCGCTGACATCGGTCCCCGATCCGTTTGGCGAATACGAAAGCTTCGGGCATCACAACAACGCCATGCTGCGCCGGTTTCTGGACACGTTCGGGTTTGAGTATGACTTCATCTCGGCCACCGAGTTCTACCGGTCCGGCCAGTTCGACGAGGTGCTGCTGCGCGCGGCAGAGCGCTATGACGACGTGATGAAGATCATGCTGAAATCGCTGCGGGACGAACGCCAGCAGACCTATTCGATCTTCCTGCCGATCCATCCCGAAACCGGTCGTGTGCTGTATGTGCCGATGAAAGAGGTCAACGCCAAGGATGGCACAGTCACCTTTGACGACCCGGATGGTCGCGAATGGACGCTGCCGATCACCGGCGGCAACGTGAAACTGCAATGGAAGCCGGATTTCGGCGCGCGTTGGGCTGCGCTGGGTGTCGATTTCGAGATGTACGGCAAGGATCACAGTACCAATACGCCGATCTATGACGGCATCTGCAAGGTGTTGGGCGTGCGTCCGCCCGAGCATTTCACCTATGAGCTGTTCCTGGACGATCAGGGGCACAAGATCTCGAAGTCGTCGGGAAATGGTGTGTCGATCGACCAGTGGCTGACCTATGCCTCCACGGAATCGCTGTCCTATTTCATGTATCTCAAGCCCAAGACGGCCAAACGGATGCACTTTGACGTGATCCCCAAGGCGGTGGACGAGTATCACCAGCAGTTGCGGGCCTATCCGACGCAGGACCTGAAAGGCCAGTTGAACAACCCGGTGTGGCATATCCACGGCGGCGATGTGCCCGAAAGCCGGATGGTGGTGCCGTTCTCGATGCTGTTGAACCTTGCCAGCGTGGCGGGCGCCGAGGACAAGGAAACCCTGTGGGGCTTCATGCGCCGCTATGCCCCGGAAGCCAGCCCGGAGACGCATCCCGATCTGGATCAGGCGGCAGGTTTTGCCGTGCGCTACTACAATTATTTTGTCAAACCTGCCAAGGTGTTCCGTGCCGCAACTGATCTGGAGCGTGAAGCCCTGATGGAGTTGCGCGACGGTCTGGCCGCCTGGGACGGACCTGCGGATGGCGAAGCCTTGCAGGGGCTGGTATTCTCATGCGGGCGCGAGCGGTTCGACCCGATGCGCGACTGGTTCAAAGCACTTTACGAAGTGCTTCTTGGTGCCAGCCAAGGCCCGCGCTTCGGGGGGTTCATCGCGCTTTACGGTGTCGATGAAACGGTCGCATTGATCGACAAGGCCCTCGCCGGAGAGTTGCTGGCGGCCTGAGGCACGTTTTGACCGTAGAGCAAACTGCGCCATCTCCCTGCCTAGATTGCAGGGAGATGGATCATGCGGAGTTTGATTTTTGGGCTGGTTGCAGCGGTGGCGTTAGCTGGCGGCGTGGCGGGACAGGACACACCTGAAACGGGCATCAAGGATGTGATCTCTTCCCAGTTGGAAGCATTCCGGCAGGATGATTTCGCACGGGCGTTCTCTTTCGCCAGCCCGTCCATCCAAGGCATGTTCGGATCGCCCGAGAATTTCGGCGGGATGGTGCAGAACGGCTATCCGATGGTCTGGCGTCCGGGGCGCGTGGATTTTCTGGAACTTCGCCAGATCGAGGGCAGTCTCTGGCAAAAAGTGCAGATCGTGGACCAGAGCGGCCGGGTGCATCTGCTGGACTATCAGATGGTCGAGGGCCGCGACGGCTGGCGCATCGGCGGTGTGCAGATGCTGGAACTGCCCGGCATGGCGGTGTGACGGCCCGGTTGATTTAACGAGACTGTCTAATCTATTGCAATGGCGTGCCTTTTTTGGGCGCGCCATTTTCGTTTCAGGAAGTAGTGCTGCATCGGGCGCAACACCTACCGTCACGGTGCTGTCGGGCGGCGTTAAGATCGCGTTGGTATTTCCCTCAAAGCGGCCGGGTGAGCACCCGGCACTGTTGATCAGCAGGTCGGGAAACCGGCCCTGCGGCGGGTGAGGCCCGTTTGCAGGTGGGCTGTGCGTGCGGAAAGGGAATGGAATGAACAAGGCAATCACCGACGGGGTGCAATTCATGCCGGCTGCTTTCGAGGCAGGGTTGGGAAACTGGTCGCGCGGCGATGGCGTGCCGGGGTCTGACAGCTATCACAATGTGGCGACGGCGGCCTATGTGCCAGCGGATCAGGATTTTGGCGGGTGTCTGGAGCTTCAGAAAACCGAAGGCGTCCAGAAACTGCGCTACAAGGGGCAGACGCCCATTTTGCCGGGATGCTACATTCGCGTGACCGCGCGGATCAAGGCGATGTCGGGCAATCTGCCCTCTGTCCGGATCGCGGGTTGGGCCGGATCTGCGGGCAGTGTCCATGTAGAGGGCTTGCCGGAAACCGATGTTGCGGTGCCGCTGACCGCGTATGGCAGCGTCGTCGAGGTTTCGACCATCATTGGCAGCGGCAACCGGCCGGGGGTGGACCTGGTCTGGGGGACAGAGCCGATCTATGGCCATTTCGGCATCGACCTGACGGGCCAGAACGGTGCAGTCGTCCGGATTGACGACATCCGGATCGAGGATGTCACCCAGGTCTTCTATCGCGACCTGATGAACTGGGTCGATGTGCGCGATTATGGTGCGGTGGGTGACGGCATCACAGATGACAGCGCGGCGTTTGAGGCTGCTGACGCGGCCGCCGATGGCAAACGCGTGCTGGTTTCCAAGGGGATCTACTACCTCGGTAGCAGTGTGACGCTGGAAAACCGTGTCCAGTTCGAGGGCAATGTCATCATGCCCGACAACGCCATCTTGTCGCTGACGCGTGATTTTCATCTGCCTGCCTATATCGACGCTTTCGGCAATGAAGAACTGGCGTTTCGCAAGGCGGTCCAGTCTTTGCTGAACAATTCCGACCATGAGGGTCTGGACCTTGGCGGGCGGCGGGTGTCCGTGACATCGCCGATCGACATGCAGGCAGCGGTCAACAACCGGACGACCTTTGCGCAACGCCGTCATATCCGTAATGGCCAGTTGCGTGCCGAAGGCGGCCCAGCCTGGGAAAACGACGTCGTGACCAGTCAGGCGAGCTACACGGCCTCAAAGCCGTTTACGCTGACCAACGTGATCAATGTCGCGAACATCCCCGTGGGGTCTCTGGTCGAAGCGAATGGCGTCGGGCGCGAGATCTATGTCCGCGACCGCAATGTGGCCGCGCAGCAAATCACCCTGTCGCAGCCACTGTCCGATGCGGTCGGCACGCAGAACTACACCTTCACGCGGTTCAAGTACCTGTTGGATTTCAGCGGCTTCGACAAGCTCACCTATTTCTCGATGTCGGATATCGAGTTTCAGTGCAACAACATGGCAAGCGGCGTTCTGATGCCCCCGTTGGGCGGCATCTTTCAGTTCCGCGACTGTTTCTTCAACCGTCCGCAGGATCGCGCCATCACCTCGCACGGGTCGGGCTGTCAGGGCATGCTGGTGGACCGCTGCAATTTTGAAAGCCCTGAAAATGGCCTGGCTGCACAGGACAGGACGGTTGTGGCGATCACCGCCAATGCAAATGACGTGAAATTGCGAGATAACCGGGCATCGCAGTTCCGGCATTTTGCGGTGCTGTCCGGATCGAACAATGTCGTCACCGGTAACCACTTCTTCCAAGGCTCAATGGGCGGGGTGCGCACGGCCGGTCTTGTTCTGGCGCTTCGGGCCTGCAACACCACGATCACCGGCAATTACGTTGATAACTGCTTCATCGAATGGACGAACGAGCGCGAACCCGAACCCGACTATACCGGTGGTTTCGGCTTTGCGGGCGTGTCGATCACCGATAATGTCTTCCTGGCGGGTGGCGTGGCGAGCTGGTTTTCGTTCATCGTGATCAAACCCTATGGTACGGGGCATTTCATCAACGGGTTGAACGTGTCGGGCAACACCTTCCGCTGTGTGGATGCGGTGATGAACCGGATCGAGCGTGTGGACACCAGCTATGCCAATCTGGAAATCGGGCAAATGCGCAAGCTCTACTTCTCTAACAATACGCATCACAACGTGGAGTACCCGACGCATAACCCGCTGACCGTCAAGCATAGTCAGAATACGGCGGCGCAAACCTGGCAGGTGGAATGCGCGCCGCATTTGCCGTTCAATGGCTACGCGCAGAATGTCGACGGGGTGGCATTGCGCGGCAGGATCGCAAACGCGTCCAACGCAGCCCAATATGTCTCGCCGCATGCGTTCGAACAGAAGGGACCAAACAGGTCTCAGGTCCATCTGGTCTGGCCGTCGTCAGTGAAGGGCGATGTGAACGTCCAGGTGCGGATGGACAAGTAAGCCTTCATGGGGCCGGGGCGTTTTGCACGCTTCGGCCCTATTCTGATTGGTACGGATCAGAAATCCTGCCAGAGACCGAATTTGATCCCAAAGTTTCGGCGTTCCAGCAGATCTGCCGAAGCGCCGACCTCCAGGTGACGGGACTTGCCGAAAGGCACGACGACAGACGGGGCTAACTGCGCGGTTGCGGCCCGACCAAACGGTTTTCCGGTTTGCAATTGCAGGATAAGCATCCGTCCGCGATCATCTTTCAGGCCTAAGGTCAGATCCAGTTTCAGGTCAGTTGCGCCGGTCATCTGGATCTCTGCCAGAGCATCCGCCGCCATCCAGCCTTTATCCAACCCGCGGCCCCAGGAAATGCCGGGGCGCAACACGATCTGCGTGTCGATGACGCCGAGCCCAAGCTCTGCCGCGATGGGGCTTCCGGCCTTCGTTGTGGACAGCGGCTGCCGGACAAAGACAATGGCGCGGGACGTTCCGTCGCTAGAGTATCCCGCATCCAGCCCAAGCGTATGGCGGCCGTTCAACCCGTATTCGAGATAGGCCGAACTGTACGAGGTGAGTGTCATAAAGGTGTCGTCAAAGCTCAGACGGGTCGCGACGCTGGCAAATCCCGTGCCTTCCTGCCGTGGCCAGGCACCCGCATTCGCAAGCGTCCCGGTCAGGCAAATCAGAAGGCAGAGACACTTCAGCATCGCAACCCGTCCTTTGCAGCCCCGCGTCCAGCATCGGACAGGGTTGGTTAATGGCGGGTTAAGGCGGAGCGAGCCTGGCTTTGCGCGGACAGGCGGGCTTGACGTGGCGATTTGCGCACCGCAGCTTGGCGCAAAGCCTGTCACCGCGGCAAGCGAATCGTCGGTCACCGGGCCGCAAGCAGAAGAGGCAGCTCTATGACAGGAAGCGTCATCACCGTCGCGCAGCAAAAGGGCGGGTCCGGCAAGACGACTGTGGCGGTGAACCTGGCCGTGGGTTTCGCCCGCGCAGGCAAGAGCGTCGCGGTGGTGGATGTGGACCCGCAGGGCAGTCTGGGCCGCTGGTTCATGGCCCGGCTGGACCGGCTGGAAGATGCGGGGATCGAGTTTGCGACCTCCTCGGCCTGGGGGGTGACGTATGAGTGCCGCAAGCTGGCCGACAGCCATGACATCGTGATCGTCGACACGCCGCCCAAGGCCGACAGTGATCTGCGGCCCGCCTTGCGCGCCGCCGATCTGGTCGTGGTGCCGGTCTCTATGAGCCATGTCGATCTGTGGGCCACCCAAGGCGTGCTGGATCTGGCACGACGTGAAAACCGGGTGTCACTGGTGGTGATGAACCGTGCGCGGGCAGGCACGCGGCTGGGCGCGGATGTCGCCGAGGCCGCCTCGAAGCTGGAGGCACAGCTTGCAACGGCGCAATTGGCGAACCGTGTTGTCTATGCTGAAACGCTGGGGCAGGGGCTTGGTGCCATTGAGGCACCGCGCGGTCCGGCCCGCGATGAGGTGACAGCACTGTGCGAAGAGGTGGCGCTTTTGCTGGAGGACGCGTAAGCACAGCCCAGCCGAAAGACGGAGCCGCCTGCCATGACCGACCTCGACGCGCTGATTGCGCTGATCAAAGCCGAACCCTCGACCAGAGGGCACACGATTTCCAAGTTGGGATATTTCTGTGCGCCGTTCCGGCCCGGTTCCGGCCCGCTGTCGGACAAGGTGATCAAGGTTTACCGGGGTATGCGCGATGATGCGGCGCTGGACCGGCTGAAACGCTGCCACGACGATTATTTCGACGCGCTGCGGCAATGCGATGTGACAATCCCCGACACCGAAATGCATCTGGTGACCATCGACGGCGCGCGCCAGCCGGTGATCGTGCAGGACGCGCTGCCGGAAAGCAGCCTGATGCGGCCGCTGATGCAAGGTGCCTCGCTTGACGACGCGCTCGCGATGATGGAGGCCGCAGGGCAGTGTATCGCAGGCTTCTGGCACGGGGCGCAAAAGATCGACACGCGCATCGGTTTTCACCCCTCGATCCGCAATTTCGCCATTGTTGATGGCGTGGCTGTTTTCTTCGACACGTTCCCGCCGCTGATCCACTATTCGCGGGACGAGATGGGCCGGATGTTGCTGCAATATTCCGACAAGCGGCTGATGCGGCTGGTGGGACCACTGATGCAGAAACGCGTGACAGGCATTCAGGATGAATGGTATTCGCCGCCCGAAACGCTTGTCGGGCTGGTCGGGTCAGCCTGCCGGTTGCGGCCGCCAGAGGCAGAGGCATTCCTGACCTGGGGACGCGATTTTGCCAACCGCCGCATGCAGCCCTGGGCCGAAGAGGCCTTGCGCGGGATGCAGGAACCGCCGCGCCTGCCGGGCTATTGGACGGGTTTCCGCAAGATATTGGGTCTTCAGGGCGAACCCAACGTCTGAGGCATGAATACAGGTCTTTGCCTGATCCTCCGAACCTGCCAGACTGGTACAAAACGGAGGATGCCATGCCGACAACCATCAATTTCCCCAGCAAGGTCCAGACGGTCATCACCACATTCGAGATGACGCCCGGCACCTGTCAGGATCTGCTGGACGAGCTGACCGAAGCCTATGAGGTCTTTATTTCCAAGCAGCCGGGCTTTGTTTCGGCAGGCCTGCATGTGAATGACGCACAGACCCGGATTGCCAATTATTCGCAGTGGAACCGCCGCGAGGATTTTCAGGCGATGCTGCGCACGCCCGAAATGCGCGAGCGGAATCGCCGGATCAACGGGCTGTGCCGCGCGTTCGAGCCTGTGATGTACGAGGTCGCCGGAACTTTCTGACATGTTTGCATCCTATACCGTCTGTCGCGGCATATCGCTAACTGGCTGTGATTCGGACTTCATATGTGCATTCATGGATGTGCGCGTCATCGCCCGGCATCAATGGAATGAACACGCTTGGCCGTCAGGCTGATGCGGGATTGGCAAAAAGGAGATCGCAGATGTATCGAAATATTCTGATTCCGATTTCGTTCGACGAGGATCGGGACGTCAAGGGCGCGCTGGAGGTCGCCCGAGCGCTTTCCATCGAAAGCGCCAAGATCACGCTGTTGCATGTCATGGAGCAGATGCCCACCTATGCGATCAGCTACATTCCAGAGGATTATCTTCAGGAAAGCCGCAAAGCGATCAACACCGAACTGGCCAAAATGGCCTCGACGCTGCCGAATGGCGAGGGGGTGCTGCGCGAAGGACATTCCGGGCGGACGATTCTGGATTTCGCTTCGGAAATCGGCGCGGATTGCATTGTCATCGCCTCGCACCGGCCGGGGATGCAGGACTATCTTCTTGGCTCGACCGCGCATCAGGTCGTGCGCCATGCGCGCTGCGCGGTCCACGTTCTGCGATAGGCTGATTGCAAGCAGGCCGATGCAGAACGCCGCGGGACTGCCCCGCGGCGTATGGCTTGGCGTTGTAGCCGGTCCTCTGCTCGCCAGATGATTGAGGGGGCTCTGTCAGATTTGCGCCGGGCAAGCCAAGTCCGCGCCTATCCTGCAAAGGTCAAATGTACCTTCACGGCGCGGGTGCGGTCGGCGGCGGTTTCAAACGCGGCCAAGGCGTCCTCTACCGGGAAACTCTGCGAGATCATCGGGCGCACATCGATGCGCCGGGAAGAGATCGCAGCAGCCGCCTGTTCAAATTCCGGGTGGAAGCGGTGCGTGCCCTGAAAGGCGACTTCCTTGCCGACCAGCAGGTTGACGGGCAGGGCGACATCGCCGGTCACGCCGACCTGCACAAGCGTGCCGCGTGGGCGGATCGCCTCTATCGCGCCACGGATCGCGGGCTGCGCGGCAGAGCATTCAAAGACCACGTCGAAATGGCCCTTGTTCTCGGTGAACCGGCTCATGGCGCTTGCGTTAGTGCTCATGTTGATGGTTTGCGTAGCCCCCATCGCCTCGGCGGCTTTCAGCGGCACGTCCTGAAGGTCGGTGACGACAATCTCCGACGCGCCGGCCTCGGCCGACACAGCGGCGCACAGCGCGCCGATCGGGCCTGCGCCGGTGACCAGCACGCGCTTGCCCGCCAGATCGCCCGCGTTGTTGCGGGCATGCAGGCAGACCGCCAGCGGTTCGGAACAGGCAGCCTCGGCCAGCGAGACATCCGTGGAAACCGGCACACATTGCGCCGCGCCAATCACGATACGGTCGCGAAACAGCCCCTGTTCGTGCGGAAACCGCATGGCAGAGCCGCGAAACCGCATATTGAGGCAATGCTGGTGCAGCCCTTCGGCGCAATAGGTGCAATCATTGCAGGGGCGGCTGGGATTGAGAGCAACATGCTGGCCCGGCGTCAGACCGGTCACACCGTCGCCCAGTTCCACGACAACACCGGCGGCCTCATGGCCCAGAATGATCGGTTCCTTCACCCGGATCGGCCCAAACCCGCCATCTTGAAAGTAATGCAGGTCAGACCCGCAAATCCCGCCTGCGGACAGCGCGACCAAGACTTCGCCGGGGCCGGGCGCGTCCAGTTCTGCGGTCTCGATACGGATGTCAGCGGCAGCATAAAGACGGCAGACGCGAGTTTGCATGGAAGCTCCAGTCTTGAAGGGTGGGTGATTGTTATTCAAGTATAGCCCGACAAAAGCGCGACTGCGAGTGGATTAAGCCGCAAGCCGATTACGAATCCAGCCGCATCTGTCCCAGCTCCTTGGCCAGCGCATCGCTCATCAGCATCTTCGCGGGCCCGATGGCGGCAGAGGCAGAAACCATGATGCCGATCCGTACTTTCGCCAGTGACGCCTGAATCAATGGCACGAAACAAAGATCCCCGCGCTCTACCTCGTCATAAAAGCCGATCTTGGTGTACAGTCCGATCCCCTGGTTCGACAGGATCATCTCTTTGGCCAGAAACAGCGTATTGGTGTAGACATGCGTGGACAGGGGCGTCACCAAAGTCGAGATTGCCTGATCTATGATCGAGTTGCCGCCGCGCGCATCGCTTGTGCGCACCAGCCTATAGCCGGCAAGATCACCGATCTTCACGCTGGGGCGGGTCGAAAGAGGATGATCGGGGCGCGTGATGATGCCAAAAGGCGCTGACTTTTCCGACAGCACGCGCACATCAGGATGTGGTGTGAAGATGAAGGCGACGCCGATCTCGGCATCGCCCGACGCCACCGTTTGCACCACGTCCTCTGGCTGGGCGGTGGTCACAGAGATCGAGATATCGGGGAATTTGCGCGCGAATTCATTCATCGCGCGGGGCAGTGCGGTGACGGCCATCGAATCCATCGTGTGAATGGTGATGTGGCCGGTCCGCAGGTCGCGCATATCATCCATCAAAACCTTGGCGCGTTCATAATCGTGCAATACTTTTCGGCAGTGTTCCAGGAGAATCGCCCCCATGGCGGTCAGCTCCACGCCTTCGGGGGTTCGGTCGAAAAGCCGCATTCCAAGGCTTTCCTCGACGCTCAGGATCTTGCGATTGACCGATGTGGATGACACGTTCAGCACCAGTGCGGCCTTGCGGATCGACCCTTGGCGCGCGGTTTCGTCGAAGTATTTCAAGAAGATGGAGTGCATGAAGCCGCTCGCCATTCGGGTGTTGTCAGGGGTGGTGCGTATTATGCATCGCCGTTGGCATATCTTTGTTCTACCTGCATCGCATCAGGAATCATAGGCTTACTAGGACAAGGCCGAACAACAGGCCGGTCCCGAAACCTCAACAGGAGAGTTTGACAATGACGCGAGACACCCAGAACGGACTTACCCGGCGTAGGGCGCTCACGACTTTCGGTGCGGCTGCAGGTGCTGCCTTTGCAGGCAACCTGGTCGGCATCCGGAAGGCTTGGGCCCAGGATATGCACACGGTATCGCTGCAACTTGGCTGGCTGGCATCGAACGGCATTCTGGGCGAGGTCGCCGCCGCCGATCAAGGTTTCTACGCGGATGAAGGGCTGGAGCTGGATGTCGTGGCCGGTGGCCCGAACATTGATGGCGTCGCTTCTGTCGCCTCTGGCCGTGCCGATATGGGGTCGATCTCTTCCAGCCCGTCACTGATGCTGGCGCGGTCGCAGGGATTGCCGATCAAATGTATCGCCGCAGGCTATCAGCAGCACCCGTTCACATATTTTTCGCTGAAAAAGAATCCGGTGCGCGAGCCCAAGGATCTGATCGGCAAGACCGTCGCCACCAATGGCACCGCGCGCATCCTGCTTCAGGCGATGCTGGCCGCGAATGACATCCCCGAGGATGAGGTGAACGTTCTGGTCATGGGGTCTGACATGTCGCCGCTGCTGACGGGGCAGGCGGATGTCGTGACCGGATGGCGCACCAATACAAGCGCGCTGGCCGTGCTGGGCGATGACCGGGTGGATATGTCTCTGTGGGATGCGGGCGTCAAGCTATACGCAAACCCCTATTACGTCACCGATCAGACACTGGCCGAAAACCCCGAACAGGTCGAAGGCATGCTGCGTGCCAGCGCCCGCGGATGGGCCTGGGTGCATGACAACCCCGAAGCGGCGGTGGATATTCTGGTCAAGCGCTACCCCAACATGGACCGCGACAATGAATTGGCGACGGTTCAGATGGTGCTGGACTACAGCTTCAACGCCAACACGGCAGAGAATGGCTGGGGCACGATGACCCGTGAAAACTGGCAGGCGCAGATCGACGCCTACGACAATCTTGGTCAGTTCGAAAACGCGGCACCCGCCGTGGATGAAATCATGACGCTCGATGTGCTGGAAAAGACCGCTGCATCGCGTGCCAATTACGGATGACAGGTATGATGGAAGCGAAAAACTCCCTTCAAGGACAAAAGGTAGGTGCCCCTGACAAGGCACTTGCCGCCTCGCTCACCGATGCGACGGTGCGGTTCGGCACTTTCACGGCCATTGACGGGCTGAACCTCGATATCGAAGAGGGTGCCTTTTACACGATCCTCGGCCCCTCGGGCTGTGGCAAGTCCACAATGCTGCGGCTGGTCTCGGACCTGATCCCGGCGGCGGCTGGCGACGTGTCGATCTTTGGCAAGACGACAGAACAGGCGCGACTGGCGCGTGAGTTTGCTTTCGTCTTTCAGGACGCGACCTTGCTGCCCTGGCGGTCGGCGCTCAAAAATGTGGAACTGCCGCTGGAGATTGGCGCAAAACGCGGCGTTGACGTGCCCTTGGGCAGCCGCAGCCCGCGTGAGTTGCTGGAGCTGGTCGGCCTGAAAGGGCGCGAGGATGCGCTTCCCCACGAGTTGTCCGGCGGGATGCGTCAGCGCGTCGCCATTGCCCGCGCGCTTGTGTGTCAGCCGAAACTGCTGCTGATGGATGAACCGTTTGGTGCGCTGGACGAGATGACCCGCGACCACCTGAACCTGCAACTGCTGGACATCTGGCGCGAGACCGGGACGACGATCCTGTTCGTCACCCACTCGATCGCCGAGGCGGTGTTTCTGGGCCAGAAAGTCATCATGATGCGCGCCCATCCCGGACGTCTGCGCGAAGTGGTGGATATTGATCTGCCGGAACCGCGCACGATCAAGCAACGCGACCAGCAGGAATTCACCGCCTATTGCGGTTACCTGCGTGACCTACTGGAGACATGCTGATGGCTGTGGCAGAAAATATCACCATGCCCGATCTCGAAGCGGCGGAACGCGCAGAGGCGCGGCGTCGGAAGGTCGTGTCCACCGCCGTGCCGCTGGGCACCGCGGCGGCCCTGATCCTGCTGTGGCAACTGGGTGTGAAATTGTTCGGCGTGCCGACCTATGTCGCCCCCGCACCATCGGATGTGGCCGTCGCCTTTGTCGAGAAATTCGACATCCTGCTGATGAACTTCTGGCCGACACTGATGGAAAGTGTCGCAGGCTTCGCGGTGGGTAATATCGTGGCGATCCTGATTGCCGTGGCCTTCGTGCATTCGCGCCATGTGACCATGGCCTTCTTCCCGATCGCCGTGTTTATCAACACCATCCCGATCCTGGCGATTGCGCCGATTCTGGTGCTGATCTTCGGCCCCGGCATCACCGCCAAGGTGGTCATCGCGGCCCTGATCTGTTTCTTCCCGACGTTGGTGAACATGGTGCGCGGACTTCAGGCCATCAGCCCGCAAGCGTTGGAACTGTCGCGCATCCTGTCCGCCTCCAAATCCGAGGTGTTCTGGAAGATGCGTCTGCCTGCCTCGCTGCCGTTCCTGTTCTCGGCACTGAAGATCTCGGCCACCACATCTGTCATCGGCGCGATTGTCGGTGAATGGGTGGGCGCGGATCTGGGGCTTGGTGCTTTGATCATCGACGCCACGTTCAACTTCAACTCACCCTTGCTTTACGCGACGGTTTTCATGTCCTCCGGCCTGTCGGTGCTGATGTTCGCACTGGTCACACTGGCCGAGAAACTGATCATCCGCTGGTAAAGTAAGTCACTTAATACACACGAGAAATGGCGCCCGGTTCGGCATTCGGATCACGGCGCATCAGGAGGAGTTTGTCAAAATGACCGATCGTATCAAGGATCACATCAGCACCCGTGCCGAACAAGTGCCCGTTGTCGCAGACACCGATGTCGTGGTGATCGGCGCAGGACCGGCAGGCCACGCGGCCGCTGTTTCCGCCGCACGCAACGGCGCATCCGTCACACTGGTTGAACGCTACCACCACCTTGGCGGCATGGCCTCCGGCGGGATGGTTCTGGTGCTGGACGACATGGTGAACGAGGGCAACGAGATTGTCACAACCGGGATCGTCAGCGAGTTTGTCGACCGGATGGAACGTCAGGACGGCGCGGTTTACCCGCCCTCCGAGGATTGCCTGACCAACTGGGAGATGTGGAAAAAGTGGTCCCGCTGGGGTGCCATCGACTTTCACAAATCCGGCATGCCGCAGCCGATCATTCATGCCGTGGCCTTCGACCCCGACGCCTGGAAGCGCGTCAGCCTTGATATGGTCAAGGATGCCAATATCAACCTGCGCACCCATAGCTGGTTCTCCGAAGCGCTGGTCGAGGATAACCGTATCACCGGGGTGATCGTGCAGACCAAACTGGGCCGTCAGGCAATCCGCGCCAAGATGGTGATCGACGCGTCCGGCGATCTGGATGTCGCGTCGTCGGCCGGTGCATCCTTCATCACCGGACAGTTCATCGTCACCACGGTGTTCCGTCTGATGGATGTCGATACGAACCGCGCCGAGGCGTTCGAATACGAGAACCCGGAAGAGTACAAAAAGCTTGACCGTCAGGCGCGTCGCGTGATTGGCGGAGCTTGGGGCATGTGGTGGCTGAAGACGCCGCTGCCCGGTGTGGTGTGGTGCAACTGTCCGCATATGCCCGGCTATGACGGCATGTCGCCCGAACACATGGTCGAGGCGGAATTCGAAGGCCGTCGCCGGATGATGGAACTGCTGGAGTTTGCCCGCAAGAACCTGCCCGGTTTCGAGAATGCCAAGATGCTGGGTGCTGCCGAGCAGATGGGTATCCGTCAGACGCGGCTGTTGCAGGGCGAATATGTCGTCACCAAGGACGATGTGAAATCGCGCCGTCACTTCGCGGATTCGGTGTGCCGGGGCCGTGACTACTATACGCCGTACCGCGCATTGCTGCCCAAGGGCATCGACAACCTGATCGTCGCGGGGCGTCACTACTCGGTCGAAAGCGAAGCGCAAAAACAATCGCGGGAGATTCCACCCTGCATGAGCCAGGGCGAGGCTGCAGGCGTCGCCGTAGCCAAGGCGCTGGACGCAAATTGCGCGCTGCGCGATGTGGACGTCACCTCGATCCAGAAACAGATGCGCGCGCAAGGTGCCGATCCGGGCGATGTGCCCTCGGCCAATGCGCTTGTCGAAGAACCCGTTGACGCGTGAAGGAGTTAACTATGTCTGAACAACATCTTCCATTGGAGGGCGTTCGCGTCCTCGACTTCACCCAGGTGATGATGGGCCCCTGCGCCACGCAGATGCTGGCCGATTTCGGTGCCGATGTGATCAAGATCGAACGGCCCGGTGCGGGGGATCTGTCGCGGAACTTCTTCGGCGAAACCTCGGAGGAGGCGATGAACAACGCGGTTTTCGCCTCTCTCAACCGCAACAAGCGCTCGGTGGAGATCAACAGCAAATCCGACGAAGGCCGTCAGATGATCTATGATCTGGTGGCGCAGTCCGATGTGGTCGTGGACAACTTCCGCGCCGGCGTGATGAAACGTCTGGGCTTTGATTTCGAGACGCTGAAAAAGATCAATCCGCGAATCATCTGCGCTTCAGGCACAGGGTTCGGCGAGGTTGGGCCCTATGCCCACAAGGGCGGGCAGGACGTATTGGCGCAAGCCATGACCGGCGTGATGGAAAAGACCCAGGATCCCGCGATCCCGAAGTCGATCTACCCCACCACGCTGTGCGACTACACGGCCGGCATGCATATGGTGCAGGGCATTCTTGCCGCGCTTCTGGGGCGCGAAAAGACCGGACGGGGTCAGAAAGTCGGCGTGTCGCTCTACGATTCGATCATCGCCATGCAGATGCAGGAGGCCGCGCAATGGTCCAAGCATCGTGAGGTGCTGAACTGGGCCGCCATGCCGCTGACCGGCGTGTTCGACACCACCGACGGTGCGGTCGTCGTGGTCGGGGCCTTCAAGGTCAACCCGCTGCAAGACATCTGCAAAGCGCTTGATCTCGAGGATCTGTCGCCGGAATACCCCAACCTGACTGCTCAGCGGGCCAACAAACCTTATCTGCAAGGTCGGTTCCGCGATGTCTTTGCCACCAACACGACCGCCTATTGGATCGAACGGCTGGAAGAGCAGGATCTGCTTTGCGCGCCGGTAAAGTCGCTGGGCGAGGCGCTGGACGATGAGCAGACCAAGGCAAACGGAATGCTGGTTGATATGGAGCATCCGATCCTGGGGCATCTTACGCTTGTCGGATCGCCCGTGCACCTCAGTGAGGCACCGGTCATCATACGCCATACACCGCCGAAACTGGGCGAGCATACCGAAGAAGTGATCCGCGAGCTTGGCCTTACCGCCGAAGCCCGAAAGGAGGCCGTATGAGCGTCCTGTTCGACGTCAAGGATCACGTCGCCTATGTCACCATCGACCGCGCCGACAGGATGAACGCGGTCGATCCCGACACCGATGCGGCGCTCAACGACATCTGGCAGCAGGTTGAGGCCCGCGATGATATTCGCTGCGTCGTGCTGACCGGTGCGGGAGAGCGCGCCTTCAGCGCCGGTGCCGACATGAAGGCCGGCGGGGGCCATAGCGGGCTGGAATACTGGGCCGCGGCCAACCCGAACGGGTTCGGCGGCATTGCCCTACGGCAAACGCTGAACGTGCCGGTGATCGCGCGTGTGAACGGCCTGGCCCTTGGGGGCGGGTTCGAGATGGTGCTGGGGGCGGATATCGTCATCGCGTCCGAGTCCGCGAAATTCGGACTGCCCGAAGCCAAGGTCGGCCGGCTGCCGCTGGATGGCGGCATGGTCGCGCTGCAACGGCTGATCCCGCGCAACATTGCCGCTGGCATCATGCTGACCGGCCGAATGCTCAGCGCCTCGGATGCCGCGCATTACGGGCTGGTCAACGCGGTGGTGCCTGCGGCGGATCTGGATGCCGAGGTTGCGGCCTGGGTCAAGGACATCCTGTCCTGCGCGCCGCTATCCGTGGCCGCGATCAAGGACACGTTGCGCAACACCGCCCATCTGACACCGACCGAGGCGCGCGACCTGCGCCGCCCCGCGCTGGTGACGGCTCTGCAATCCGAGGATTCCGAAGAAGGCGTCCGCGCCTTTCGCGAAAAACGCGCCCCTGTTTGGCAGGGCAAATAACCGGAGGAGACATGGCACTCGTCATCCAGAACCAATGCATCGACATCAAGGACGGGATTTGCACCACGTCCTGCCCGGTGGACTGCATCTACGAAGGCGAGCGGATGTACTACATCCATCCGACCGAATGCATTGAATGCGGCATGTGCGAATCCATCTGCCCGGTCGATGCAATCCGTTACGACGACGAGTTGGACGCCGAAAACGCCGTGTTCGCCCAGATCAACCGAGAGGTTTTCGAGGACGAAAACGGCGAGATCGTTGAACCGGGCGGATGGCGCAAAGACGACCCGCCCGTACCCGATCACCCCAAACTTGCAGATTACGCCCGGCGCGAACCTGCCGATCAGGAAAGTTGAGGAGACATTCATGCAAGGTATCATTGCCGCCGTGCCAACCCCCGTCGATGCGGCGGGGGTGCCTTCGGAAACGCTGTTTCTGGAACATGCACGCTGGGCACTGGCCAATGGCTGCGACGGGCTGAACGTGCTGGGCTCGACCGGCGAGGCAAACAGTTTTGACAGTGCCACGCGCCGTCAGATCATGGCTTGGGCGGCGCGCGGGCTGGATCTGGACCGGCTTATGGTCGGCACCGGCACGCCGTCACTGGCCGAAACGATATCCCTGACCATCCATGCGGATGATCTGGGCTATCCGGTCGCGCTTGTGCTGCCACCCTATTATTACACGCCGCCATCGGAGGACGGGCTGGTACGCTGGTACACGGCCCTGCACGAGGCTTTGGGCGATCGCCCCATAAAGGTCTGGTTCTACAACTATCCGCAGATGACCGGCTTTGTGATCCCCGAAGAGGTGATCGCCCGTTTGCACGCTCTGGCACCGGAGCGGTTCAACGGGATCAAGGATTCCTCGGGTGATCTGGACTATTGTCGCCGGATCGTCACGGCGCATCCGGGTTTCGCTGTCTTCCCCAGTTCCGAAACCAGCCTGTCGATTGCGCCAGAGGCGGGCTTTGCCGGCTGCATCTCTGCCACGGTCAACCAGTCTGCACCGCTTTGTGCGCGGGTCTGGAAGGGCGAGGCCACGCCCACGCTGATGGAGCAGATCGGCAATATCCGCGCAGCCATCGCGGCCGGACCGCTGATCCCTTCGGTCAAGCATCTGGTGGCGCGGCGCACCGGCAACCCGCTTTGGGCCAACGCGCTGCCGCCCTTCACCAAACTCAGCGACCCGGAACGCGCGGCACTGGATCATATGGTCCCCGAAGAAGAGACGGTTGCCTAGATCGCCCTATAAACAGGAGGCCTTTCCCATGGCTAATGAAGACGTCTGGGCCACACGCTTTGTGGCGCTCGCCCGAGAGATGGCAAGCTGGTCCGAAGATCGCGACCGGCATGTCGGTGCGGTGATCGTGGGGCAGGGCCACGAGGTCCGTGCCAGCGGTTATAACGGCTTGCCGCGCGGGGTTTCCGCGGCAGATGACGCGCGGTTCGACCGGGCCAGTGGCGAGAAATTCCACTGGGTCGAACACGCCGAGCGCAACGCGATCTACAACGCTGCGCGGTCCGGCGCGGCGCTGGAGGGCTGCACGATCTATGTCACGCGGTTTCCCTGCGCCGATTGCGCCCGCGCGATTATCCAAAGCGGCATCGCCCGCGTGGTCAGCCCGGCCCGTCCGGAAAACGACGGCGCGCTGGATCATAGTTTTGAGGTGTCCGAGGTCATGCTGGCCGAAGCAGGCATCGCTTTCACGGCCGTCCCTGAATTGCCGTGAGCTGTTGTCGCGCGACTTCGGAAAACCTGCTTCGGACGGCAGCGCGCCATCCGGTGCGCGGCCGGATACGGGATTGATTTTCCTTTAGAACCACTGACCCGGTTCCATCAGTCCGAGATCAAGCAATTGACGTGAATTCCACTTGAATTGCGTCGAATTGTGCCAGCGGAAATTCTGGATCTCGAAGGTGGAGCCGGGGTTGCGTTTCAGCGCCTTCGCGGTGCGAAAACTGGCAATGACCGAGGTCAGGTTGTGATGCCACGGACAGGCGAAGGTGTTGAACTCTTCGTCGTTGAACGTGTGGTCGTCGCGCAGCAGCAGCCCCGGCTTGGCGCGAAACAGCGAGATCCGGTCAATGCGGCGACGACCCTGGGGGACATGCTCTTCGTAGCGCCAGCGCAGACCGCCGTAGAAATCGAGTTGCCGCTCCTTGGCTTCATGGCTGATCGGATCCTTGCGCGCCAGAGCGTAATACCCCGACATGTCGACCCAGGCATCCTCCAGCGATACGGCATCGGGGTTCTGCACAAGATCGCCGGCATAAAGGTCCAGAACGGTGCTCAGCATCGCGTCGCGCCGTTCCTCGGCATGAAAGCCGAGCATTTCGCCAATCGTGCGGCTTTCGCAAAACGGGAAAAACAGGTATTCGGCGTTGTAGCAGTAATGCAGCCAGACGCCGGGGGCGGCGGCAATGACGGCGTTGACGGCATTGGTCAATGCGCCCTCGGTGCCCATGTCGTAGCTGACCTGATGCACGGTGGTCGCCAGATCGGGCGGCAGCGTTGCCCCCTCGCGCATGAAGACCACGATTTCCGCGAAACCTGTCTTGTGCTGGTGGCGCAGGGTGCTTTCAATCTCGACATCATCTTCGGAAAAGACCAGGGCGACAGGCCCCTTTGCCAGCGCCGGTTTGCCCTTTTCCAGAAACGCCGCTAGCCCCGGATAGATCATCGTGTCTGCCGCCCCTCTGAGGTTTGACGCAAAATCGGTGAAATCGCCATGCATTGCAACCCACCGCCATTTTGCGATATGCCGCCGCTCTGAGACATGCGAGGATTGCGCCATGACCGCGCCGAAGAAACTGTTCATCAAGACCTATGGCTGCCAGATGAATGTCTATGACAGCGAGCGTATGGCCGAGGCCATGGGAGGGCAGGGTTATGTCCAGACGCAAACCGTCGATGACGCGGACATGATCCTGCTCAACACTTGTCACATTCGTGAAAAGGCGGCCGAGAAGGTCTATTCCGAACTTGGGCGCTACAAGGGGCTGAAGGTGGCCAAGCCCGATCTGAAGATCGGTGTGGCGGGCTGCGTCGCGCAAGCCGAGGGCGAAGAGATCATGCGCCGTCAGCCGATGGTCGATCTGGTCGTCGGCCCGCAAAGCTATCACCGCCTGCCAGAGATGGAGGCGAAGATCCGTGAAGGCAAAAAGGCGCTGGACACGGATTTCCCCGAAGAGGGCAAGTTCGACAAGCTGATCGCGCGACCCAAGGCCAAGCGCGGCCCGACCGCGTTTCTGACCGTGCAGGAAGGCTGCGACAAGTTCTGTGCCTTCTGCGTGGTGCCCTATACACGCGGGGCAGAGGTCAGCCGCCCGGTGGATCGCGTGATGTCTGAGGCGCGCGACCTGGTCGACCGGGGCGTACGCGAAATCACTTTGCTGGGCCAAAACGTCAACGCCTATCACGGCGCGGGTCCGAACGGCGATATGGGCCTTGCACAGCTGATCTGGGCGCTCAATGACGTCGATGGGCTGGAACGCATCCGCTTTACCACCAGCCATCCCAACGACATGGACGATGCGCTGATCGAAGCGCATGGCGACTGTCCGAAACTGATGCCTTACCTGCATCTGCCGGTGCAGGCCGGGTCCGACAAGATCCTCAAGCGGATGAACCGGAGCCACACCGCCGCAAGCTATCTGCGCGTGATCGAACGGCTGCGCGCGGTGCGCCCCGACATCCATATTTCCGGCGATTTCATCGTCGGTTTCCCCGAAGAGACCGAAGAGGATTTTCAGGCCACGCTGGATCTGATCGAGGCCGTCCGCTATGGCTCTGCCTATTCGTTCAAATATTCGACCCGCCCCGGCACCCCCGCCGCAGAGCGCCCGCAAGTGCCCGAGGATGAGAAGGATGATCGTTTGCAACGTTTGCAGGCGCTTCTGACGCGTCAGCAACGGCAATTGCAGGACGATATGGTTGGCCGCGACGTCAGCGTGCTGTTCGAAAAGTCCGGTCGCGAGGCAGGGCAGATGGTCGGCAAATCGGAATATCTTCATTCGGTGCATGTCACCGCCGACGGCGTGTTGCCGGGCGATATGGCGCGCGTGCATATCCTTGAAAGCCGGACAAATTCCCTGTCCGGGCAGCTCATTTGAGGTTGCTTGCCCCGACCGGCCTCACCGCTTTGACCGGGCGGGGCGCAAGACGGGTGGCCGACAGCGCCTGTCCCGCCTGATGGGCGGCATTTCACCCAAACGGAACAGAGAACCGTCATATCTCTGTCAGATACATCACATTTTGCGTGTTAGGCTTGCGCTACCCACAAGCTGTTGGCACGATCATGGTGACTCGCAGCAGTGGAGAATTGCGTGGATACAGGCACATTGACCGAAGTCCTGATTGAATTTCCCGACAATCGATTGCTGATCGACCTGTGCGGCGAATATGACCGCAACCTTGCCGATATCGAAAAGCGCCTTGATGTGCAGATCGTGCGCCGTGGCAATCTGCTGGCTATTCTCGGGGAAGAAAGCGCCCAGATCGAGGCGCGAGACGTCCTCAATGCGCTTTATCAACGGCTTGAGGCCGGACGCACCGTCGATCCCGGCGATATTGACCGCGAGTTCCGTATGAACGCACCCGAAGAAGCAGCCCCCGGCGCCGATGCGCAGATGGAGATGTTCTCGGGCGGCAAGGTCGAGATCAAGACCCGCAAGAAGCTGGTCGAACCCCGGACAGAAGCCCAGCAAGCCTATGTGCGGTCGCTCTTCAACAATGAACTGGCTTTCGGGATTGGCCCGGCAGGCACGGGCAAGACCTATCTGGCCGTAGCCGTGGGCGTGAACCTGTTTATCTCGGGCGCGGTTGACCGCATCATCCTGTCGCGTCCCGCTGTCGAGGCGGGCGAAAAGCTGGGCTATCTGCCCGGCGACATGAAGGACAAGGTCGATCCCTACATGCAGCCGCTTTATGACGCGCTGAACGACTTTCTGCCCGGCAAGCAATTGGCGAAGATGATGGAGGAAAAGACCGTCGAGATCGCGCCACTGGCCTTCATGCGGGGGCGCACGCTGTCCAATGCCTTCGTGGTGCTGGACGAGGCGCAGAACGCCACGACAATGCAGATGAAGATGTTCCTGACCCGTCTGGGCGAAGGCAGCCGCATGGTGATCACCGGCGACCGGACGCAGGTTGATCTGCCGCGCGGCATGCCCTCCGGTCTGGCCGATGCCGAACGGCTGCTAAGCCACATCCCGAAGATCGGCTTCAATTACTTCACCTCTGCGGATGTTGTGCGACATCCGCTGGTGGCCGCGATCATCAGGGCCTATGAGGGCGATTCTCAGGGCTAGGGGCAATGCGCCAATCATGGCGCAGATGCCCCGGCTGGATGGACAAGACAATGCTGACCGACACGATTATCGAGGATGACCGCTGGCAGGCGCTCGGGCTTGCTGCGCTGGCCGAGGCGGCGGCAAAGGCAACTCTTGCCCGGCTGATGCTGGAGCCATCCGAATTCGAGATCGCCTTGCTGGCCACCGACGATGCCCGCATCGCCGTGCTCAACGCCGATTTCCGGGGCAAGCCGCAGCCGACAAATGTGCTGAGCTGGCCATCGGACGAACGCGGTGCCGAGGCCGACGGCGACGCGCCGGAACTGCCCGCCCCGGACCCCGACCCGGAACTTGGCGACATCGCCATCGCCTATGACACCTGCGCACGCGAGGCGTCCGAGGCCGGAAAACCGCTCAGCGATCATGTGACGCATCTTATCGTGCATGGTGTTCTGCACCTTCTGGGATATGACCATGTGCGTGACCGCGATGCCACGTTGATGGAATCACTGGAACGCGAGATACTTGGCAACATGGGGTTGCCTGACCCATATAGGGAAGATGACAGGGTCTGATGGCCCGCCTCTGGACAGGAATGATGGACGACAACGAAGAAGGCAGTTCTAGCGCAGCGCAAAGCGCGCAGGACGAAGAACAACAAGACCGGCCGGAAGGATTATTCCGCCGTATCATCGGGGCGCTCAGCCCCAACGACACTGCTGAAGACGCGCCTGACCCCGATCCCGCGGGCAGTGCTGTGCTTTTCTCGCGCGGCATGATCAATCTGCGTCGGATGCGGGTCGAAGACGTTATGGTCCCCAAGGCGGACATCATTGCCGTTCCCGACACAATCGAAAAACGCGATCTGGTGCAGGTGTTCCGCGACAGTGGAATGACCCGTCTGCCGGCGTTTTCCGGCACGCTGGATACGCCCGTGGGCATGGTGCACCTCAAGGACCTCGCGCTCAGCCACGGGTTCAATGGCAACACCACCGAATTCGATCTCGGCACGATGCTGCGGCCGTTGTTGTTTGTGCCGCCGTCGATGCCGATCGGCGTGTTGCTGACCAAGATGCAGACCGAACGCAGGCATATGGCGCTGGTGATCGACGAATATGGCGGCGTTGACGGGCTGGTCACGATCGAGGATCTGATCGAACAGGTCATCGGCGAGATCGAGGACGAACACGACATCGACGAGGGGCAGAACTGGACCCGCGAAACGCCGGGCTGCTATCTGGCGCTGGCCAAGACCCCGCTGGAAGAGTTCGAGGCAGAGATCGACCTGCAACTGGCCGATGGCGAAGAGATCGATCGCGAAGAGATCGACACGCTTGGCGGCCTGGTCTTCGTGCTGGCAGGCCATGTGCCCGCGCGGGGCGAGATGGTGCCGCACCCGTCCGGCGCGGAATTCGAGGTTGTGGATGCCGATCCGCGCCGCATCAAGCGTCTGCGCGTGCGTCTGCCGGGCGCGACCGTGGGGCAAGGGGGCAGAGCGGCTGTGCCCTCACAACAGGCTGCAAGTGGCTGACCAGACGGCGCGGGTGGGGCGACAGGATCGTTGGTTCTGGCACCTGCCGCTTGCCGCCGCTCTTGGTGCCGGGGCCGCGTTGGGGCAGGCACCCTGGGATATTCTGTTCATCGCCATTCTATGCTTTGCTTGCGGGTGTTTTCTGTTTCGAACCGCCCAGTCCGCGCGGGCCTCGGGCTGGACCGGATGGGCCTTCGGGACCGGATATTTCGCGCTCGCCCTTAGCTGGATTCCCGAACCGTTCATGGTGGACGCCGCGCGGGACGGATGGATGGCACCCTTCGCATTGGTGGGTATCTCTGGCGGGCTCGCTCTGTTCTGGGCGCTGCCCTTCTGGCTGGCGCATCGCTTGCGGGGCGGGCTGCTTCTGCTGGTCCCGCTCTGGGCGCTGGCAGAGATGGCGCGCGGCACGGTCCTCACCGGGTTTCCCTGGGGGTTGCCGGGCTACGCATGGGCACCCGTGCCCGCCGTACAATGGGCCGCTGTCATCGGCACTTACGGACTGAGCTTCATTCTGTTCGCCATTGCTGCGCTGCTTGCAACCTTGCGCGCAGGACCGGTGCTGATCGCTGGCGCGGTGACAGCAGCTTTGATCGGAACCGGCGTCTGGATGGGGGGCGGCATCGCGCCCGACGCTGATGCGCCCGTGGTCCGCCTGATCCAGCCCAACGCTGCCCAGCATGAAAAATGGAACCCCGACAAGATCCCGACCTTCTTCAACCGGCAGGTCGATTATACCGCCGCCGAATCGGACCCGCGCCCCGATCTGATTGTCTGGTCCGAAACCGCACTGCCGACCTTGCTGAACCACGCCGACGAGGCTTTGGCGATCATCTCGGACGCGGCGGGGCCGGTCCCAGTTGTGCTGGGCCTCCAGCGGGAAGAGGATTTCACCTATTACAATTCCGCCATCGTGCTAGACGGCAGCGGCACCGTCACGCAGATCTATGACAAGCATCACCTCGTGCCCTTTGGCGAATACATGCCCTTTCCCGGCCTGTTTCGGTCCCTCGGAATCGAGGCTTTGGCGCAGCGCGTCGATGGCAGTTATGGCTCGGGTCCGGGGCCGCGATTGCTTGATCTTGGCAAACTGGGCCAAGCGCTGCCGCTGATCTGTTACGAGGCGGTGTTTCCGCAGGATCTGCGCGGCACCGACCGCCCGCGCTTTCTGCTGCAACTGACCAATGATGCGTGGTTCGGTCAGTATTCCGGTCCCTATCAACATCTTGCTCAGGCCCGGTTCCGCGCCATCGAGCAGGGTCTGCCATTGCTGCGCGCCGCCAATACCGGTGTGTCTGCGGTGTTCGATGCGCGCGGGCGGATGACGGCCAGCCTTGGATTGGGGCAAGCGGGCTATGTCGATGCGGCGTTACCTGCGGCCTTGCCGTCAACGATTTATTCACGCACTGGCGATAGTCCCCTGCTGGTGTTGTTGGTGTTGCTCAGCTTGGGCGCGATCTGGCGGGCGACCCGCGTTTCGCGTTGACCACCTCTGCCTGCCGACGTATCCCGACCTAACTGAAATTCCCGTCACAACGGCTTCCTGGCGTGACGGCAGACATCAATGGAGCACTTCCCATGTCGCGAAACAACTATATCTTCACCTCCGAGTCCGTCTCGGAGGGCCACCCCGACAAGGTTTGCGACCGGATTTCCGACGCAATCCTGGATGCGTTCCTGACCGAAGAATCCTCGGCGCGGGTCGCCTGCGAAACCTTCGCCACCACCGACCGTGTCATCATCGGCGGCGAGGTACGCCTGTCCGACGAGGACAAGGCGCGGAAACTGAGCGACGACATGGCCAGCGTCGTGCGCGACTGCGTTCGCGATATCGGCTATGAGCAGGATAAATTCCACTGGAAGACGCTTGAAGTGACGAACCTGCTTCACGCCCAGTCCAAACATATCGCGCAGGGTGTGGATGCCGCCGAAGGCAAGGAAGAGGGCGCCGGCGATCAGGGCATCATGTTCGGCTATGCCACCAACGAAACCGATGCGCTGATGCCCGCGCCGATCCAGTTCAGCCACGCCATCCTGCGGCGGCTGGCAGAGGTCCGCAAGGACGGCACCGAACCCACATTGCGTCCCGATGCCAAATCCCAGATCTCGCTGCGCTATGAAGACGGCAAGCCGGTCGAGGTCATGTCGATCGTGCTGTCCACGCAGCATTCCGAAGAGAGCCAGACCAAAGACGATATCCGCGCCATTGTAGAGCCTTATATCCGCGAAGTGCTGCCCTCTGGCTGGATCACCGAAAAGACGCAGTGGTGGGTCAACCCGACAGGCACTTTCGTCATCGGCGGGCCGGACGGCGATGCGGGCCTGACGGGCCGCAAGATCATCGTGGACACCTATGGCGGCGCGGCACCCCATGGGGGCGGCGCGTTTTCCGGCAAGGATCCGACCAAGGTGGACCGGTCCGCCGCCTATGCCGCGCGCTACCTGGCCAAGAATGTCGTCGCCGCAGGCATGGCCGAACGCTGCACCATCCAGCTTAGCTATGCCATTGGTGTTGCCCGGCCTCTGTCGATCTATGCCGACACGCATGGCACCGGCGCGATTGAACCTGCCGCGATCGAGGCCGCGATCCCCAGGATCATGGACCTTAGCCCGCGCGGTATCCGCGAGCATCTGAAGCTGGACCGCGCGATCTATCAGGGCACCGCTGCCTATGGTCACTTTGGCCGCGCGCCGGAGGAAAATGGCAGTTTCAGCTGGGAACGTACCGATCTGATCGAGGCGCTGAACAAGTCAGTCTGAAACGCAAGGAAACCCGCCTGTCCCGTGAAGCGGGACAGGTGCCATTCCCGGTTCGTGCCATCGGGGGATTGCAATAGCTGCGCTTGTCCTGCCCGGCAGAGTTTCTCAAGCCTGAAAGAAATCCGGACCATCGCTTGGGGTTGATCCCCGGAGGGGCCTTCGCCTATCGTGCGCCAAATCTTAATTTTTGGTTAATTTGGTGTGCACATGTTACGAATTTCTGCGTTTTCCGCAATTTGTCTAAGCCTTCTGGGCTGCGGCCCGATGCTGGCAACACAAGAAGAGCTTGATACCCGGCAGGCGCTTGCCGCGCAACAATGCGAAGGGCCGTCCTCTGACAGTTGCCAGTTCATCAACAGCCCCGTGAAGCTGCAAAACGACAGCGTCCGCATCGGCTCGCGTCTTGCGGATTTTTATCCGACCGCAGAGCGGCTTGAATTCGTTGATGTCACGCAGCGTCGCTGGGTCGCGCCAGAACGCACGCTGACGGATGGCGCGTCGATTCCACGGATCTTCGTGCCGATTGTCGGGTCGCCCAGGTCGCAGGAATTTGTCAACGCCGCAGCAATCCACGACGCCTATTGCGGTATCGGAAACGAGCAGCTGCCGGAATATCACTCAGCCCCCTGGCAGGATGTGCACCGCATGTTCTACGATGCCCTGCGCGTCGGCGGCACCGAAGCAGGCCGTGCGAAAGTGATGTTTGCCGCCGTCTATCTGGGCGGTCCGCGCTGGAACAGCCCGCCTGAGCGCCTGGATATGGTGCCGGATGCCTACCTCAGGGATGCGATGATCAAGACCCAGACTTACATCGGTGAAAATGATCCTACGATGCCAGAGCTGCTCGCCTATCTGAAATGGCTGGAACGCAGGCTGATCAAGAAATGGGTGCCGGCCAACGAGGATGGCGACAACAATAGCCGGAATGGCCGGGCCGAAACGGGCAGGGACGCTCAGGACGGCGGCACTGACAACGGTGCTGGCATCGCGGGTGGCGAAATCATCGACGGCCCTGCTAGACAAGACGGCGGCACCTTGGCGTTGACTGGCGCAAACTCTGCCGACGGTCTGGCCACTTCCACAGATGTGACCCGCGCTGCCCGCTAACTGGGCTGACAGGGTCGACATTGGGCCGTGCGGCATTGCGCTGCACGCCGCACGGCGCTAGACGCTCTGCCCATGACCGGACAGGACAGGCGTGATACGCACCCTTCAGGCGCCCCGTGGCGCAACTTTTACGGCCGTTTCAAGGGCAAGGCCCTGCGGCCCAGCCAGGAGGTTTATCTTCAGGAAGACCTCGATGCGCTGTCGCCCGGCACGGTGGACTGGGAAACCAACCCGGATCGCAACCCTCTGGATCTTACGGGCCTGTTTGGCGATGCCCCGGTCTGGCTGGAAATCGGCTTTGGCGGCGGCGAACACATGGTGCATCAGGCGGTGCGCAACCCCGGCACAGGCATCATCGGCTGCGAACCCTATATCAACGGCGTCGCCATGTTGCTGGGCAAGATCCGCGATGCGGGCACCACCAATCTGCGGGTTCATCCCGGCGATGCGCGCGATATGTTCGACGTGCTGCCAGCGGCTTCCATCGACCGCGCCTTCCTGCTCTACCCCGATCCCTGGCCGAAAAAACGCCACCATCGCCGCCGTTTCGTAACGCCCGATCACCTTGCACCGCTGGCCCGTACCCTCAAACCCGGTGCGATCTTCCGCGTGGCCACGGATATTCCCGACTATGTGCGCCAGACCCTGGAACAGGTCCCGCGCTTCGGTTTCGAGTGGCTGGCCGAACGCCCGCAGGATTGGCGCGAACCGTGGGAGGACTGGATTCCCACCCGCTACGAGCAGAAAGCGCTGCGCGAAGGCCGCAGGCCGCATTATCTGACCTTTCGTCGAACGAAAGGCTGACCAAGGGCCGCACGACAGGTGATTTACGCCCCCTTCCGCTTGCGCTATCAGACGACCAACTCGCAGTTCACGCAAAGGTCTTCAGATGTCTGCACATGGCACCCCGATCCCGATGATGTCGCGCAAGTCCGGTCCGCTTGTCGGAGAGGCAAACGTACCGGGGGACAAGTCGATCTCGCACCGTTCGCTCATCCTTGGCGCGATGGCCGTGGGCGAGACGCGCATCACTGGCCTTCTTGAAGGGCAGGACGTGCTGGATACCGGCAAGGCCATGCGCGCCTTCGGGGCCGAGGTCGAGGATCTGGGTGGCGGCAATTGGCGCGTGCAGGGCGTGGGTGTCGGCGGCTTTGCCGAGCCGGACAACGTCATTGATTGCGGCAACTCGGGCACCGGCGTGCGGTTGATCATGGGGGCCATGGCCACCACGCCGATCTCTGCCACCTTCACCGGCGATGCCAGCCTCAATTCGCGGCCCATGGCGCGCGTCACCGATCCGCTGGCGCTGTTTGGCGCGCAGGCAGTGGGGCGTGCCGGTGGCCGTCTGCCGATGACAATCGTGGGGGCGGCAGATCCGGTCCCCGTGCGCTACACCACACCCGTCCCGTCTGCGCAGGTCAAATCCGCCGTGCTGCTGGCGGGGCTGAACGCGCCCGGCCAGACAGTGGTGATCGAGAAGGAAGCCACCCGCGATCACACCGAACGGATGCTGGCCGGTTTCGGTGCCGAGATCACCACCGAGGTCACCGACGAAGGCCGCGTCATCACCCTGACCGGCCAGCCGGAACTGAAGCCGCAGGACATCATCGTGCCGCGCGACCCAAGCTCTGCGGCCTTCCCGGTCTGTGCCGCGCTGATTTGCGAAGGCTCAGATGTGCTGGTGCCCAATATCGGTTTGAACCCCACGCGTGCGGGCCTGTTTACCACCCTGCGCGACATGGGTGCCAACCTGACCTACGAGAATGAGCGTGAAGAGGGCGGCGAACCCGTTGCCGATCTGCGCGCGCGCTACTCGCCCGATATGCGTGGCATCGAGGTGCCGACCGACCGGGCCGCCAGCATGATCGACGAATACCCGGTGCTGTCGGTCGTCGCCACCTTCGCCAGGGGCCGGACGCTGATGGCCGGCGTCAAGGAATTGCGCGTCAAGGAATGTGACCGCATTGATGCGATGGTGACGGGCCTGCAAGCCAATGGTGTGCAGGTTGAGGAAGGCGACGACTGGTATGCCGTCGAAGGGCAGGGGCCGGGTGCCGTGCAAGGCGGGGCCGAGGTGCAAAGCCATCTTGACCACCGAATCGCCATGGCGTTTCTGGTGATGGGGCTGGCCACGCAAACCCCGGTGCGGGTCGATGATGGCGGGCCGATTGCGACCTCCTTCCCGATATTCGAGCCGCTGATGGCAGAACTCGGGGCACAGATCGAACGATCGGGGACCTGACGCGCGCCGCGCAAGCGGTTTTACAACCTCATTCAGGGGGAATTTTTATTGGCTTTCACCATTGCAATCGACGGGCCAGCAGCCGCAGGCAAGGGCACGATCTCCAAGGCGGTGGCCGCGCATTTCGCCTATGCCCATCTCGATACCGGCCTTCTTTACCGGGCGGTCGGGCGACGGATGCTGGACGGGGTTGACCCGTTGGAGGCCGCAACCTCGCTGCTGGCCGAGGATCTTGAGGCGGATGATTTGCGCACGCCCGACGTGGCACAGGCCGCCAGCCGGGTCGCGGTGATCCCCGAGGTGCGCGCCGCATTGGTCGATTTCCAGCGCGCCTTTGCCCGGCGCGACGGCGGGGCCGTGCTGGACGGGCGCGACATCGGGACGGTGATCTGCCCCGATGCCGAGGCCAAGCTGTTCGTCACCGCCAGCGCCGAGGTGCGCGCCGAACGCCGCTTTCGCGAATTGCTTGACCGGGGGCTGGAGACCACGTTTGAAACCGTCCTTGCCGATGTTCGCGAACGCGATACGCGCGACATGGACCGGGCGGCCGCACCATTGCTGCCGGCCGAGGATGCCGTGCAAATCGACACATCGGGCATGAGCATCGACGATGCCGTTGCCGCCGCGATTGCCGCTGTGACACAAAAGGGCGCAACGCAGGCCTAGTCACCTTGGCCTAGATCCCGCGCGCCGCCTCTGCAAACGCGGCGATTCTTGCGGCATCCTTCACGCCCGGCGCGCTTTCCACGCCAGAGGACACATCCACCTGCCGCGCCCCGGTCATCTGCACCGCCAGCGCCACGTTCGCGGGCGTCAGCCCGCCTGCCAGCATCCACGGCACTGGCCAGCGCCGCCCGGCGATCAGCCGCCAGTCGAAGGCAAGCCCGTTTCCGCCCGGCAATTCGGCACCCTTGGGTGGCTTGGCATCGACCAGAAGCTGGTCGGCAACACGGCCATAGCTGTCCAGCGCGGGCAGGTCCTCTTCCGAGGCGACTCCGACCGCCTTCATCACCGGCAGGCCGTAACGCGCGCGGATCTCCTGCACCCGCTCGGGCGTCTCGCGTCCATGCAGTTGCAACATGTCCAACGGCACCTGGTCCGTGATCTCGTCCAGCAGCGCGTCATCGGCATTCACCACCAGCGCGACCTTCGCCAGTCCCGGCGGCGTCAGCAAGGCAAGCGCGCGCGCCTGCGCGGTAGTCAGGTTGCGCGGCGATTTCGGGAAGAACACGAAACCGGCATAGGCCGCGCCCGCATCGGACACGGCCTTGATGTCAGCCTCGGTGCCGAGGCCACATATTTTTACACGGATGTCGGACATCGGCGCAGGCTTAGCGCGCCTCGTCGAGAATGGCGAGAACCTCGTCCTTGCCCTCGTCACGCTGGCCTTTGACACGGCGCAGCTCACGCTCCAGCTTCTTGACCTCGGACGCCTTGCGGCTGGCCTCGGCACGCACTTTGTGCTCGCGCAGCCACTCCCAGAAGAAGCCGATCAGCAGGCCTGCGGCAATCCCGCCGAAAATCACGATGAACAGCGGCAGCTGGATGGAATGGGTCAGCCCCAGCAAATCGGCCAGTTCCGCAGGCAAAAGCCGCAACGTGACGAAGCCACGATTGGCCAGAGCCACGGCAATCAGCACAATGGCCATAGCGCCCAGGAAGGCATAGCGAATGTAGCGCATGAAGTTTACTTTCCGTTCAGCCTGTCGCGCAGCAGCTTGCCGGTCTTGAAGAAGGGCACATGTTTCTCCTCGACATCGACCGACTCTCCGGTGCGCGGGTTACGTCCCACCCTCGCATCCCTTTTCTTGACGGAAAAGGCCCCAAAGCCGCGCAGTTCGACGCGATCTCCGCGTGCCATCGCGTTGGTAATCTCTTCAAAGATCGTATTCACGATCCGCTCTACATCACGTTGATAAAGATGCGGATTATCATCCGCGATCTTCTGGATTAGCTCCGACCGGATCATATATGTTGCCCCCCTCGGGCATGCCCCACGGTTCTCGTTTATCCTGAGAACTATAGGATCAAACGCGCAAAAAGGAAATGTTTTCCGGGCGTTGGAGGCCGAATAATTGTGATGTATCTCGCCGCGTACCGCCGAAAACGCGCCGGACCGTCATCACAAGCGCGATGCTGCGTTGCGGCATTGATGCCGATGGGCACATAACGCCCTGCGGCCAGCACTTGATTCGTATACAATCATGCGATTTCATTCCGAACATAATCCGAGACTTTATTGCTACGCAGGAATTTTGCATGGGGCCAGTCACCCGTTTTCTGAACGACGTTGTGGACGAACTCGAAACATTGGGGCTGACGGGGGTGTCGCAGCGGGTTCACTACCGGCGCAACGGCGATCAGGCAGCGCAGAAATACTATTTTGACGTGATGACCGCCAAGGCAGACGGTGCTTTCAAATACAAGATGCTGCCCGATTACAAATCCGTCCTGCATCAGTTTGAGGAAAACCCGAATACCAATACCGATGCCTTCAATACCAAATGGGTCAGCACCACCGGGGAGCGCGAAGAATACGTTTTCAAATACGTTGGAACCGCACAGACCGGGCGGTTCGCCATGCTGACGGACGATTACAATCTTTCCACATCCAGTGGTTATTTCGAATATTCCAACCGCAATATCGGCACCTATAATTACCGCCCCAGCGGGGACGTTCCGGGCCACACCGCCTTTGATATTCTGCCATGGGTCCTGTGGGGCAATAACGAGGCGGACGCGAACGACTGGCCGCGTCACGAACGGCTGCAAGCGCTGCTGGACTCGCTTGGCCAGCCATTTTACAGCAGCCTGACCAATCTGAATGCCGCAATTGAAGCCTCCTACAATCCGGACCTGCCAGCGCCGAACAGGTCGGCAGGGAGCATGGGCGCGGACGTCTTCATCGCCACCGCCGGCCAGGATTTCTTCATCGGCAGGGGTGGTAGGGATACTGTCGACTTTTCGCTGTCAGACCGCGCCGTCAGCGTGTCTTTGATCCGCAGCTACGAGGACGGGCAGGGGTTCGACGGCTGGGCGAAAGGCGATGGGTTCTGGAATATCGAAAACCTCGTCGGGTCAGACTTCGGCGACATTCTTATCGGGAACGGCAAGGCAAACCTGCTTGAAGGCGGGGCAGGCGCGGACATCCTGTCAGGCATGGGCGGGAATGACACGATTGACGGTGGCGCAGGGGCCAACACGATTTTCGGCAATTACGGTGACGACACGATCTATGTGCACAACATCCAGACAGAGGTCGATGGCGGTGTCGGTTTCGACACGATCATCTCGACCATGTGGCAGCTTCATACCGGTTATTACGCCACTTTCGCCAATGTCGAGGTCTTCAGGCTGATCGACTCCGGCCCGTTGGCGGAAACTGCCGAAGACATATTCGGGTCAAACGCCGATGAAGTGCTGATTGGAAACCAATACGACAACAGGCTTTCCGGGGCCGGGGGCAGCGATTTTCTTGACGGCGGGTTTGGCAACGACGATCTGGAAGGTGGGCTGGGCAATGACACCTATGTTTTTCGCGAGGGCTGGGGCGTG
Source organism: Primorskyibacter flagellatus (assembly GCF_048268605.1). Lineage (NCBI taxonomy): Bacteria > Pseudomonadati > Pseudomonadota > Alphaproteobacteria > Rhodobacterales > Roseobacteraceae > Primorskyibacter > Primorskyibacter flagellatus. Next base: position 90,923 of record NZ_JBLWVF010000012.1, read on the forward strand.
GATGTGGTCGGCGAAGAGGGCGGTTGGGACAGGCTGAGATTCCCCGATACGTCGCTGGATGATCTCAGGCTGGTGCGCGAGATCGGCGTCAACAGCGGCCATCTCAGCATTTACCACAGCAATGGCACCGATCATGTCTTTGTGGGGAATCATTTTTCCGCCGCCGCGTACCGGGCAGACCGGCTGATCGCGAAAGACGGCGTTCTGGATCTTCGCGCGGGGCTGCCCTTCACCGGAACGGATGCAAGCGACAGCCTGGCCGGCACCGACTACGCCAGCGGAGATTTCATCGACGCCGCCGGCGGGGATGACGGGATCTATGCCGGTGACGGCGCCGACACCATCATCGGCGGGTCCGGCAACGACCTTCTGTCGGGCGACGGTGGTGACGACATTTTCATCTTCACGCCGGGTTTTGGGCATGACGAAATCTACGAAGCCGGCGTCTATCAGGGCGAGGTGGATTCCTCCGGCGACACGATCAGGATGAACGGGTTCTCAATCGGCGCCGTCAGCGCCGACGTCGATTCGCAGGGGCGGATGACCATCTCGGTCACGGACGCGTTTGGGGCAGTGACCGACAGCATCTTCATTCACAGCCAGACCTACAATTACGGCGATGGCAATCTGATCGAATGGATCAGCTTCGATGACGGTGCCTTGATGCCCCTGACAGAGTTCTGAGGCGCTAACGAAAAAGGCCCCGGCGCTGTGCCGGGGCCTTTCGTCATCTTGTGAAACCCTAAGGTTTATTCGTCGCCGGTTTTCAGCGCCGCACCCAGGATGTCGCCAAGCGATGCGCCCGAGTCGGAAGAGCCGTACTGCTGCACTGCTTCTTTCTCTTCTGCAATCTCGCGGGCTTTGATCGACAGGCCCAGCTTGCGGGTCTTGGCGTCCACGTTTGTCACGCGCACGTCGATCTTGTTGCCGACCGAGAAACGCTCGGGGCGCTGTTCGGAACGGTCACGCGACAGGTCAGAGCGGCGGATGAAGGATTTCATGCCCTCATATTCCACTTCGATGCCGCCATCTTCGATCGCGGTCACTTCGACAGTCACGATAGAGCCGCGCTTCACGCCGCCAACCGCTTCTGCGAACTTGTCGCCACCAAGTGCCTTGATCGACAGCGAGATACGCTCTTTCTCGACATCAACCTCAGAGACAACCGCCTGAACGATATCGCCCTTGCGGTATTCCTGAATGGCTTCCTCGCCACGCTGGTCCCAGCTGAGGTCGGACAGGTGAACCATGCCGTCGATCTCGCCTTCGAGACCGATGAACAGACCGAATTCGGTGATGTTCTTGACCTCGCCCTCGACATGCGTGCCTTCGGGGTGGGTTTCGGCAAAGACTTCCCACGGGTTGCGCATGGTCTGCTTGAGACCCAGCGAAACGCGGCGCTTGGCCGGATCGATTTCCAGAACCATGACTTCGACTTCCTGAGAGGTCGAAACGATCTTGCCGGGATGCACGTTCTTCTTGGTCCAGGACATTTCCGAGACGTGAACCAGACCTTCGACACCGGGCTCCAGTTCGACGAACGCGCCGTAATCGGTGATGTTGGTCACGCGGCCAGTGTGCACGGATTCCAGCGGGAATTTCGCGGCAACCATATCCCACGGATCTTCCTGAAGCTGCTTCATGCCCAGGCTGATACGGTGGGTTTCCTTGTTGATCTTGATGACCTGAACCTTGACGGTTTCGCCGATCGACAGGATCTCCGAAGGATGGTTCACACGACGCCATGCCATGTCGGTGACGTGCAGCAGGCCGTCCACGCCGCCCAGGTCAACAAACGCACCGTATTCGGTGATGTTCTTGACCACGCCGTCCACTGCCTGACCCTCAGTAAGGTTGGCGATGACTTCGGCGCGCTGTTCGGCACGGGATTCTTCAAGAATCGCACGGCGCGAAACAACGATGTTGCCACGACGACGGTCCATTTTCAGGATCTGGAACGGCTGCTTGAGACCCATCAGAGGGCCGGCATCGCGCACGGGGCGCACATCAACTTGAGAGCCGGGCAGGAACGCAACCGCGCCGCCCAGATCGACAGTGAAGCCGCCTTTGACACGACCAAAGATCGCACCTTCGACACGCTCGTCGTCGGCATAGGCTTTTTCCAGACGGTCCCAGGCTTCTTCGCGGCGGGCCATCTCACGCGAGATGACAGCTTCGCCGCGCGAGTTTTCCGCGGACCGCAGGAAAACCTCGACTTCGTCGCCGACATTGATTTCGGGCGCTTCGCCGGGGTTTGCAAATTCTTTAAGATCGACGCGGCCTTCCATCTTGTAGCCTACGTCGATGATGGCCTGGCCTGCCTCTACGGCGATGACCTTGCCCTTGACGACAGTCCCCTCATCGGGTGTGTCCATTTCGAAGCTTTCGTTCAGAAGGGCTTCGAATTCCTCCATAGATGTATTTTCAGCCATGTGGCGCTTAGATCCTTTAAGATGTTTTCTGGCCGAGCGGTTGTCTCCGCCGGTCTTGGGGATGTCCGCGCTTACGGCGGATCGGATTGGTCTACAGACAAACCGCAAAACAAAGAGGGCCGGTGTTTCCGACCCTGCTCGATCTCGATGTTGCGCGGCAATTTCACCTTGTCGACGCGCGCGGTATAGCCGGGTTGAATGGGATACACAACCATGTAGTGCATTGATTGGCGGCAGGGCTGCGGCGTATCGGCGGTAAGGCGGGCAGGGGGAGGAAAAACACATCCTGCGGCCATTTCCTTCGCCGGACGGGGACGTTATGTATGGGCACGAATAACACGGGGCGCATCCGATGAACGATCTCTTCAACAGCTTCATGTCCGGGCCCGACGAAAACGGCCGTTTTGGCAAGTTCGGCGGCCGGTTCGTGTCCGAAACCCTGATGCCGCTGATCCTCGAACTTGAGGAACAGTACGAGCGGGCCAAGACCGACACGGATTTCTGGGACGAGATGAATCATCTCTGGACCCATTATGTCGGCCGTCCCAGCCCGATGTATTTCGCAGAGCGTCTGACCAACCATCTGGGCGGTGCCAAGGTTTATTTCAAACGCGACGAGCTGAACCATACCGGCGCGCACAAGATCAACAACGTGCTGGGCCAGATCATTCTGGCGCGTCGCATGGGCAAGACCCGGATCATTGCCGAAACCGGAGCGGGCCAGCACGGCGTGGCCACGGCGACGGTCTGCGCCAAGTTCGGCCTGAAATGCGTGGTCTATATGGGCGCGCATGATGTCGAACGTCAGGCACCCAATGTCTTCCGCATGCGCCTTCTGGGGGCAGAGGTGATCCCCGTGACCTCTGGCCGCGGCACGCTGAAGGACGCGATGAACGACGCGCTGCGCGACTGGGTGACCAATGTGCGCGACACGTTCTACTGTATCGGTACGGTGGCGGGTCCGCATCCCTATCCGGCAATGGTCCGCGACTTCCAGTCCATCATCGGCAAGGAAGCGCGCGAGCAGTTGCACGAACAAGAGGGCCGTCTGCCTGATACGCTGATCGCCGCCATCGGAGGCGGGTCCAACGCGATGGGCCTGTTCTACCCGTTCCTTGACGAACCTTCCGTCAACATCATCGGGGTCGAGGCCGGCGGCAAGGGCGTCAATGACAAGATGGAACATTGCGCCTCGCTGACCGGCGGGCGTCCCGGCGTGCTGCACGGCAACCGGACCTATCTGTTGCAGGACGATGACGGCCAGATCCTCGAAGGCTTCTCGATCTCCGCCGGTCTGGATTATCCCGGTATCGGACCTGAACATAGCTGGCTGCATGACACGGGCCGCGCGCAATATGTCTCGATCACCGACGCCGAGGCTTTGGAAGCGTTCCAGCTGTCCTGCGAGATGGAGGGTATCATCCCCGCGCTGGAACCCAGCCACGCGCTGGCCCATGTGATGAAGATCGCGCCGGACCTGCCCCGCGATCACATCATCTGCATGAACATGTGCGGGCGCGGCGACAAGGACATCTTCACCGTGGCACGCCATCTCGGTTTCGACATGAGCGCCGAGCCGTGAAACACCCACCCCGGTCGCTTTGCGAACCGGGGTCTTTCGCCTGACTTTCCGCCTGAATTTCGCCGTCGGGGCCTTTTGTACGTTTGAGGCGTACAAAAGGCACAAAAGGCGTCAAACCCTGTCGGACGAATGCGCCTCCAGCACGGCCAGCGGCACGATGTCCAGCGCCCGGATATGGGTCGCGACCAGGTCAACCTTGGGCGCGCAGCCCTCCTCATGCGCTTGCAGAAAACGCCCCGCGCACAGGCACCAGCGATCGCCGGGCTTCAGGCCTGCAAAGGAAAATTGCGGTTGCGGGGTCGACAGATCGTTGCCGACATATTTCGAATAGGCCAGAAACTCCGCCGTCATCACCGCGCAAACCGTGTGGCTGCCCTGATCCTGCGCACAGGTATTGCAGGCACCATCGCGGAAATACCCCGTCAGCGGCGAGGTCGAGCAACTCTCCAGTCCGCCACCCAAGACATTGATTTCAGGATCTTTCTTCATTGACTATTCTCCGTCCGGGTCTGGCATCTGCCTGTGTATATGCTAAACGTGGGGTTGATTGGTTTTGATGTTACACCAATCAGGGTTGATCCGGCCAGAGCCGATGCAACAATGGGCTGTGTCTTTGCCGCCGGGTTTCAACGCCGTCGCGCGCCGCAACCAGCCCCAGCTACCGGAACCGATCCGCCAGTTTTTGCAATGCGCTGCGTTTGTCAGGTGTCTCTGAAGTTTCTGTTTTCGTTTCAGAGGCTTGAACGATCTTCTCGGGTTTCGTTGCCGCTGTCTTGCCGCCCTCCGGTCCGGTGCCCGACGCCTTGCGGGGAGGTGCCATTCGCAACGCGACTGCATTCATAAACCGCCCCGGATCACCTTCCGCCAGCGACGCCGCGCCGTCCGAGATGCCACGCATCAGATCGTCCAGCCAGTCCGCATCGGCCCGCGCAAAGTCATGCAGCACATAACCTGAGACCAATTCCTTGCGGCCGGGATGGCCGATGCCCAGGCGAACCCGTTGATAAGACTCGCCAATATGGCCATGCGTCGAGCGCAAACCATTGTGCCCGGCATGTCCGCCGCCGGTCTTGACCTTCACCCGTCCGGGCGCAAGGTCCAATTCGTCGTGAAAAACACAGACATCCGATGGGTCCAGCTTGTAAAACCGCATCGCCTCGCCCACCGATTGCCCCGACAGGTTCATGAAGGTCTCGGGCTTCAGCAACAGCACCTTTTCAGACCCCAGCTTGCCTTCGCTCATCTTGCCCTGAAACTTCGATTTCCACGGTGCAAACTCATGATCCGACTGGATTATGTCCACTGCCATAAAGCCGATGTTATGCCGTGTCCCCGCATATTTCGCGCCCGGATTGCCCAAGCCGACAAAGAGTTTCATGGGTTTCGCCCCCTGTGCTGTGCTCTCCCGGCTACATAGGCCGGGACGCGCGCGAAGAAAAGCCGTGCGACAAACGCAAACGGCCCCCGCCACAAGGGCAGGGGCCGCGATACCTGGCTCGTTGAGGCTGGGATCAGCTCTCTTCGACTTCGGTTGCCGGAACCTCGTCGGCTGCGACCTCTTCTTCTTCATCATCGCCAGAGGATTTCAGGCTCGACGGAGCGGACAGGTTGGCAATCACGAAGTTGCGCTCAACCGTGACCTTCGCACCCTTGGGCAGATCGACTTCGTCGATATGCATCACGTCGCCAATATCCTTGCCGGAAAGGTCGATCGTGATGTGGTCGGGAATGTCACCCGCCTGCACGTTCAGTTCGACTTCCGGGCGAACGGTGGTCAAGACGCCACCTTTGGTCAGGCCGGGGCATTCTTCGTGGCCGATGAATTCAACCGGAATGAACAGGTTGAGGCGCGTGGTGCGGCGCAGGCGCAGCAGGTCGAAATGCGTCGGCAAATCCTTGACCACATCGCGCTGCACGTCGCGGCAGATCACGCGGACGTCTTCCTGGCCTTCAACCTTCAGGTTGAACAGCGTGGACTTGAAGCGGCCTGCTTTCAGGCGCTTGAGCAGTTCGTTGAAAGGGATCTGAATTGCCAGCGGCTCTTTGTCGCCACCAAATACGATGCCCGGAACCATTTGTGCACGACGTGCAGCGCGAGCGGCGCCCTTGCCCGTCCCCGTGCGTTCCTGGGCGTGAAGATCAGGGATCTCACCAGCCATTTTGTAGTCTCCATAAATAAAGGCGGGGTTCCTCCAAGGCTGTAACCCCGCGTGAAGCCGCGCGTATAGGACAATTCCCTCAGGTTGGAAAGTCGATTCGAAAGCACGCTTTCCAAAGCGCTTTAATATGTTACTTTGCAGCGCGTGCGCAGCGATGTACCACATGCGGGCAATGTCGGACCAGTCTTGCAGGGACGAGGCGGCAAGCCGGGAAATGCCGTGAAGGGGTTCTGATGTCATATACCAAAGCCATCGCGGTTTCGCGCGCGCCGATGCTTGCGCTGACCGCAGTGGGCGCGTTCTGGGGCACGTTTGCCGCCTCGGTTCCTGATCTCAAGCAAACGGCAGGTCTCAGCGATGCGGATATGGGCCTGGCTCTGTTGTTCTCTGCCGTGGGCGGTTTTGTGGCGATGTATCTCAGCCCGCGGATCGGCGCGCTTCTGGGGCGGCGGGTGCTGCCCGTCTCGGGCGCGCTTCTGGTCGGGGGGTATCTGCTGCTAAGCTTGGCGGATGGATTTGCCTCATTTGCAGCGGCGATGCTGTTTTCCGGGCTGATGGTGGCGCTGTTGGATGTCAGCGCCAATGTCCGCATCTCGGTTCTGGAAGAGCGTCACGGGATGCCGCTGATGAACGTCAACCACGCGATGTTTTCCTTTGCCTTTGCGGGCGGCGCGCTGGTGACGGGGATTGCACGGCGCGCAGGCTATGGCCCGGACCAGATCCTGCCAGTGATGGCGCTGGCGGGGCTGGCGCTTGCGGTGTTCATGCATGAAGGGCGCCAATGGCGCGGATCGCCACCGCCTGACATGACACAGCCCGCGCATTTGCCATGGACACTGATCTTGCTGACCGGCGGCATCCTGTTCGCGTCTTTCATCGGGGAGAACGCGACCGAGGCCTGGTCGGCCTTGCTGATCGAACGCACGCTTGGCGCGGCCGAAGGCACGGGCGGGTTCGGACCGTCGATGCTGGGGTTGGCGATGGGCGTGATCCGTCTGTGTGGGCAGGCGGCCGCGCGCTGGCTTGGCGAGGGGCCGTTGATCCTGTGGTCGGCGGTCTTGGGCGTTGTGGGGGCGCTGACGATCGCATTGGCGGTCAATGTGCCGATGGCCATTGCGGGCGTCGCGGTGATGGGGGCAGGCATGGCGGTGATCGTGCCTTGCGCCAATTCTCTGCTTGGGCGGTTGGTGCGGCCCGATCAACGGTCGCTGGTGATTTCACGCGCCTGGATGGTGGGGTTTGTCGGCTTTTTCGTCGGGCCGTCGATGATGGGCCTGATTGCCGAGCATCTGGGGTTGCGGATGGCGTTCATCGCCACCGCATTGCTGGTGGCGACGATCATCCCGTCAGTTCTAACGTTGATGCGCGCTTCGGCGGCGCGGCCCGTCGTGGCAGAGTAGCGATCCGACGCTACTGCCAGCGGCCTTCGAAATCTTCGGGGATCAGCAGAATGTCGCGGTCCAGCTCGTCCATCCGGCGGCGTCCACACAGCGCCATCGAGACGTCGAGTTCCTTCTCGATCACTTCCAGCGCCGCGGTCACGCCCTCTTGCCCCATGGCGCCCAGACCATAGACAAAGGCGCGGCCGATATGGGTGCCCTTGGCACCCATCGCCAACGCCTTCAGCACGTCCTGACCGGAGCGGATGCCGCTATCCAGATGCACCTCGGTGTCATTTCCGACGGCTTGCAGGATCGGGTCCAGCATGCGGATGGAGCTGAGCGCACCGTCCAGTTGCCGCCCGCCGTGGTTCGACACCACGATGGCATCGGCACCGACTTTCAGCGCCATCTTGGCATCTTCGGGGTCCAGAATACCCTTGAGGATCACCTTGCCGCCCCATTGCTCCTTGAGCTTGGCCACCTTGTCCCAGTCCAGTGCCGGGTCAAACTGTTCGGCTGTGTAGGACCCAAGGCTTGCCAGATCCTTTACGCCATGCACATGGCCGACCAGATTGCCGAAATTGCGACGCTTGGCCCCCGCCATGCCCATGCACCAGCCCCATTTCGTGCTGAGATTCAGCAGCGTCGCAGGGGTCAGCTTCGGTGGGGCCGACAACCCGTTTTTCAAATCCTTGTGCCGTTGCCCGAGGATTTGCAGATCCAGCGTGATGACCAATGCCGAACAGCGTGCCGCCCGTGCCCGTTCGATCAGGCGCGAGGTGAAATCGAGGTCCTTCATGGTGTAAAGCTGGAACCAGAACGGCTTGGTCGTCGCTTCGGCCACTTCCTCGATCGAGTTGATCGACATGGTGGACAGGGTGAAGGGCACACCAAATGCTTCGGCCGCGCGGGCGGCCTTGATCTCGCCATCGGCACATTGCATGCCGGTCGAGCCAACCGGGGCGAGCGCCACCGGCATTCTGACCTTCTCGCCGATCATTTCGCTTTGCGTGCTGCGACCGGTCATGTCGACAGCCACACGTTGCCGCAGACGGATCTGATCGAAGTCAGACGAATTCTCGCGGAAGGTCTGCTCTGTCCAGCTGCCCGATTCAGCGTAGTCGTAGAACATCTTCGGCACGCGGCGCTTATAGATGCGCTTGAGGTCTTCGATGCTGGTGATGACGGGCATGGCAGTGTCTCCGGAGGATTGGTGAGGTTTTCTTACCAATGCCCGGACCGTCAGGCAATGCGGCATTTGTCATTTCATGCGGTGTCAGGCGCGATGGGTCCCGTCTGACAGTGTTTTCACAAAGCTCAGCACGTCCGTGACCGGTTTTCCATCGGCAAGCGCGCCCACAATGGCAGAGCCGACAACCGCGCCATCGGCGATGCTGGCGATGCTCTCGGCGGCTTCGGGGGTTCTGATGCCAAAGCCCACAATCACCGGAAGATCGGTCTGCGCCTTGATCCGCGCCACTTCCGGTCCGACATCGCCGGCCTCTGCCGCCGCCGCACCGGTGATACCGGTGATCGATACATAATAGACAAAGCCCGAGGTGTTCTGAAGCACTTTGGGCAGGCGTTTGTCATCCGTGGTGGGCGTGGCCAGACGGATGAAGTTGAGCCCGGCGGCCTGCGCGGGGATGCACAATTCCTCATCCTCTTCGGGGGGCAGATCGACGACGATCAGACCGTCGATGCCCGCAACCTTGGCATCGGCAAGAAACGTGTCCACCCCGTGATTGTAGATCGGGTTGTAATAACCCATCAGCACGATCGGGGTGGTGTCGTCGGCCTCGCGGAACGCGCGTGCCATCTGCAAGCTGCGTTTCAGCGTCATGCCGCCCTCCAGCGCGCGCTGGCCCGCCAGTTGAATGGTTTCGCCGTCAGCCATCGGGTCGGTGAAGGGCAATCCCATCTCGATGATGTCGACGCCCGCACCCGGCAGGCCGCGGATCAGTTCCAGAGACGTTTCGTAATCGGGATCGCCTGCCATGACATAGGCGACAAATGCTTTCTTGCCCTCGGCCTTCAGGGCGGCGAATTTGGCGTCGATGCGGGTCATGGCAGGTCCTTTCGGGAAGTTCCTGACCGATGTGCCGAATTGGCGCGGGGAAATCAAGACGCTCTGACGTCTGCGCAGGGGCTTGCGCGGTTGCTTTGACGCTCGTTCCGCTGCGAATGACAGCACCATGTGTTGCAGCGCGGCGGGCTTGGATCTAGAAGGCGCGGGAAACCTAGCTGGGAAAGATGTGTCATGGGATTCAAGATGGGAATTGTGGGCCTGCCGAATGTGGGCAAGTCGACTTTGTTCAATGCGTTGACCCGAACCGCTGCGGCGCAGGCGGCGAACTTCCCGTTCTGCACGATCGAGCCCAATGTCGGCGAGGTCGCGGTGCCCGATGCGCGGCTGGACAAGCTGGCCGCGATTGCGGGTAGCAAGCAGATCATTCCGACCCGGATGACCTTTGTCGATATTGCCGGTCTGGTGAAGGGTGCCTCGCAAGGGGAGGGCCTTGGCAACCAGTTTCTGGCGAATATCCGCGAAGTCGATGCCATCGCCCATGTCCTGCGCTGTTTCGAGGATGGCGACGTGACCCATGTGGAAAACCGCGTCGATCCGGTGGCCGATGCCGAGACCATCGAAACGGAACTGATGCTCGCCGATATTGATTCCATCGAAAAGCGGATGCAGAACCTGACGCGCAAGGTGCGTGGCGGCGACAAGGAAGCGGTTCAGCAGGAGCGGCTTTTGAAGGCGGCGCTGGCGGTGCTGGAAGACGGCAAGCCCGCCCGCACGGTCGAGGTGGACGCGGATGACCAGCGGGCGTGGAAATTGCTGCAATTGCTGACCACAAAGCCGGTTTTGTATGTGTGCAACGTGTCCGAGGAAGACGCCGCCGAAGGCAATGCCCATTCCGCGCGCGTCGCCGAAATGGCCGCTGCCGAAGGCAATTCGCATGTCATCATCTCTGCGCAGATTGAGGAAGAAATCAGCCAGTTGGAAGATGAAGAAGCCGAGATGTTCCTGTCTGAGATGGGGTTGGATGAGCCGGGCCTGGATCGGCTGATCCGCGCGGGCTATGAGCTCCTGCATCTTGAGACCTATTTCACGGTCGGCCCAAAGGAAGCACGCGCCTGGACAATCCGTCAGGGGACGTCCGCGCCGCAGGCCGCAGGGGTGATTCACGGCGATTTTGAAAAGGGCTTCATCCGCGCCGAGACGATCGCCTTTGACGATTTCGTGGCGTTGGGGGGCGAACAGCCCGCCAAGGAGGCCGGAAAGATGCGCGCCGAGGGCAAGGCTTATGTGGTCAAGGACGGCGACGTTCTGCACTTCCTTTTCAATACCTGAGTGTTGCACCGCTGTTTCGGCGCCGGGGTGTGCGGTAGACGCGGACCTGTGCGCGCCTCACAGGCCTGACGGGCGGGGATGTGCCCGCTGAATTGACGCCGTGATGCGCCGGTTTGACCATCGGGGACGGTGGCGCTAACAGTTGGGCTGAACGGCAGGTGCGTCAACTGTCCCGCGAGGCCCCGGCTCGGGGGCCGGGGCGGATCTGCACAACCAAGCCGATGAGGTCTTAAAACCGCCTCAAGACAGTCAGGAGATTCACACCCATGTCACAAGCAGAGATTGGCCTGATTGGCCTGGGAACCATGGGGGCGGCACTGGCGCTGAACATCGCGGATCACGGCTTTGACATTGCGGTGTGGAACCGCACGACCAACGTCACGCGGGACTTTCATGCCTCTGCCGGACAGCTTGCCGCGCGGATCACGCCGACCGAAACGCTGGAGGCGCTGGTCGAGGCCATTGCAGAGCCACGCGCGATCATTTTGATGGTGCCGGCGGGGCAGGCGGTGGACGACCAGATCGCGGCGCTGAGGCCGCTTCTGGGGCCGGATGATCTGATCATCGATGCGGGCAACGCCAATTTCCACGACACAAACCGCCGGTCGCGCGATGGCTCTGGGCCGTTTCTGGGCATTGGTGTGTCGGGCGGAGAAGAAGGCGCGCGCCACGGGCCCGCGATCATGGGGGGCGGCCAACGTGCCGACTGGAACCGGGTCGCGCCCATCCTGACCGCCATCGCCGCAAAGTTTGACGACACGCCTTGCGCCAACTGGATGGGCGAGGAGGGGGCCGGACATTTCGTCAAGGCCGTCCATAACGGCATCGAATATGCCGATATGCAGATGATCGCCGAGATCTACGGCATCCTGCGCGATGGCATGGGCTATGGGCCCGATCAGGTTGCCAAGGTTTTCAACCGCTGGAACGGGGGTCCGTTGCAAAGCTATCTGGTCGAGATTTCGGGCAAGGTCGCAGGGGCCGCCGACAAGGAGACGGGGAAACCGCTGCTGGAGGTCATCGTCGACGCGGCGGGCCAGAAGGGCACCGGGCGTTGGACGGCAATCGAGGCGCAGCACCTGGCCGCCCCCATTCCTTGCATCGAGGCGGCGGTGGTCGCGCGCAACCTGTCATCCCGCCGCGATGCGCGGGCCGATGGCGAGCGTCTGTTCGGCGCTGGACCGGTGCCAATGGGCGATGCCGCACCCACCGAAGACGCGCTGGAAAACGCGCTTATCTGCGGCAAGATCCTGTGTTACGCGCAAGGCTACGAGATGATCGCGGCAGCGTCAGAGCAATATGGCTGGTCGCTGGACCTGCCCACGATTGCACGGACCTGGCGGGCGGGTTGTATCATCCGCTCGGCGATGCTGGACGATATGGCGACGGCATTGGCAGAAGGGGGCGACCGCAACCTGATGTTCGCGCCGCATTTCACGAAACGGATCCAGAAAAGCCATGCAGCCTTGCGGCAGGTCGTTGCCACAGGCGTTGCACATGGCGTGGCGCTGCCGGCATTGGGGGCAGGGCTGGCCTATTTCGACGCGATGCGCACCGCGCGCGGGACTGCGAACATGATCCAGGGTCAGCGCGATTTCTTCGGCCTTCACGGGTTCGAGCGTTTTGACGGGCGCAAGGATCAGCACGGGCCTTGGGCGGACTAGGCCGGACGACCTTGGCCGTGTCGCCTGCAAAAGGTCAGGACGCCTTGAGCACCATTTTGACGCTGGGTTCCTTATGCGGCTTCTTGTCGAGCTTGAGCAGAAGCTCTGACAACTCGGGTTCATGCACCCGTTTGGCGGCCGCTTTAGGGGTAAACCAGTGGCGCTTGCGCTCGTCCCGCTCTTTCCAGTTACGCTTCAGCTTCTTGACCATCATCGGGTAGACCCGGACCCTGCAACGCAGCGTCTTCTTGTCGTCCAGAACCTTGTCGTAGTGGTAAATGCCCAGCTCTTCGTCGGCAATGAACCCTTCGGCACCGGCTTCTTCCAGAGCTTCAATCTCGGCCGCCGCCCAGGGTTTCTTGTTGTCCATGATCCAGCCCTTGGGGAGAACCCATCGCTTTGTCTCGCGAGAGGTCACCATCAACACGCTGATCTTGCCTTTTTCGTCGCACCTTATGGGCAGCGCGGCGATTTGTTCGCCCCTCCGCTTCATTCTTCTGCTCCTTGGGTCTTTTCCAGACCACTATTTTACGCAACCTGTTGCTTGTATGGTTCGGCTGCTTGCGCCCTGTCGGGCTTTATCAACTACAGTATTTCTTAAGATTTTAGTTTCTACATCGTTAATTATAGGGCTTTGTTAAACGAAAATCCAGCCGGATGAACCGCGCGTTGTCTGGCGCGCTGCCAACAAGCGGGAAGGTGCGGCCCGCGTCAGCGGGATCAAAACGACCTTCGAGATCAAACAGCCCGCAGCCGCGCCTAGTCGCGCAACTCGTCCGGTTTCACGCCCCACAGGTCGGCTTTGTGCGCCCAGCCCTTGTAGCCCCCCGCGCTAAGCTGACACCATTTCAGGGTGCATTCGTTGAGCCGCGCGATGACGCCCATTTCCAGCCGGGCCGAGACCTGGGCGTCGTCATCGGGTCGGACGTGCAGATCAAGCATCTCGCGTTCCACCAGAACCGTGCGTACCCCGGAAAGAAGCGAATAATGCACCCAACCGCCCGCGCCGTCACGGTCTCGCACCCGGCGCCAATGGCCATATTCGGCGGTGATTTCCAGCGGCATGTCGCGGCGTTTGAACACCCAGTCGATGCGGTGGGTCAGTGATGGGCCACGCCGGACATTGCCTTCGCTCGCCTTCATCGACACAAATCTCGGCACCGGCAGGTTCGTCACCGGGCCACGCTCTTGCGCATACGCCGAAACCCCCAGCAAGACCGCGAGGATAAGCCCTAATCCGATGGGTTTCATTCGACCTGCCCCGGTTGCGCATGTGTTTTTCGCGCAGGGTTCTTGTGCCCCGTCGCTGCTTGCGCCACTGTGCCAAAAGCTACGCGGGTTTGGAAGAAGCAGGAGTGCATGATGCCATCAAAACGCCTGAGTGTTGTCGTGACGCGACGCTTGCCGGAAGTGGTTGAAACCCGGCTCAAAGAACTTTTCGATGTTCGTCTGCGGGACGATGATACGCCTCTGACGCGCGCAGAACTGGTCGCGGCAGTGAAAGAAGCCGATATTCTGGTTCCGACCGTGACCGATCAGATCGACGCCGCGTTGATATCCCAAGCCGGAGACCGGCTGCGCCTGATCGCGAATTACGGTGCGGGTATTGATCATATTGACGTGAACACGGCGCGGCAACGCGGCATTCTTGTGTCCAACACGCCCGGCGTCGTGACGGAAGACACCGCTGACATCACGCTTGCCCTGATCCTTGCTGTCACCCGGCGTTTGCCCGAAGGGCTGGCGGTAATGCAGACCGGGGACTGGAACGGCTGGGCACCGACCGCCTTTCTTGGCGGACGCCTTGGCGGGCGTCGCCTGGGCATCCTGGGTATGGGACGGATCGGAACGGCCGTCGCACGCCGGGCGCAGGCATTCGGCATGCAGATCCACTATCACAACCGTCGCCGCCTGCGTCCCGAAAATGAACAGCAGGTCGAGGCAACATATTGTGAAAGCCTCGATCAGATGGTCGCGCGGATGGATGTCATCAGCGTGAACTGTCCGCACACCCCGTCCACCTTTCACCTGTTGAACGCGCGGCGGTTGAAGCTGCTGAAACCCAGCGCCGTGGTTGTGAACACCTCGCGCGGCGAAGTAATAGACGAGCCGGCCCTGACCCGCATGCTCAAAGCAGGCGAGATCGCGGGTGCGGGGCTTGATGTCTACGAGCAAGGTTCACAGTCCAACCCCGACCTGCGCAATCTGCCCAATGTGGTGATGCTGCCGCATATGGGGTCCGCCACACAGGAGGGGCGGGTAGAGATGGGCGAAAAGGTCATCATCAATATCAAAACCTTCGCCGACGGTCACCGCCCACCCGATCAGGTCGTGCCCGCCATGCTGTGACGGGCGGTCGCTCGGCGTTTTAGCACCCGATCCAGCTGTCGATGACGCGTTTGGCTTGTAAGCCCACGGGCAAAATGAAGGCTGTCCAAGTACAGCTCTACTAGCCGAGGGACAGAGCAAGAGACGCGTCGCCGGTGAATTGGTTATCTCCGAAAGGCCCGTGCGTAGGATTGTCCAAGCCAGAATCTAGTCACCCGGAACTGTAATTCGTATCATAGACTGAACGGGATATCGGGAGATGATGCGATGGTGGGCCGAGTTGC